>CAYZDV010000020.1:0-22068 GCA_964477275.1 uncultured Eubacteriales bacterium
CACCCATCCCCCAGTGGGGCCCTTCCGCTGCGGGCGTTGCGGGGGACACCCCATGTCACCCATCCTATTTCAAAAGGAAATGCCCCTTACCCCAGGAAAAAAATGCTTACTTCCGCGGGAAACTGATGGACAGCAGAGCTGAAAACGGTTTAAAATGGAAGAGACTCTCCGGAATTGACAGAAAAGGACAAGGATAGTGAGTTGGGACAAAGAGGCGAAGGCCGTCAATTTCGAACTGCGGTTTTATTCCGGATACAGGGGAGAGGAGACTCCCAGGGCAGTGGTTATCGGCAGCAGGGAATTCCGGATAGAGAAGGTGATCTCCCGGAAGAGAGCCATTGACAGAATAACGGGGAAGACGTTCGAAGTTTACAGATGCCGGATGGAAGGGGAGATGGTCGAGATCAAACAGTGGGAGTCGGGAGAGTGGGAGATTTCATTCCTGGAAGGCTCTTAGGCCTTCCGGCTTCCCTTTGACTCCCTGACATATTCGTTTTTCATCACTCTCATCGCATCGGATTCTCTTCTCAGGATTGAACCTTTTCGCCTGTTTATTCGTTTATAGTAGCGAAAATGATGATGCAAAAAAGAGCAGAGACCTGGAAATCGAGGTGACGGACATGATCAAAAAAAGAGGAAGGTTTTTAGCTGTTGTATTGTTTTGCTGTGGATTGGCTTCGTTTTCTCCGGCTTCATCCCAGGAATCAGCGGAATCCCTCAGGATCCCGAAGTTTTCCGAAGCACCGAAGATCGACGGAGTTCTGGAAAACCCCGTCTGGGAAGAGGAAGCATTGAAGATAGAGAATTTTCTTCAGTTTACCCCGAAGGAAAAGGGAATTCCTTCTGAGAGAACGGTGGCCTATCTGGGCTATGATAGAAAGAATCTCTATATTGCCGTCCGCTGCTTTGAGTCGGACCCCAGGAAAATCAGAGCCACCATCACCCAGCGGGATAACGTCATCGAGGATGACTGGGTGGGCATCTTTCTGGACACTTTTAACGAGAAGCGCCGCGCCTTCCTGTTCGTGGTCAATCCGGTGGGCATCCAGATGGATCTCATCCGGACAGAGGAAGGCGGCAACGATATGATGGACCCCAGCTGGGATACGGTTTTTTACTCTGATGGGCGAATCGATGACCAGGGCTATACGGTGGAGATAGCCATCCCTTTCAAGAGCATCCGCTTCCCCGATGTGGAAAACAAGGTCTGGGGAGCCCTGATTGTCAGGAATATCGCCCGCAACGGAGAAATCATCTCCTGGCCTGCGGTCTCCAAGTCGATTCCGGGCCTGCTCTGTCAGGGCTCAGAGATTCTGATTGAGGGCGAGGTGGAGAAAGGGAGAAATTTTGAGTTCATGCCCGTGGTCACCTCGCTTTCCACCAGGGAAGAGAAAAAAGTTGACCTCCAGCCGGGGGTGAACTTCAAATGGGGGATCAGCTCCGATTTGACGATGGATTTGACCCTGAATCCCGATTTCAGCCACATCGAGGCTGACGCGCCCCAGATTGACATCAACCAGAGGTTCGCCCTCTATTATCCAGAGAAGAGGCCCTTTTTCCTGGAAGGAATGGAGATTTTCCAGTTTCCCCAGATCGAGATGGTCTACACTCGAAGGATCATCGCCCCCCTGGCCGGAGCCCGACTGACCGGGAAAACGGGCCGATTCACCTACGGGCTTCTCTCCGCCTACGACACCAGCCCCACCGAAAGCCTCTGGGATGTCCATAACGGCGGGGGCCAGGGGAGTGAGAACGCCCTCTTCAACATCTTCCGGCTGAAGACAGACGTTTTCAAGGAATCGTATTTTGGCTTCTGCCTGGCCGACAAGGAGATCGACGGTTCTTACAACCGGGTGGTGGGTGTTGACGGACAGTTCAAGTTCAAAAACGCTTTCTTTTTCTCCTTCCAGGCCATTGGCTCAAAGACAAAGTTCGAGGAAGAGGAGTCGGGTGTCGTGCCCGCCCTTTATGCCGATTTTTCCTACTTTTCCAAGCCGTGGACCGGCGGGGTGTACTGGATGTCCATTCATCCCGACTTCGAAGCCTCCTCCGGCTTTATCAACCGCGTGGATTACAAGTCGCTGGGGACCTATACTTCCTTCCGGTTTTATCCGGAGAAGCAATACCTGAATCAGGTCACTGTCTCCTTCAACGCGGGAATGCGCTACTCGTATTTCGGTGAGACAATGGAGGACCAGTGGATGAGGACTTCCCTCCAGCTGAGGTTCACAGAATTCAGCCAGGTGTATTTTTCCTTCCGGAACACAATGGAAAGGTACGGCGGAGTCGACTTCAACCAGAGCGTGTTCAGCACGGAGGCGAACACCAACCTGATCAAATGGCTGCCCTTTGGGTTCTATTTTCAGACCGGTCAAAGTATCTTTTATGATCCCGATGATCCCTTTGTCGGCTACAGCAACATCTACATCATCTATTTCACACTCAAACCGAACAAGAGACTCCAGACTTCGCTGAGCTTCAGAAAGCAGACCTTCTGGGACAAATGGGGAGGAGAGCAGTTCTTCGATTACGCTGTCATCCGCCAGCGAACGACCTATCAGTTGTCCAAGACCCTCTCCCTGAGGGCCATCCTCGATTACAATCACTACCGCAAGCAAATCTACGGAAGCCTGCTGGCGAGCTGGATCCTGAGGCCGGGAACCGTTTTCTTCCTGGGAGTGGATAACAATTATCTGGAGAACGAGTTCGGCCGCTACGGCCAGACCAGCTACAGCGTGTTTGTCAAATTCTCCTACTGGTGGAGGATGTAAGCCATTTGCCCGGCCGACGGGCTCGAGCTGTCCTTCTCTTTTCTTACTGAAGATTCTCGACTGCAGAGGATAAAACTCCCGCTTTCCTTCTGTGACAGGACCCATCCAAAAAAGAGCTCTAAAAAGGCGTCATCCTGCCCATCTTGGGAAGCCTTTCCAAATCCGTGATAGCCAGGCAATCAAAAGGGTGAGGAGGGCCCTATGGAAGCTTGAGCGGGCATGGTTTCTCCCCGGAGGAGAGAAGAGCGAAAGCGGAATGGGAGCTCGTTTTCCACGCCGGGGAAAACGAGCGTCCGACGAATCCTCAACCCTCACCCTTATCTCGAAAAAAGTCATGCTCACGCCATCGCACTTCACTTGTGGATGGCCTTGGGTATAATAGGAGGATGAGTCTGGACTTTCTAAAGGAAAGCGAAGAATTCCAGAGGCTTCTCCAGGCTGTTCGGAAGGGCGAGAACGGCCTGCGCATCTCGGGCATCATCGAGCCTTCAAAGCCTTACTTTCTTTCCCTTTTTTTCAGGGAATCCGGGAAGAAAATCATCTTCATCCAACCCTCCACTTCATCGCTTCCCGACATGCAGGAACAATGCCGGTTCTTCCTGTCCGAGGCTTCTTCCGAAATTCGCCTGGCGACGCTTCCGTCGCTTTCGGAGAATCCTTACCTGGAGTTTTCTCCTCCGCTCGAAGCCATCTCATTGAGGATGAGATTTTTCTACGCCCTGCTTCACCGCCCTCCATCCCTGGTGGTGACCAACCTCTTCGGTCTGCTCAAGCCTTTTCCCCACTCTCAAAACCTCCACCGTCTCTTCTTACGCCTGGAGACAGGAGAGACGCGGGAGCGGGATCGCCTGGTGGAGACGCTGGCCGGGTTCGGGTACTCCAGGGAGGATCTGGTCAATTCGGCGGGTGAGTACGCCTTCCGCGGCGGCATCATCGATGTCTTTTCTCCCTGGGAACCGGCTCCCTTTCGCATCGAGCTCAGCGGGGAAGAGGTCCGTTCGATTCGGGAGTTCGACCCCTCCTCTCAGCGGTCGATAAGGAAGGTTGAGCGCGTCGTTCTTCCCTCTTTGCGGGAATTTCCGAGCTCCCCCCAATTCCTCTCAGAATGGAGAGGGCTGGCCCTGAGCAGGCAGAATGGCGCCAGCGCGAAGGACATCAGGGAGAAGAGCGCCAGACTGGATCAGGGAGACCTTTTCCCTTCTTTTTTCTATCTTTCCCTTCTCCATAGAGAGCACTTCGTTCCTTTTCACCATTATCTCAAAGATTATCTGGTGATCATTGACAATGTTGAAGAGGTCGAGAAGCAATGGCAGGAAAGTCGCAAGGACATGGAGGAGCAATATGCCCAGCTGGTCAAGGATCACAAATTCTGCCTGCCTCCTCGAGAAATGTATCCTCCCTCCCTGTGGGAAAAAATCAAAGAATCCTCAATCTCCTGGAACCAGCTTGCGGCCAGGAAGGGCAGAAAGACGTTTGTCCTCCCCTTCCAGTCCGTTCCCCAGTTTAAAAACAAGATCCCCTTCTTCTTGAAATACCTGGCAAAGCTCCAGGAGGAAAGAGAGAGGTGTTTCATCTACTTTTCGAGCCCCGAGGTGCGCAGGAAATTCACCACTCTTCTCTCCCATCACGAGATTCTGCACCTTGAGTCGGCCGGGCCTGAGGTTGTTCCCAGGAATGGGGCGGTGGTCCTTCTCGTCGGGAACCTCCAGCGCGGGTTCAGCTACCCCAGAGAAAAAATCGTCTTTTTCTCAGAAAAAGACATCTTCACTGAAGAAAAAGTGGTCGTGTCCCGGCCCGCGGTCAAGCCTTTTCTTTCCCATTTCCAGGACCTCAAAGCCGGCGATTATGTTGTCCATGCCGATTACGGCATCGGGATTTTTCGGGGCCTGATCAGGCTCGATGTCGATACAGACAACAGGGAGTTTATCGAGATCAGATACAGAGATGAGGATAAGCTTTATGTGCCGGTTGAAGACCTCAACCTGGTCCAGAAATACTCAGTGGTCGGCTCAGCCGCTCCCCTGGTCAACAAGCTGGGCAGCCCCGCCTGGGAGAGGACAAAAGCCCGGACCAAAAAAGCCATCGAGAGGTTGGCCAGAGAGCTCCTCCAGCTCTACGCCCGGCGGAAGGCGGTCAAAGGATTCCGGTTCAGTCCCGGCGGTTCCTGGCAGTTTGAGTTCGAGCGGACCTTCCCCCATCAGGAGACCGAAGACCAGCTGAAAACCATCAAAGAGATCATGATGGACATGGAGTCAGAATCACCCATGGACCGGCTTATCTGCGGCGATGTGGGCTACGGCAAGACCGAAGTGGCGATGAGGGCTTCCTTCAAGGCGGTGATGGATGGGAAGCAGGTCGCGGTGCTCTGCCCGACCACTGTTCTGTCCAGTCAGCACCTCTATACCTTCAAGGACAGAATGGTCCTCTTCCCGGTCAGGATCGAAGGCCTCACCCGCCTTCAGACACGAAGCAAGCAGAAAAAGATCCTCGAGGACCTGAAAAAGGGGCTGGTCGACATCATCATCGGCACTCACCGGCTTCTCTCCAGAGACGTTCAGTTCCATGACCTGGGCTTGCTGATCATCGACGAAGAACAGAGATTCGGAGTCCATCACAAGGAAAAAATCAAGGAGCTGAAGACCAGCGTTGATGTCCTGACCATGAGCGCCACTCCCATTCCCCGCACGCTCAACCTCTCTCTGACCGGGCTTCGGGATATCAGTCTCATCGAGACACCTCCCAGAGACAGGCTGGCCATTCACACCGTGGTGACGCCGTTCGGCCCGAAGCTCATCGCTTCCGCCATCAAGACGGAACTGGCCCGGAGAGGCCAGATCTATTACGTTCACAACCGGATCGAAGACATCGACAGGGTGGTCAGGATGATCGAGAGGCTCGTGCCGCAGGCGAGAGTCGCCGTCATCCACGGCAAAATGCCCGCCGCCATTCTCGAGCGGAGGATGATCGATTTCATCAACCAGAAATCCAACGTCCTGGTTTCCACGACCATCATCGAGAACGGCATCGATATTCCCCTGGTCAACACCCTGATTGTTGACCGGGCCGACCTTTACGGCCTGGCCCAGCTCTACCAGCTCCGCGGACGGGTCGGCCGTTCCTCCCGGCAGGCTGTCGCCTACTTTGTCGTTCCTCCCTTTCATGAACTCACCACTCTGGCCAAGGAGCGCCTGAAAGCCCTCCAGGAGTTCACCGAGCTCGGCTCCGGGTTTCGCCTGGCCGCCAAGGACCTGGAGATCAGGGGCGCGGGAAATTTCCTGGGGGCCGAGCAGCACGGCTACATGGAAGCGGTCGGGTTTGATTATTACCTCCAGATGCTGGAGCAGACGGTCAGGGAGCTCAAAGGAGAGCTCGCTGAGGAAGTCAAGAGCAGGGTCAACATCAAGGCCGACATCCGAATTCCGGAGAACTATATTCCCCAGATCAACCTGAGGCTGAACCTCTACAAGAGGGTCTCCTCCCTGGAGAATTTAAAGGAGATCGAGGGAATCAGAGAGGAGACGAGGGACAGGTACGGCCCGTTGCCGGCGAGCGTCGAGAATCTCCTCCGCTACGGGATGATCAAGCACCTGGCGCAGAAGCTGAGAATTCAGACCGTCGACCGCTCGGGAAGACGGATCATCTTTCAATTTTTGCCCACTTCCCCGGCCGAGTTGAAGCGCCTGACCAGCCTCCTCCGGAAATATTCGGGAACGATCACTCCTCAAGGTGTCATGAGCCTCCTTCTTCCGGCTCAGGAAGAGTTGCGCCTGATGGATGAAACCATTGCCATCTTGAAGGAGTTATCCTGAATGTAATATAATAACTTGAGATCAAAAGAAATGAGGGCAGTTCCACACAAAACACTATCCTTCCTCATCGCCGGATGTTTCCTTTTTCTTTTTTCTTCCGGATGCAGAATGAATGAGTCGGGCGGTGAGGCTGAAGTTTTTAACCTGGGCGACCCCCGGAAAATAAGCGAGACCATTCTCAAAATCGAAAATTCCTTCTTCACCAACGCCGACTTTGAAAAGTACGTGAGGGCGACACTGGGAGACGACCAGAAGGCGCTGACCGCCGCGTCTCTGAGCCGTCTGTTCGATGACTTTATCCAGGAAAAGATTTTCCTCGAGGCTGCCATGAATCAGAATTTGTCTTTGACCGAGGAGGAAAAAAGGGAATATCTGGCCAAGTTTTCTAAAGAAATCGGTCCCGATGAGGAGTCTTCTCTGGATGCAGACGTGGTCGGGATTCTCTTCGACAGACTGCTCATCGAGAAATATACTTATGCACTGGTGAGGGATATCGCAGTGAGCGATGCTGAGGTCAAGGAATACTATAACCTCCGCAAGCGGGATTTCCTGCGGCCGGAACGGGTGAAAGTCAGCCAGATCCTGTTAAAGAGCGAGGATAAAGCCATCGAAATCTACGAAAGGGTGAGCGGAGCTTCTGAAGAGGAGTTCCGGCGAATTGCCCGTCAGGAGTCGGTCGGGCTGGAAGCTTTCAAGGGGGGGGAGATGGGCGTCTTCGAGATGGGTCAGCTTCCTTACGAGATGGAAAAGGTGGTCTTTTATCTCCAGGAAGGCGATATCAGCCCGGTCATAGAGTCAGCCTATGGTTTTCATATTTTCCGGCTTGATCAGAGATTTGAGCCCGAACTGATTTCCGAGCAGGAGGCTGCAGTATCCATCAGGTCAAAATTGCGCAATCATAAAATTCAGCAGCGGCTTTCCGACCACTTTGAAGAATTGAAAACAACCACGGACTGGACGTTCTATCCATGGAATATGTCTTTTCCCTATCAAAGGAACGATGGATGAAACACCGAAGCTGGATTCCTGTTTTAGTCTTGACCTCCGCTCTGGCCGCATGGGTTGGCGGCCGGCAGGTTGTGGAAGAAATCGTGGCTGTCGTCAATGATGACATTATCACCCTTTCTGAATACAAGGAAGAATTCGAAGCCCGCTACCAGATGCTCAGCGCTCAGTTTCGGGGTGAAGACCTGGAAAAGCAGGTTGAATTTCTCAGGGACAACCTGTTAAACATGATGATTACCGACCGGCTTCTCATGCAGGAGGCGAAGAAAAAAAACCTGAATATCGACGAGCAGATCAAGCTCTATATCGACAATCTGATGGAAGAGAACAATATCGACTCGGTGGAAGAGTTGAACCGGGCTCTGAGGCAGCAGGGTACTGATCCCGAAGAATGGCGGAGAGCGCTCAGGGAGAGCATGATAAAGGAAGCGGTTATCATCTCTGAGGTGCACCGGACGATCGTCATCGATGAATCCGAGGTCGTCAACTACTACAAGCTTCACCCAAAGGAATTCATCGAGCCTCCGGAGTACAAGCTGCGAGCCATCTACCTTTCGGCTGAGGAAAGAGATGATGAAGAGATCGAGGCCAAAAAAAGGGAAATTGCGAAAAAGCTAACCGGAGGCGAGGAATTCTCTGCCCTGGTTGAGGTCTATTCGGAAGGGCCGGGAAAGGAGAGAGGGGGCGACCTGGGAAGCTTCAGGAAAGGGGAACTGGAAAAAATCCTGGAGGAGGCCGTGGAGAACCTGCAGGTCGGGGACATAACCCCCTGGCTTCAGGTCAGGAACGGATGGATGCTGCTGAAGCTGGATGAGAGGAAGGAGGAAAGGTCCCGCCCTTTCGAAGAAGTCAGGAAGGAGATTGAGCAGAAGATTTTTACCCAGAAGAGCCAGAAGAAGCTTGAGGAATATTTTGAGGAGCTGAGGAGAAAAAGCTACATCCGGATCCTCAAACCCAACCCCCTGGATTTCTGACCCTTATGGAATAAAAATGGCCGCGGCAAAGGCTGTTGTCCACAGCTCTTTCTCGCCGGTTGCCGTCTGGGTGATGTTTTTGGTTCTGACGGCCAGCTTGTCGGACAGGCGGTAGAGGTTCTTTTCTTCATCCCAGATTTGCCGCACGTCAAAGTTCACTCCCAGCGTTGTGGCCAGCATGTAGGCGGCCAGGCTCTCCGCGTAGCGACCGGCCTCTCTTTCGTTCTGTCCGAATCCGTGGTGTTCGGAGAGATAACCATAAAGTTGGGAGTCGTTGGGGAGGGCCAGCCCCACTGAAGCGGAAATGAGTCGGTGCGGCTCATCCGTGGCGCATTCGCTCATCACCAGGAAAACAATCTGACCCGGTTTCAGCATCTTTAATCCTTCCTCCCTGGAGACCAGTTTGCAGTAAGGAGGAAAGATGCTGGAGGTCTTGACCAGATTGAAAGGAGCGATGCCGGCGGCCCTGAGTGCCTGTTCAAAACTGGCCAGTTTTTCCTTGTGCTGGCCTTTTCCTTTGGTTAAAAAGCCCTTAGAAGGAATGATCGCACTCATCGATTTCCTTTCTGAAGATGGAGTACGGCATTCTGGAGGCCGGATGCCAGAGAGCGGAGTTAGTCCATGTCCTTTTTTTCTGTTTTATAGGCACCGACCGGCTCCGGCTCCTCGAAATCGATTTCCTGGGAAACGTCCCATTCTCCCAGGAGGGCGTAGCGGGAGCCTTTGATTTTGATGAAGAGTTTGAGAGTGACCGGCTTCCAGGCCGGGTTGTTTTTGAAATGGGCGAGGTTCTTTCCTTCGACGCCGAAATTGCTCTTCATGACGATTTCGTCGCTCACCTCTCCGGGAAGGAGAGGTTTTTTTCCGAAGGCCGCAAGGAGGTCATCACCCAGGTTTTCCGCCTCTCCTTTCTCGCGGAAGATAGCGTTGAAGTAGACATGCCTGAGCGTCCGGCCGCTGATGTTTTTAACCCTGAAAGAGATGACAGGGACGAGTTTCAGCTTCTGCGGCCAGGGCTGATAGTATTTGTCGACCCATTTTGTTTTCATCTCGGTGACTTCAAGATAGGTCTTCAGTTCCGTTACACTGGGAGTCTTATCGCATCCCGTGTGCACGATGGCCAGGGCGAAAGCAGCAATCAGGCATGCGGCAATTGATGTTGCTCTTTTCATCTCTGTCCTCCTCGATACACCTTAGTATAAATGATGGCCTGGAATTATTCAACACAACAAAGCAGGGAGGAAGCATCTTTTTCCCCGGGGGAAGCTAATATTTTTTTAGGATGGGTCCTGTCATGGGGTGTCCCCCGTCCGTCCTCGCTCCACCCATCCCCCAGTGGGGCCCTTCCGCTGCGGGCGTTGCGGGGGACACCCCATGCCACCCATCCTATTTCAAAAGGAAATGGCCCTTACCCCGGAAAAAAAGATGCTTCCAAGCAGGGGGAAAATTTCTTTTTCCATGATAAAGGTGAGGGGGGACTGCTTTGCATTTTTCGTTGGATTTGTTTATGTTGAGGGAGGATGAGAGAGAAAATATTCCGCTGGAACCTGTATGTCGGACTTTCCATCCTCGCTCTCTCAGCCGTCCTCCTCGGCCTGCAGGTCTCCTTCATGAAAACCTGGTTTTTTTCCTTTGCCTGGTGGTCGTTCATTCTGATTATAGACAGCTTGAACTTCAGGAAAAGTGGCGCGTCCCCGCTCTCTGAATCTCCGAAAACCGTCCTCTTCACGGCATTCGTCTCTGTTTTCGTCTGGCTCATTTTCGAGCTGTTGAACTTGAGGCTCAACAACTGGACTTACCACAATCTGCCTTCGAACCTTCTGATCAGGTGGGCTGGCTACTTTGTGGCTTTCGCGACCGTTATCCCCGCCATGAGGGAGCTGGCCGCGTTTGCAGAAAGCCTCCTTCATGGAAGAGATCTCGCTCTGTTCAAATTGAGGCCGTCTCCTTTTCTTCTGAAGCTTTTTTTCCTGCTGGGGATTGCTTCCGTCTTACTCGCACTGGCCTGGCCCAGCCTCTTTTTTCCCTTTGTCTGGCTCTGTTTCATTTTCCTGCTCGAGCCGGTCAACTTCCGGATAAAAAATGAAACCATCCTCAGGGACCTGGAAGGCCGGTGGGTGCGGTTCTGGAGCTGGGTGTCAGCCGGGCTGGCGGCAGGGTTCTTATGGGAATTCTGGAATTACTGGACAATCTCCCGCTGGGAATACTCGCTTCCTTACCTCGATTTCTGGCGAGTGTTTGAGATGCCTGTTTTCGGATACACGGGATTCCTGCCTTTTGCTCTTGAGATTTTTGCCTTCTGCCAGCTTCTTTTTTTTATCCGCAGGAAATTAGCGGGGAGGATTGTCCTGAAAGGGATGATCGTCGCGGTCTTGCTCCTCTTCTATGTTGTCATGTTTTATCTGATTGACACTTTCACCTTACAATAGAAAGAGGGTGTACCTCAACAAATCAGACCATGCCGTCATAAGAGGATCGCCGTCATTGAACAATCTGAGAGGCAAAGACAGGTTCGAGCTGATATTTTTCCACGAGATGGAAGTTCTCCTTGAGGACCTTCAGCGTCTCTTCGCGGGGATGGCAGATGCCGACTGCCTTTCCATTTCTCCGGGCCAGGCGGAAGAGCTCGAGCAGTTTGCCTTTGATGTAATCCTCGTTTGCCTCCCCGTCGAGGAAGACATGGCGGTAAGCGCTGGGGATTTTTAATTCCTGTGCTGTTTTGTAGGCGACAGAGCGGGCTGTTGTCTGGCTGTCGATGAAAAAGAGGCGTCGGCTTTTGAGCCGCTGGAGAATCACTCTCATCATGTCCCTGTCCGCCGTGATTTTCGAGCCCATATGGTTGTTGACGCCCCGGATGTAGGGAAGCTGATCGAGGGCGGCCTCGAGGGTCTCAATGATTTCCTCTTCGCTCATCCTGGAACGAATGGTCCCCTCCATGTCATTATGCTCTTCAGGCCAGATCGATTCCAGCGGAAGATGAAGCATCACTTCCAGGCCGTTCTGATGGGCAATTTGCGCTGTTTCCCGTGCGAGGGGACTGAAGGGGAGGACCGAGACCGTCACCGGTTTTTTTAAAGAGCAGATGTCCCGAATGGCTTTCAGGCTGTAGCCCATGTCGTCGACGATGATGGCCACTTTGTTTCTGGCTTCAGCGGCGGGCAGGGATGGCCCGGCGGGTTTCTCTCTGGTGCAGGAGAAGAGAATGATGAGGCTCGGGTCCCCGTCCACATGCCAGAGGTAATAGCTCTTGTCTTCGCCCTCCTGCGCTTCTCTGTGGACAACAGAGGCATTCCATCCGGGGAATTCTTTCAACAGATCAGACTCCATCCGGCCGAATTCACTCAGAGAGAGGTTGACCATCAGATGCAGAACTCCCTTGTTGTCCCTGTACTGCTGGATGGATTCAGATGGGATTCCGTGGGAGGCGATTTTTTCCAGGATGACCTGCTCGAGGTTGTCAGCGGCCGGTGAAGCCTGCCCTTTTCCCGCGAAAGAGGCGAAGAGGTAAGATTTCTCTCCTTTTCTCCAGCCGATGTAGTCCAGCCCGACTACCGAGAAGAGAGCAAGGAGGCCGAAGACCAGGAAGAAGGATGAGGGGGTAAGGAGGTATGTTCTCTTGGCTTTTCTGCCTTTCTGCATTCAGTCCGTTTCAGGGCAATAAGGTGAAGCTCTTGGTCAGGTAGGCGCTGAGGCTCTGGTCCTCAACGTCGATTGAGACATCGGGTTTGACACCGTTCTCCCAGATTTTTCCTCCGGAATTCAGATAAAAGATTGCCGATGTCAGCAGCAGCCCGCTGCCATCCTCGAGAGGAAAGAAACTCTGCCGGGCGGCAAGACCCGGGGTTCGAAGCCCGATGATTTTCGCCCTCTTGAATTCCCTCATGACTCCGGCAACAATCTCTGCCGGCCCGAGTGTCGCTTGATTGGTCCAGACGACCACCGGCAGTTTTTCAAGCTCGGGTCGATCCGGGCAGGATAAGTATTCCCGTTGGCCCCCCTTTTTTTCGAAATACCCGATCTTCTGAGCTCTGAGGAAAAGGTTCAGGAGCCGGCAGGCTTCCGCGACATCTCCTTCGTGGCAGTTCCTCAAATCCAGGACCAGAGGGCTGCCGGCTGCTATTATCCGGGGAACGATTTTTTCCTTTACCATCTTCACGAGGGGAGGATAGAGGTGATGGATGGTTAAGATTCCGCAGGTCCCTTCTGCAGAACCAAAGGAGAACGGAGCATTGAAGAGGGCTTCCCTTTCCACCGTCACTTCCAGCGTCCCGGTTCCTCTGAGGACTCTGAGCTTGACCGGCTTCTGGATTTTGTCTTTGAGGGCGATCTGGATTTCGACGAGGCTCATCATCCGCGTCGGCTGGCCGTCGAGCTCGCTGATGATGTCACCGGGCTCAAGCCCGCTTTTTTGGGCCGGAGAATTTGCGATGATGCCGATGACCTGAGGGAAAGCCCCGTATCTTTTGTAGAGGACGGCTCCGATATCGAAAAGAGCGGAATCCTTGCTGCGGATGTAATCGAGCACGCTCTCCCGGTCCAGGTAGCAGGAAAGAACGTCCAGGGAATCGACCACACCCTTCAGAGCGCCTTTCATCGCCTGGCCCGGCTCTGGCTCTTCGATGTAATCCCTCCTGAGCAGATAGACCACCCTGTCCAGAAGTTCGAAGCTTTTGTAGGGATTGTGCCGGGATGAAATGCGGGGAACAAACTTCTCGAAGAGAAGGATGACGGAGAGGGCGCAGAGGACGGTGATGAGGAGAATTCGCGTTCTGTTCTTGGTCATCCGGAGAAGTTTGATTGTATCATCTTCTCTTCAGCCATTGCAAGGGATCGGAGGGCTTTGTTTTTTCCCGGATTTCAAAATAGAGGGTTATTCCCTTGAAGGAACCGGTGTCGCCGACGAGAGCGATGGGCTGCCCTGTCTTGAGCAGCTCACCCTTCTTGACCAGGAACTCCAGACAGTGTCCGTAGAGGGTATGAAAGTTCATGCCGTGGTCGATGATGATCAGGTTGCCGTAGCCCTGGAGGTGGTCGCAGTAGACGACTTTCCCGGTATGGACGGCTTTGACCACGATAGTGTTTTTCCTGGGTGCGATTTCGATGCCGTTGTTCATGGTCACCGTTTTGAACTGCGGATGGACTTCTTTCCCGAAAGAGGTGACCACTTCTCCTTCGATCGGCCAGGGGAGCGTCCCTTTTTTCTCATAGAGGGGGACAATCGCAATGGGCAAGGCGACTTCTTCCCTGGTGAGCTTTTCGATGAGGAGTTGAAGCTGAGCTTCCCTTTGGCTCAGTTCTTCCAGGGCCTGCAGATGGAGCTTTTTATTTTGCTTTGTCTCGCTGATCAGGGCTCTGTGTTTTCTCTCCTGGACTTCGAGATCTTCCCTTTTCTTTCTGGCGATCTTGAGGAGATCGTCGTGTTTCACTTTCTTTGATTCCAGCTCCTCTTCAGCCAGTTTGAGCTCGTTCAGGGTGTCGAGGTAACTGGCGATGATTTTTTCCTGGTGACGGGCGAGGAGAGTGAGATGTTTATTATGAGTAATAAAAGTATTGATGTTTTCGGCCCGAAGAATGAAGTGCAGCGTGCCCAGCCGCCCGAACTTGTAGAGGGTGACTAAGGTTTTCTCGATGGATGCTTTTTCCTCCTCCAGCTTTGCCTTCAGCAGGGGAATTGTTCTCTTGATGGAGGCGAGCTCGTTATCGAGCTTCTGGAGTTCCAGGCTGCCGAGGTCAATCTCTTTCCTGAGCAGGTTTTTATTAAAGCTGATCGTGTCCAGCCTGGAGAGGAAGGACGATTCCTTTTTCGATTCTTCATCGATTTTGAACCGCAGCCGGTTGATCTGCTGCTTGATTTCATCCAGGCGTTTCTGGTATTCGCTGACATCCTGCTGGCCGGAAGTGGGGGGAGAAAGGAAGAGGGAAAGGATGGCTGTCATGAAGAAGATGCGGCGCACCCTGCTCATCGGAGTCCTCGACTGACTTTATTTTTCATCTTACCTCGTCCGGCCATGAGAATCAATTCACAATCCGCCTGGATGCCATTCAGAATTTCGGAATTTTTTTCTTTTTGTAGAAATATTCGGTGGTGATTTTGCCCGTCAGTCCGGCGAGAAAAATCAACGAGACCAGGTTGGGAAAGGCCATGAAGGCGTTGGCCATGTCCCCGATATACCAGATGATGTTCAGGTGCGCTCCCTGGATGTTGGCGCCGATGAAGAGAAGGATGATGAAGGCGGCCCGGTAGGGATAGACAATCCGCACTCCGAAGATGTATTCCAGGCACTTTTCACCGTAATAGCACCAGCCGAGAAGCGTGGAGTAACCGAAGAGAAAAGAGCTCAGGGCAATGATATATCCTCCGAAGGGGATGACAGAGCTGAAGGCGGCCGCGGTCAAGGCCGTTGAGGTCAGCCCCTCCGAGGAGCCGAACGTCGCCGTTTTCAGGTACATCCCGGTGATGACGATGGTCAGGGTGGTCAGGGTGTTGACGACCAGGGTGTCGATGAAGGTCCCGGTCATGGCGATAAGGCCGTTTCGGGAGGGGTCTGAGGACTTTGAGGAGGCCTGGGCGATGGCGGCCGAGCCGAGGCCGGATTCGTTGGAGAGGAGCCCTCTCCTCACTCCGATGCTGATGGCCAGCTTGACCGAAGTCCCGACCATTGCTCCTCCGGCGGCTTTGACGGAGAAAGCGGACTTGAAAATTACGGCCAGGGCGTCGGGCAGATGGATGATGTTGGCCAGAATGACAACGACGGCGCCGCCGAAATAGAGAATGATCATGGTCGGCACCAGCCGCTCGGAGACTCCTCCGATTCTCTTTATTCCGCCCAGGATGACCGCTCCGACCATGGTGGTGATGACCAGCCCGGAGAGCCAGAAGGGCACGTTGAACTGGTCGTTGAAGGCCAGGGCCATGGAGTTGGACTGGGCCATGTTCCCGGTTCCGAAGAGGCAGGTGAAGGCACCGCAGACGGCGAAAAACATGCCCATGAATTTGGCCACATTCTCGTTTTTGATGCCGTGGCGGGCATAATACATCGGGCCTCCGGACATCTCTCCTCGAGGGTTCTTGATCCTGAACTTGACGCCCAGGAATCCCTCCGCGTACTTGGTGGCCATGCCCAGGAACCCGGCGATCCACATCCAGACCGGAGCGCCCGGTCCGCCGGTGGCGATGGCGGTCGCCACTCCGGCGATGTTCCCGTTGCCCACCGTTGCCGCCAGAGCCGTCATCAGGGCGGCATAAGGGGAGATGTCTCCCTCTTCTTTGTCAGGCTTGTCCTTGTGCAGAGCTCCCCGGAGCACCATCTTTAAAGAAAGGGCGAGCCGCCTGACCTGGATCAGCCGGGTGAGGATGGTCAGGCTCACTCCGATGGCCAGAAGGAGACAAACCATCAAAGGGAACCAGATGAAATCGCTCGCCTCCTTGGTGAAGACGAGGGCTTTGTCCAGAACAGAGAGAGAGATGGGGAGGGTGACGTCCAGTGTTTCATGCTCTTCCGTGATTTCGACCTCTTTTTCACCTCCCTCAGGAGTCACGCTGTAGAGGTCCAACTTCAGAGTGTACTTCCCGGGTTTGAGCCCCCGGAAAACAAAACCTCCTTCTCTGTCGATCTCGGCCTTGATGTACTCTTCGGCACCGCGGGGAGTGAGGAGAATCGAACCATGGGAGTACGGCTTTTGCTGCGGGAGATGGACCACCCGGCCTTTGAGATCGGCGGCATGCGAGAGGGAGCTGCCGATAAAGAGAATGAAGAAGATGACGGCCAATGTTTTTTTCTTCATGGGCATCCTTTATCCGGAAGCGATGGTTTTAATGAAGATGAGGATGAAAATGATGGCGATCGGCGAAAGAAATTTTATGGAGAAAACCCAGAGCGGCCGGATTGTGAAACGGGGATTTCCGCTGCGGATTTCCCGGATGGCTTTCTGAACACCCCAGACCCAGCCCACGAAGAGGCAGATCAGGAAAGCCCCGAAAGCCAGGGAGATGTTGCCGAAGATAAAGTCAAACAGTCCCAGGAAGTCGATCCTGGTCAGAAATTTCTGCCCACCGGCGGAGAGAGCCGAAGGAATGCCGAGGACGAAGGAGAAAAAGCCTACCAGGAGAGCCGCTTTTTTTCGCGACCAGCTCCGCTCATCCACCAGAAAAGCCACCGGAACTTCCAGCAGGGAAATGGTTGAGGTTAAAGCCGCCACGGAGAGCAGGGCAAAAAAGAGACACCCGAAGATCTGACCGCCGGGAATCTTGGAGAATATGAGAGGAAGGACTTTGAAGACAAGGCCGGGTCCGGTGGAGGGCTCGATGCCCGGAATCGCGAAGAGAGTCGGGAAAATGATGAAACCGGCCAGGATGGCGATCATGGTGTCGGAGAAAGAGACCCACCCGGCCGAGGAAACCAGGTTGTCCGATTTCAAGATGTAACTGCCGTAAGTGATCATGGTTCCCATGCCCAGGCTCAAAGAAAAGAAGGCCTGTCCCAGGGCAAAAAGAATGACGGTGCCGTTGAGCTTGGAAAAGTCGGGCTTGAGATAGAAGGCCACGCCCTTTTCAGCTCCGGGGAGCGTCAGGGCTCTCACTGCGAGAAAAAGGATTAAGAGGAGAAGGATGGGCATCAGCACTTTTGTCCACCTCTCTATTCCGCTCTTGACTCCTCTCGAAATGATAAAGGTGGTGAGACCAATGACCACAAAAAGGAGAAGGAGGACCAGAAAGGGGTTGGCCACAAAATCGCTGAAGATTTTATCCGTCATTTCACCCGTGACGTCCCCTCTGAAGGCACCGGCTGCGCTCTTGAACAGGTAGCCAACAGCCCAACCGGCGACCACCGAATAATAGGAGAGGATGCAGACGCCAGTGATGATTCCCAGATAGCCGATGAGCTTCCACGGAGAGCGGGGCTTGATGAAATCGATGGCGCCAACGGGGTTTCGCCGGGCGTGGCGTCCGAGCGTCAATTCAGCCAGCATCACGGTGAAGGCGATCAGGGCCACAGCGAGGATGTAGACCAGGACAAAGACAGCCCCTCCGCTTTTGCCCACCATCATCGGAAACCGCCAGATGTTGCCCAGCCCGATGGCCGAGCCGGCCGCGGCAAAGATGAAAGCGATTTTAGACCCCCAGACTCCCCGTGCCCTTTCTTCCAGCCCTTGCATCTTCCTCTCCTTCATCCAGAACCCAAATTCGTGTTCGTATTTTCCGTATTTTTTACCACAAAACAATGGCTCTTGTAAAAAGAATTTGGGAAGGAGCAGGTTTCAGTCCGGATAAAAGGTCGCTTCTTCCATTTCCGTGTATTTGACCCACACTAAGCTGGAAGAGAACCTTTTTTTAAAATGACGTTGCATAATCCGTTTTCTCCGATTAAAATGATAAATTCGCTCAACACAGGAGGTGATAACGATGCCGGCTGTCGAGATAAAGCCCGATGTCTACTGGATTGGAGTCAACGACCGGACCACTGACCTCTTTGAAGGCCTCTGGCCGATCACCAGGGAAGGCGTCTCTTACAATTCCTATCTCATCAATGACGAGAAGAAAGCGGTGGTGGACCTGACCAAATCCTTCAAAGGGGATGAATACCTGGAGCAGATGAGCGAGGTGACGGACATCTCCCGGATTGACTATGTCATCGTCAATCACATGGAGCCCGACCACTCCGGCCTTCTGAGGACCCTGAGAAGGATCGCTCCCAGGGTGAAACTTCTCGGTTCGGCGAAAACCAGGGAGATGCTCCAAAGCTTTTTTTCCATCACGGAGAATGTCCAGGTTGTCAGCGATGGGGACACCCTCTCTCTGGGAAAGCGGACCCTGAAATTTTTCTCCACGCCTTTTCTCCACTGGCCCGAGACCATGATGAGCTACGAAACCTCCCAACGGATTCTTTTTCCCTGCGATGCCTTTGGCGGGTACGGCGCCATCCATGGCGCCATCTTTGACGACGAATGCCGGGACTTTGATTTTTACCAGAGGGAGGCCCTCCGCTACTATGTCAACATCGTCGCCAATTTCAGCGCCAGGGTTTTAGGAACAATCGAAAAATTGTCCTCTGTTCCGGTCGAGGTCATTGCTCCCTCCCACGGCCTGATCTGGCGAAAGAACCCCTCCCTGATTGTCAGGCTTTACCAGAAATGGGCGGAGTATGCCGCCGGCCAGAGCGAGCCGGGCATCACGCTCATCTACGGCTCGATGTACGGCAACACCGAGGTGATGATGAACGCGGTGGCCCGGGGCATCTCCAGGGTCGATATCCCGCTCGAGATCTTCGACGCGTCTCGAACCCACGTGAGCTACATCCTTCCTTCCCTCTGGACGAAAAGAGGAGTCATCATCGGTGCTCCCACCTATGAAGTTTCTCTCTTTCCGCCGGTGGCTGATGTCCTCAGCATGGCCGCCCGCAAGCATATCCAGAACAGGAAAGTGGCTTACTTCGGGAGCTTCGGCTGGAGCGGCGGCGCCAGAAAAAATCTGGAAAAAATGATCGAACCTCTCCGCTGGGAGATGGTGGATTCCCTCGAGTTCAAAGGCGGCCCCACAGATGATGACCTGAAGAAGGCGGAGGAATTCGGCCAGAGGTTTGCCGAGCTTGTCCGGAAAGGGATCTGACTTTCAGAATATTCGAACGCCTTCGCAAGCCTATGTTTTTCCATCTTTTTTTCCATCGGAAATCTGGAATTGCACCTGCCGGTTTCTTCCTTCAAACCCGGAAGGAAATGTGGTATATTGTCCAGCATCAGATATCGGGAGCCGGACGATGAAGCAAGCAAACTGGAAAGAAAACCTGGCCGGCATTCTTGAAGACATGAGAATCCTTGAGGAGTGCCGCGTGGAAACGCCCGAGAGCTTCAATCATTTCTGCGAGTTTGTCGCTGAGCCCGGCTTTGAAAGCCTGTCCAGGGAATTGCGGAAATACGGAATCAAATCCAAGTTTCGCACCAAAAAAGGGAAATGGATCTCCTTTGTGGTCAGGTTCCCCTGGTCGAAGATCGATAACTTCCACTACATCGTCCGCCTTCCCAAGAATTCCATCGAACTCAAGTTAAAACTGCAAATCAAGGGGCGGAGGAACAAAAAATTTCCCCTGGAGGAAAGGGAAAAAGCGTTCATGGAACACATCCCGGCCTCCGAGGTGTTGAAATTGTCCAAAGATGCGTTGATCATGGATGTGCTGAAACATTACCGGGAGTTCAACTATAACGCCTTGACCACGCCTGAATAACATCTCCTTCATTGCTCACCCATTCATTTTCTTTTCTTCTTCCACCCTGGTCTGGGTCGCAAGGTTCTCATTGCTGAAGAGAGGGGCTTTAGAGGGTTGAGCTCTGGATGAAGGAGAAGAGAAGCTCAGAAGCGCCACATGAGGCGAATTTTCTCCCTCTTGTCCAGACGGGTTATTCCTTCTTTCTTGGCTGCTTCAATCGCCTCGACGTACTCCTCATGGGTGATGCTCCGGCCGAGCGGAGAGCGCGGGGAGATTTTTCCGCAGGGGTAATACTGGTCCATTATGTTGACGTAGGTGTTCCGCGAGACTTCGGCGGCCAGGAAGCGCATCGCTTCCGGGGTTCCGGCTAAACCCCGGGGAAGGACCAAGTGCCTCACCAGGAGGCCGCGGAGCGCGATCTCCCTTTCGTCGATGACAAGGTCTCCCACCTGACGATGCATTTCCTTGAGAGCGGCCTTGACCACTTCCGGATAATCGGGGGCCTGCGAATATTCCCCGGCCACCCGGCCTTCCGTGTACTTGAAATCCGGCATGTAGATATCGACGATTCCATCCAGGAGCTTCAAGGTCTCAACCGTATCATACCCGCCGGTGTTGTAAACGAGGGGAATGGACAGACCTCTTTCTATAGCATAAGGGAGAGACTTCAGGATTTGAGGGACATAATGGGTGGGAGTCACAAAGTTGATGTTGTGACAGCCCATTTTCTGGAGCTCCACCATCATCTTTCCCAGACTCTCGAAGGATATTTCTCTTCCTTCACCGAGATGACTGATGGAGTAGTTCTGGCAGAAGAGGCATTTGAGGTTGCAGTGGGCGAGGAAGATCGTTCCCGAGCCATGATGGCCGACAAGGGGGCTCTCTTCGCCGAAATGCGGCGAGGCTGAAGAGACCTCGGGCAGAAAAGCCGCAGCGCAGAATCCTCTTTCTCCTTTGAGACGGTTTGCGCCGCAGCTGCGGGGGCAGACCGTGCATTTTTCGAGCGTCTGAAGGGCCTTCTCGATCCTCTGCGGTAAGATTCCTTCTTCGTCGGCCTTCAGATAAGCGGGCTTGAAGCCTCCGGATTTCATTTTTCTCTTCCAAATTTTATCATAAAAATAAAGGGGACAGGCCCCTTTTCGATTTAAATACACGGGAATGGCGTTAAAAATCTGAAGGGAGCGATACCATTTCCGTGTATTTTCGACATTAAATTACCCACACAGAATGGAAGAAAACCGAGATAAATTTACAATGACAGAATTGAAGAAACGGACTTTCTTCCCGTGCACTTTAAAAGCATCTCTTAAGTCACTCATAATATTTGTGATATGATAAGTATCGGCCTTTTTTATGAATAGTCCAGGCAGAAAGTCAATCAACCATGATGCGCACAGAAGGGAAGAGAGTCTTTTCGTCTGAAGAATGAAACAAGAAAAAGCGCAGCCCTTTTTGAAGATTCCCCGTTTGGAACGGATCCCTTTTCTGATTCATGGATTCGGAAAAAGACACTGGAGCGAAAAGGATTTCAGGAGAAGGCCTGAGTGGAAAAGGCTCCAACATCTTTTCCTCAACCAGGTTCACTCGAGCCTCGTTCATTCCATCGACCGGCTTCCTGAGGAAAACCTGAGCGGCGATGCCATGGTGACGGCGTGCCCCTCGCTTCTCCTTGTCATCAGGACTGCGGATTGCCTTCCCGTTCTTATCGCGGATGAGAGACGGAAGGTCATCGCCGCTGTCCACTGCGGCTGGAGGGGAACCTCCGTGAGGGTGATTCAAAAAGCCATCGAGCGAATGATGAAACGGTACGGGTGTTCCCCTTCATCGCTTCTTGCGGCCATGGGGCCCTGCATCGGCAGAGACTGTTATGAGGTGGGCGAGGATGTCTTCGGCAGCTTTGCCGCGCAGGGGCTTTTGACCGAGTTCTTCCGTCGGCATCCCCGTCATCAGGATAAATACCTTTTTGATCTCAGAGGGGCGAACATCGCCGAGATGGAAGTGATGGGAATGAAGAGAGAAAATATTTTTCAGGCGGAGGTCTGTACGCACTGTTGCGGAAACCTTGCCTCATACCGTCGGGACGGGGACAGGGCAGGACGGATGCTGAGCTTTATCGGCATTTTGGCTTGATTTGCTTTTTTGCCAATTTTTTTTTATCCTTAGTCCACTGTGGTCAAAGCGGTTTCAGAAATCTCGATTCCCGAACTCACCCTCCACAAGAAGGGAAAAGTGCGGGATGTCTATGAGGTGGAGGACAGGCTCCTCATCGTGGCCACGGACCGCATATCGGCTTTCGATTATGTGCTTC
>CAYZDV010000021.1:0-21383 GCA_964477275.1 uncultured Eubacteriales bacterium
GGTGGAGGAGGAGGCGGAGGGGGAGCGAGGAAAGCGCTGTAGATTTCCACCTGAGGCAGGTCACCCGGACTCATTAGGGGAATAATGATCATAGCGGCGACGAGGCTCGCGTGGATGATGATGGCAATGGGTAAGGAAATTGCTTTCCTGACAGTTCCTTTTTCTCCGATGAAGAAGGAGTCTTTAAAAATTTGAGGAATTTCTTCTTTCTTAGGCTTTGTCTTTTCCGCCATTTTCATACCTCAAAATTTTACTCGATGTGATCAAATACATACAAAGTATAAATTAAAAAAAGCCTCTTGACAAGATAAAAATTTGTCATTTTCCCATCCCTTTTTTCGGCTTGAAAAACTTGTTCCAGTAGTAGAGGATGGGGCAGGATTGGTAAATCGAGGAGTAGGCTCCCACGATGATGCCGATGATCAACGTAAAGGCGAAATCGTTTATGACTTCGCCGCCGAAAAGAAAGAGAGCCATTACCGTCAGAGAGGTGGTTCCTGAAGTGATGATGCTGCGGCTAAGGGTCTGATTGATGCTTATATCCAGAACCTCTTCGAGATCGTGTCTTCTCATGGACTTGAGGTTGTCCCTGACTCTGTCGAAGATGACGATGGTGTCGTTCAGCGAGTATCCGACGATGGCCAGAATAGCTGCGATGACGGGGAGATTGATTTCTCTGCTGGTAAAAGAAAAGATGCCCAGGGTGATCAACACGTCATGGGCGAGGGTCAGGACGGCGGAGACACCGTAGGCGAATTTAAAGCGGATGCCGATGTAGATCAGCATGCCGATCAGGGCCCAGATCGTGGCCTGAGTCGCCTTTCTTCTGAGGTCCGCGCCAACCTGGGGCCCAACGGTTTCCCTGCGTTTGATGGTCATGCTGCCGAGAAAACTCTTGTCTTTGAGAAGCGCTATGACCTCCGGGCTTATTCCTTTTGCTTGAAGCTGGTCGAAATTCTCGATGGTTCCCTGCAGTTCGCTCGATTCCCTGATGTCGATGATTCTTTTTGCTGTCTCCGCACCGGTTGCAGAAAAGGAAGCTTCCAGAACTGCAGTGAGATCTTCAAGATCCATATTGTTCAAATCGAGCAGCCCCTTTTCCATCGATATCCTGTCCTCTTCGGTTTTCAGGGTATCGATGATTCTGTTGCCCATGATCTCATGGACCTCGAGGTCTTCCTCTTCTTCGAGCTCAGGCAGGAAAGTTCTGATGAGGAACTCTCTTCGGGCGTCTTCCACTTCCTGAATTTTGCTGGTTCCCAGGCCGGCTTTGCTGAGCTGTTGCCTTAAATCTCCGGTGGTTACCGGATTTTTGAACCGAATCTGGATGAGCGTGCCGCCGGCAAAATCAATGCCGTAATTCAACCCTTTCCCCTTAGTCATGTTGACGATTCCGGCGAGGATGAGCAGGCCGGAGACGGCAAAAGCCATCAGCTTGTATTTCATAAAACGGATGTGGGTCTCCTTGAAGAACTGCATTTCAGATGCTCAACTGGCTTCTCTTTTTTTTCTTGGCGAGCGAAATGTCGAAGATCAAACGGGAGACAAAGACAGCGGTAAACATGCTGGCCGAGATACCGATGATCAATGTGACGGCAAATCCTCGAATCGGTCCTGTCCCGAACTGAAAAAGGAAAATCGCGGCGATGATGGTGGTGACGTTCGCGTCGAGGATGGTCCTGAAAGCGCGGGAAAAACCGGATGAAATGGCGTTCGGGACGGCCTTGCCCGCTGCGAGTTCCTCCCGGATCCTCTCAAAGACCAGAACATTGGCGTCGACAGCCATGCCGACCGTCAGGATGATTCCGGCGATACCGGGCAGGGTCAGGACAGCGTTCTCTTTAAAATAGCCGAGGACTCCGGCTATGATGAGCATGTTCAAAATCAGGGCGGAGACGGCGTTGATTCCAGAAATGCGGTAATAAAAAATCATGAACATCATGACCAGGATGAGGGCAATGACCATCGATGAAAGGCCTTTCCGGATGGAATCCTTCCCCAGTGAGGGTCCGATCGACCGTTCCTCCAGGTATTTGATCGAAGCGGGAAGGGGACCTGCCCGCAGGATAATGGAAAGGTCTTCAGCTTCGTCAGAAGTAAACCGGCCGTGGATGATGCCGCTGTCTGAAATTCTGTCCCTGATCGTGGCCACCTGCTGGACTCTCTGGTCGAGGACGATGCTCAGCGTCTTGCCGAGGTTGTCGGAAGTGAATTTGTAGAATCTCCGGCCGGCCTCAGCGCTCAACCGGAAGAGGACCGCCGGGTTGTTCCACTCGTCCAGCGATTGGCGGGCATCCTGCAGGTCCTTTCCTGTGACCGGCGCCACCCGGCTGACGAGGTAGTAGCCTCCTTCTGTCCTTTGCGGGTCTCCTCTGAGGATTTCTGCATCGGAGGGAACCTCGCCGCCAAAATTTTCAAGCAGGGCTTCCTGAGATGCAGCCGGTCCGGCCAGCACCAGCCTCCACTCCAGGACGGCAGTTGTTTTGATGATGTTCTTCACCCTGTCCGGATTTTCCACCCCGGGCAGCTCGACGATGATCCTGTTTCCGGTTCCCTGCCTCTGGATGGTGGGCTCTGTCAGGCCCAGCTCATCAACACGGTTTTTGATCGTCTCCTGGGCCTGTTTGACAGAGAGGTCCCGCAAATACTGCAGGGCAGAGGGTTTCAAGGAAACGGAGATTGTGTTTCCAACGATGGAGTAGTTCCAGTCCCTGAAATTGTCGTTCAGAATGTCCCTGACCTCATCCAGATAATCGGGCATAACGCCTTCAACGAAAAACTGACCGATCTTTCCGGGGACAACCTTTCCGTAAACGATCTTTTTCTTTTTCAGTTGCTCTTCGAGCCGGAGAATCTCATTGTTTGTTTCAGTTCTGATGGAATCGTCGGTCTGGACTTCGAGGACGAGATGCATCCCGCCTTTCAGGTCCAGTCCCAGATGGATTTTTTCACCCGGTGGATAGGCGAAATAGAGGGCAAGGCCGATGACGATCAAAACCAGAATGACTTTCCAGCGTAAATTTTTCTTCATCTCAAATTTTCTGAATTCAAATTCGAGAGCGAAAAAGAATTAATCTATCGGTTGAACGGCCTCGATCCTGCTTTTTTCGGTTTCTCTTTATCCTGCGGAGTCAGGATAACGGCAATCGACGATTTGGCAATATCGATTTTTACGTTGGAAGCGATTTTGAGCTCAATCTTGTCTTTCTGGACACCCATCACCGTGCCGTGGATTCCACCGGCGGTGATGACTTTATCTCCCGGCCTGAGCAGTTCTACCATTTCCTGATGTTTTTTCTGTTTCATGCGGGCAGGCCTGATGACGATAAAGTAGAAGATGAGGATGATCGGCCCGATCATCAAAAGCATCTGGAGAAGACCCCCTCCGGGGCCGGGTGCAGGCTGACCCTGCTGGAGCAAGCCGAGAAGGGCCGAAAAATACATTGTTAATTTTCCTCCTGTTTTTTTATTATACTATACTTTAACTTTTGGAGCGAATTTGATTGAATAGCTTGCCGAATTTTTCTGAAGTTGTCAAGATAAAAGTGCAGGTTGTGGATGGTGTTGAGAATGGCTGAGCTGATTTCCTGCCGTTCATAGAGATGGCGAAGGTAGGCGCGGGAGAAGTTCTGGCAGGTGTAGCAGGAGCAGTCCTCGTCAATGGGCCGTCGGTCATCCGCATAGCGCACGTTTTTGATGGCCATTTTTCCCTTGCTGGTGAAGAGGGTCCCGTTTCGGGCGTTCCGGGTGGGGAGGACGCAGTCGAAGAGGTCAACCCCTCTCTCCACCGCTTCGAGAATGTCGCGGAGATAGCCGATGCCCATGAGGTAGCGGGGCCTGTCGGGCGGGAGGAGGGCGTTCGATTTTTCGATGATTTCCAGAAGCTGGGATTTTGGCTCTCCCAGGCCAAGGCCTCCCAGGGCATAGCCGTCAAAGCCGATCTCGAGCAGGTCCTCTGTGCTTTTCTTCCTCAGGTCCCAGTAGACGCTTCCCTGGGTGATTCCCCAGAGGAGCTGCGAGGTTTCGTGTTTGAGGAAATGGGCTTTTGTCCGCTGCGCCCAGTGTGTGGTGAGAGCCACTGCTTTTTTCATCTCTTCCTCGGATGAAGGAAAGGGGAGGAAATGGTCCAGGGTCATGATGATGTCCGATCCCAGATGGAGCTGGACATTCAGGGCATCTTCCGGGGAGAGAAAGATTTTTGTTCCGTCCAGATGAGAGGTAAACTCCACGCCTTTCTTTTCCACCTTGACCAGAGGGGAAAGGCTGTAGACCTGGAACCCGCCGCTGTCGGAGAGAATCGGCTTCGGCCAGGAGATGAAAGAATGGACGCCGCCCATGCTCTTGATGGTGTCCAGGCCGGGCCGGAGGAAGAGGTGGTAAGAGTTGACCAGAATGAGCTGGGCGCCGAGCAGATGGACCAGACAATGGGGAAGGGCCTTGACCGTTCCCTGGCTGGCCACAGGAGCAAAGGCCGGTGTTTCAATGTCGCCGTGGGGAGTGTGGATAATCCCTGACCTGGCCGAGCAGCCTGTGGCCTGTGCTCTGATCTCGAAGTTCTTTTTCATCCTGCTTTGCTCTCCTTCGCCCCGCCAGCCGCTCCCGTGCCTCATACCGAGAAACGGAAATAGATGACATCCCCATCCCGGACAATGGAGTCTTTTCCTTCCAGGCGGACCGCTGCTTTTTCTCTTGCGGCCTGGAAGGTGCCGTGCTGGAGGAGTTCTTCCCAGGAAATGACCTCTGCCCGGATGAATCCCTTTTCGATATCAGAATGGATTTCGCCGGCCGCCTTTATGGCCGGTGTGTTTTCCCGGACTGTCCAGGCTTTGACTTCCTCCTTGCCCACGGTGAAAAAGGTGACCACCTGGAGCAGGTCGTAGGAAGCTTTCAAAAATTTCTGGGCACTGAGCTCCTTCAGGCCGAACTCGGAGAGGAAAAGCTCTTTCTCCTCATTCTCGAGCTCGAGGATTTCCGTTTCGATTTTCCCGCAGAAAGCCAGGACTGCGGTTCCTTCCTTTCGGGAAGGAGAGAACCGCTCAGGGTTGTCGATGAAAGGGATATCTTTCTCATCCACGTTGACCATGTGGAGGAGCCTCTTCTGGCTGAGGAAGGCGAAGTGCCGGATGAGCTTTTCCTCCTGGAGAGAGAGGGAGATCTCCCGGATGGCTTTTCCGGCCTCCAGATGGCCGCGCAGAGCGTCGAGGAGTTCCTTTTCCTTTTCGGCCTCCGGGGTTTTGGCGCTTTTCAGCTCCTTCTGCAGTTTTTCCATCCTGGATTCTATGGAAACCAGGTCGGTCAGGATGAGCTCTTCTTCCATGGAGCGGATGTCGTCCCCGGGATTTATCGTTTCCCCGGAATGGGGAATCTGGGGATCTGAGAAGCCCCGGACCACATGGGTCAGACCGTCTGCCTGCCGGAGGAAATTCAGGTAGGAGCTGTTCTTGACTCCGCCGTAGGAGATTCCGGCCAGGTCGATGAAGTCGATGGAAGCCGGAATTTTCTTTTTCTCGGGGTAAAGCTCTGCTATTTTATCCAGACGGGGATCAGGGACAGGGCACGTTCTCCGGTTGAGCTCTTTTTTTCCGTCAGTGCAGGATTTGAGGTCGATCCTGGCGCCGGTGAGCAGGTTAAAGAGAGTCGTCTTCCCTGTTTTTGGATAGCCGAACAGCGTGAAATTCATCGTCTCGGGTGCAGGTATAAGTATAATCAAAAAGGCTGCGAATGGCGAGATGCAGAAAATGGGGACAGTCCCGATTTTCTCAAGATTGCCGATGGAAATGAGAAGGTCGGTATTTGCATGTTGCTCAGAGCATTTGAAAAGGTGCGTGGTGGTCTCTTCCTGAATTGTTGAGAGATGGCCACGGTTCGCTTGCCATGATATTCTCTCGCAGCAAATCAGGGAATTTTGTCATAGTTGATATATTCAATTGAAATCA
The DNA here is from genome assembly GCA_964477275.1 of uncultured Eubacteriales bacterium. Taxonomy (GTDB): domain Bacteria; phylum Acidobacteriota; class Aminicenantia; order Aminicenantales; family Aminicenantaceae; genus CAYZDV01. The sequence goes on from CAYZDV010000021.1 coordinate 5,937, forward strand.
TGTAAGATAAAAGCTCGGTGAGACGATGAAAAAATCGAAAGCAATCCTGCTTCTCCTCCGGCTGCCCTTCCTTGTGGTCAGCGCTGGAGCCGTTTTTCTGGGGACAGCTTTTGCCTTCTGGGAGACAGGACAATTTAACCTGCTCCACTTCATTCTGGCTTTTTCCGGGGCCTGTTTTCTTCACATCAGCTGCAACGTCGCTAACGATTATTTTGATTACAGGAGCGGGAACGATGCCTCCAACCGGAACGCCCTGGTTCCGTTTTCAGGCGGAAGCCGGATGGTGCTCGACGGGTTTGTCAGTCCAAAAGAAGCCCTGGCAGTTTCCCTCCTTTTTGCACTGATGGGATCGGCCATCGGACTCCATTTGAATGCGGTGGTCAAGGGAAATGCGGTGCTGATTATCGGACTGGCCGCCCTCTTTTTCGTTTTCAGCTATAACGGTTTTCCGGTCCGGCTGGTGAACAAGGGATGGGGCGAGATTGCCATCTTTCTCGCCTGGGGCCCGCTGATGGTTTTAGGCGCCTACTATGTTCAGGCTGAACGCCTGTCATCTCTCTGGGCCTGGGTTGTCGCTCTTCCGTCCGGAATCCTGACGACACTGGTCCTGCTGATCAACGAGTTTGCTGACAGGGAAGCTGATTTTTCAACGGGAAGAAAGACCTGGGTCATTCTGTTCGGCTTCAGGAAAAGCCTGCTCCTCTATCTGATTCTGGCCCTGAGCTGTTATGTGGTCGTCCTTCTTGGCGTGTTCCTGGCCGACTGGCCGCTGTGGTCGCTGCTGGTCATGCTGACCCTGCCCCTTCCTTTTCTGGCCTACCTGATAGGCCGGAGGAACCTGGAGAACTGGCCGGACTTCCTGCCGGCAGTGAAAAACACTATCCTCATGAATTTCGCGTTTCTCGTTTTATTAAGCCTTTCGTTTATAATCTGAGTTTGTGAACCGGGATGAGAAAAAAAGGGAAGAAAGAAAAAGAGAAGGACAGGAGCGGTTTTCGGGAGTTTTTTGAACTCATTGCCGAGACAGCTGTTTTCGTTTTTTTTGTGATGACTTTCGTTGTCCAGGCTTTCCAGATTCCCACCGGATCCATGGAGCCGACTCTTCTTATCGGCGATTTTCTCCTGGTCAACAAGTTCGCCTACGCTCAACCTGTGCTGCCGCTCGAAGACCTGCTTCTTCCCAATAAAAAAACCAACCGGTATGACATGGTCGTCTTCAAATACCCCAGGGAGCCGTGGAAGGATTTTGTCAAAAGGGTAATCGCCGTCGAGGGGGAGAAAGTGGAAATCAAGGACAGGCAGGTTTACATCAACGGCCAGCCTATTGCCGAGGACTACAAGGTTCACCTGGAAGACCAGGAGTATGACCAGGGATACTATTACTACAATGATACGATAAAGGATAACTACGGACCTGTGGTCGTCCCGCCTGGCCATATGTTTGTCATGGGCGACAATCGGGATAACAGCTGGGATAGCCGCTACTGGCGCTTTTTGCCCGCCGACCATATCAAAGGCCGGCCCTGGGTAATTTACTTCTCCTACAAAGCAGAGAGGAACGCTTACCTGAAAACAGGCCTCCGGGACCGCGTGGAGAAATTCGTCAAGTTTATCCTGAAAGCCCGCCTGAACCGCGTCCTCATGGTCATCAAGTAGAGAGCTTCACTTTCCAGAACTCATCCTCATCTCCAGAGAGCTGACTCTCCTGTTCAAGTTGACCGGTGTTCGGGATTGGAATAAGATAGGGAAAAGTGAAAGAGCCTGTTCTGGCCTTGCTGACGGATTTCGGGGAGGATGATTTTTTCGTCGCATCGCTCAAAGGCGTCATCCTGACCATCAACCCTTCTGCCCGGATCGTCGATATCACCCACCAGGTTCCGGACTTCGACATCCGGGCCGCGGGATGTATTCTTCTTTTTTCCTACCGGTATTTTCCGAAAAAGACGATTTTTCTGACCGTCGTCGACCCTGGGGTGGGCTCGCCGCGAAAAATCCTCCTGGCCGAGACCAGAGACTTCTTTTTCATCGCCCCGGACAACGGGGTCTTGAGCCCGGTCCTGGAAAGAGAAGAGGTCCGGCAGATGAGAGAAGTGGCCAACTCCAAATATTTTCTTCCAGAGCTGAGCTCGACCTTCGAAGGCCGGGACAAAATGGCGCCCGCGGCAGCCTGGCTTTCCAGGGGTATCTCCTGCCAGGAATTCGGGCCTGAAGCACTCTCCTACGAAAAGCTTGAAATGGGGAGACCGAAGCTTGAAGGAAACCAGGTCATCGGCCATGTCGTTTATCTCGATAAATTCGGAAACATCCTCACCGACATTCCCCGGATCATGCTCGACCAACTCCGGGGAAAAAAAGACCAAATAGGTTTCACCCTTTCCATCAAGGGAAGAACAATTCCCTCAATCCAGAGGAGCTATTCCGCTGCTCAAAAAGGGGAGCTTCTGGCTCTGGTCGGAAGCGTGGGGTTCATCGAGATTGCAGCCAGGGAAAAATCAGCCTCAGACATATTGAAGGCCAGGGTCGGCGATGAGGTCAGAGTGCAGGTGAGCGATGGATTATTTTGACGGCACCATCGAACAGATTGTCTTTTACAGTCCTGATACGGGCTATACGGTCTGCCGGTTCACGCTCGAAGACGGCGCCTCGATCACCGTGGTGGGGTTCTTTCCCCCCCTTTCTCCAGGGGAGATGCTGCGGGTCAAAGGGAAATGGGAGATCAACCCCAGGTTCGGCCAGCAGTTCAAGGTGGAGAGCTTTCTTCCGGTCCTTCCCGCCTCTCTCAGGGGCATCGAGAAGTTCCTCTCTTCAGGGTTGATCAAGGGAGTGGGTCCTGTCCTTGCCCGGCGAATCATCAAGAAATTCGGCAAAGAAACCCTGAACCTCATCTCCGGAAGTCCGGAGAAGCTGCGGGAAGTGGAGGGCATCGGCGAAGTCAAGCTCAGGGAAATCAGGAAATCCTGGGCAGAGAACCAGAACATCCGGGACCTCATCATTTTCCTCCAGGAGCACGGCATCACCACAAACCTGGCCACGAAGATTCACCGCCAGTACGGAGAGAAGTCCTTCCAGGTGTTGAAGACAAACCCCTACCAGGTCTGCCTGGATATCTGGGGTGTGGGATTCAAAACCGCTGACCAGATGGCCTTGAAGCTGGGGATTGACCCCGCTTCGCCCGAAAGGATCAAGGCCTTCATTCTTTACCTTCTCGAAAAGGACATCGAGCAGGGACATGTGTTTTCTTTCGAAAGCGAGATCGAAAAAAGCTGCCGGAAGGAGCTTGAAGTCGAGGACGCAAAAGTGCGGGCAGCGCTGGATGCTCTCCGTCAGCAGGAATCCATCGTCATAGAAAAAGCGGGCACGGATGCCGCTGCCGTCTATCTTCCTTTCTTCCACAAGGCCGAGGAGGAGGTTGTCCGGTCAATCCTGGAGCTGTCCTCAACGTCCATCCGCATCCCTGATTTTGACCTCGAACGCGCGATTTCTGAGGCCGAGGAAGAGCTGGCCATCCGCTTTTCCGAGATGCAGCGGCAGGCTGTCAGGGAGTGTTTCCACAGAAAGATTCTGGTCATCACCGGAGGGCCGGGAACAGGAAAGACCACCATCATCAAGGCAGTGGTGGACATTTTCCGCAGATGGGGAAAGCAAGTTCTCCTGGCCGCGCCGACCGGGAGGGCCGCCAAGAGGCTGTCCGAGGCCACTGAAAGGGAGGCCAGAACCATCCACCGCACCCTGGAGTACAACCCCAGGCTCGGCACGTTCCGGCGGTCGGAAAAATATCCCCTCAGCGGCGACGCCCTGATCGTTGATGAATTTTCCATGGTGGACCTGCCCCTCATGTATTCCCTGGTCAGGGCCATTCCGGCCTGGATGCGCTTGATCCTGGTCGGGGATAAGGACCAGCTTCCTTCGGTGGGTCCTGGAAACCTGCTCCGGGACATCATCGACTCCCGCAGGGTGGAAGTGGTCAGGCTGGATGAGATTTTCCGCCAGGCGAAAGACAGCCTCATCGTTATCAACGCCCATCGGGTCAACCGCGGCCAGAAACTCGTCTACCCGGAGAAGGGCGATAAGGATGCGGACTTTTATTTTATTCCCCAGGAGGATGAGCAGAAAGCATTTGAGCTGGTCGCCAACCTCTGCACATCCCGCATCCCGGAAAAGCTTCGCCTTGATCCGCTTTCTCCGCAGATTCAGGTCATAAGCCCGATGTACCGGGGGCTTCTGGGTGTGGATAACCTGAATACCGAGCTGCAGCGGCGGCTCAACCCGTTTAAAGAAGGGCTGAAGGTCGGCCAGCGGGAGATTAGAATCCGGGACAAGGTGATGCAGGTCAGGAACAATTATGACAAGGAAGTCTTCAACGGCGACATCGGCGTGGTGACCCATATCGACAGGCAGGCCTTTCGGGTGGAGGTGGATTTCTACGGGAGGCCGGTTGTCTATTCCAGGGAAGAGATGGACGAAATCATCCATGCCTATGCCATCTCGGTTCACAAGTCCCAGGGCAGCGAATACCAGGCCGTGGTCATGCCGCTTCTGACCCAGCACTACATCATGCTTCAGCGGAACCTGTTCTACACAGCGCTCACCCGCGCCAAGAGGCTGAGTGTGATCATCGGCTCTTACAGGGCGCTTTACATCGCCGTCAGGAACGACAGGCCGGTCAAGAGGAACAGCCTCTTGAAGGAGAAGCTCACCCGGATGTTGGGGAGACGGCGGTAGGTTCTCGATTGCGGGGGAAAGGAGCAGCCTGCGGTTCCGCAACTGGATTGAAATAATTCAGGCTTTCCGTTATATTTTGACATCGAGTTGATCATCCGCAGGAGGACGAAGAGTCAAAGACAGAGGCGTTCAAGCGGGCGAGCCTTCTGCACAGAAAAAGCGAGTTCTTCGAGAGTGCGCCTGTAGCTCAGTACGGACAGAGCAAGGGATTCCTAATCCCTGTGTCGCAGGTTCGAGTCCTGCCAGGCGCACCAGCTTTTTCCCTGGAAAACACTCTTTTTCGTTTAATGCTTTAGGCAGATTCAAGTCATTGAAATTCATTCCGTAATAATATTAATTCCAATTAACTTTTCTCAAAAAAGATACAGGTGAAGTTTTGCTGACCTATAGGATTGGAATCATAAGATTGAGATTCAAGTAACAAAAAATGAGAATTTTCTCTTCCCTCTTGCGTCTGTATTTAGGAGGCAATTTTTCAGCCCTGCTGCCTCTTTCAGATTCGGGAAGCCAGAGGCTTTAGGGTCTCTGGCTTCCATTCGCGCCAGTTTAAAATCATTTTTGCTTTTTCTTTTCTCCTATTTCAAGCTGTTTTATTTTTCTCTCTATGATTTGGAGAATTTTCCGGATGAGTATAAAAAGTATAGCCAGAGAAAAAACTATTAAAAAAATAACAACAATTTCAATCCAGTTTAATAAAGCTTTATTAAAAACGTTAAAATCATGAATTAGGTAAGAAGCGGTCAATGGACAAAAGTGCACATTTTTAAATGACCATAAACTGGACATTTTTATGTTACCATCACCAGCTTTCCCTTGGAGTGATAAAAAAAACTGTAATCAGCAGAATATGCACAGATGACACTGCTGTATAGGGAAGGAGCTTAGCCTGTTATTATAGCTGTGGATAAAAGAGAAACGCTGATATTTGAAGTGAGGATATTGTGATGGTTTCGTTGTTTGAAGAAATGAATAATAGCCTGATTTGAAAATCAGATGAGAAGAATAAATAATGAAAAGCCGGTGACATAATTCCAGACAAGATCAGGAAACAGGTATGATGTCGCCGGTTTTATTTCACAAATCAAAGATCAGAATGAGAATTTAATGCCAGCGGCTATTTTGGGAAATGAAGCGTTAAATTCAAATGGTTCGATCAATTCATCCATATAATCAGCACCGGTTTGTGTCAAAGTCACAGTCCCACCCCAAATATAATTTACATATTGTCCGGTTTGGGTTTCCCAGTTTAATTCATATTTCTTTAAAATAAAATATTTTGCTTCGAGAGTAACTGCTATGGTCGGTGCGATTTGTATATCGACTCCACCGCCTACATTGAATCCGATTCCGCTCAAATCTTCTTTAATTTTAACATCAGGGCTAATGTATTCGAAATCACCGGCCCAGTCCTCATATCCAAATCCAACCTTAGAATTTGCTTCTATATTCCCAGTGTAATAAGATGCACCTGCGGCAAACCATGGGCTGAACATATCCCCTTGGTACTTGTAAATGAAATTAAGGCTCAGCACCATCATTTTAACAGTTCCCGAGTTATCAAACTCTTGACTTTCATTAATGGGCCCCCACCAATCATATCCTTTGGCCGTATAAGTGCTAACTCCAGCAAAGTCAGAATTAAAATTGTAATCCAGAGCAAGTTGAACTCCGATTCCCGTATTGGTGATGAGACTGATATTTCCTCCAAATGACATCGGCGTGCTCAATTTAGGAGTAATTTCTCCGGATTCACTTATGCTGATCCAATAGGTACTCCAAGAATCAGAGTACGCAGATTCTGTGGTGCTGTATCCCAGGGTGGAGCCAAAACTTATGCCGACTTCAATTTTAAAGGGATTGCCGGGTCTTTGAATCTGGGCAGACAGCGAAGTTGAAAAACAGAAAATCAATACAACAATTCCGAACAGCTTGAAAATCTTTTTCATGCTCCTTCTCCTCTAAAAAGAAATTTTCGCTGATTCTAATATTAAAATTTTATTAAGTCAAGAAAAATATTTCAGAAAAATATTTCTGATTTATCCCTTGGATAAAGCAACCTCTTTAGGATGCCTTTTCAGACCTCTATTCCAGAATAACACCTCTGTAAGAGAATTTCTTTTTCTGCTGCCAAGGTAGCTGGGGCCATTTCGCCTCGATTATCCCATCCAACCATCGCGGGCAAGCGCAAATCATGACGCAAAAGCTGCGGCGGGTGAGCTTTCAGGGCGAGGGCTGAAGTTTCTTTCGCAGGCAAATGCGCTTTTCCTGGTTGACCGGCTGTTCAAGAGGCTCAGTGAGGTAAAAAGTAATACAAACGCAATAGAGGATGTGACAGGACATAAGCGACGCCGAGGCCACCCTCAGCCCCCGAACCCGGAGGAACCAGTCCCGTCGCTTCCCCCGTCGGAAAAGCCGACGGGCCCCCCTCCGCTATGGGGGCTTGAAGGGCGGCCTCAGCACCGCGCCTACGCTGTCACTTATTTATTGCGTTCATATAATTTTATTCAAGCGAGTTCTCAGCTCTCTTCTCGTTGTCTCTTCCAAAAAAGAAATAGGAATCCCATCTGATTTGTTTCACCGTGTCAAACCACGAAGTATGCTATATTTCAATAAATCACTTCAATTGGGTGTGAGCTTTTCGCAAAGACAATCCGTATAATGACTATGAAGAGAGGATTTGTCCGTATAATAATCTTGATTTAAGAGAATGAAAATATTTCAAGAGGGAAAACAAGCATGATAAAAATCACCAGAAAAAATGTGTTCTTCACGGCCTTCGCGGCAGCCTGTCTGGTTTACGGTATTACGGGCGACAGCATCGAAAAATCCTTGCAGGTCAAGTCAGAGGGAAAGCTCATTCTGGTGGCTCTCGTGCAGAGGGAGAATTAACCGGAGAAAACCTATTTCGGTTTTTTCTCTTCGCTCTCTTCGGGTTTCTGGGGTGCTCTCTTTGATTCGATTCGCTTGAGCAGCTGTTCGTCGTGGATCCAGTTCATGATAAGCTGAATGAGGTCCTTGAGGTCCTGGATGTCTTTTTTCTTCCATGTCCGGGCGTACTGGGTTTCGGCCGGGCCGAGGCAGTCCATTTTTTTGGCGCAGTGCTTGACGATGTCGGATTCAACGTACTGATTGATGCAGTTGATGATATGAGACTCGAGGATGTGGATGATATCCGATTTGTTGACTTTTTCCTTGATGAGGTAATCTTTAATGATGGTCTCCAGGGCTGTCCTGTATCCGATTCCGCAGATACTGGTCAGCCCTCTCACTTCGGCTTCATGGGCTTCCTTGTAGATATCGCAGAATCTTTTGGAGATGCTGGCAATTTCTTCAGGCAAGACTTTCGCCTCCACCTTCTGAGGGGCGCATCCTTTGAAGAAATAGACAAGCTGCTCCTCGTCTTCGCTTTCTTCGATGTCCGCTATATAATAACCCATGAAGAGCCTCTTGCATTCTTCATTGGGGCATTGAAAGACCATTTCCAGCCGGTCGTCTTCCACCCAGCCGAATTTTTTCTCGGGGATTTCGCTCTTGTGACAGATCGGGCAGGCATCTGGGATTTTATTCACCAGGATATCGACGGTCTTCGTTCTTTTCTCGTCTTTTGTTTTGGCTCTGACCCGGCGCATCATGATTCCTGATTTTAATCAAAAGGAAGGCCGAAGACAATAGGGGAGGGGAAGTTTTGCTCGAATCTCTACCCCATGATAAAGACATGGGCATTCAAAGTCATAAAGGAATCCTCTGGCCCTCCCTTGCTCCGGAGCAGGAAGAAAACTCTTTTCTTGCCCTGGAGACAAAAGCATCGATCATTTTGTCCGAATGATCGGGATTAAAATGAGAAAAAAAGAGTTTGCGGACGCCGGCAACTCTGGCCACCTTTGTTCCCTCCAGCCACGTGCTGTGTCCCCATCCCTGCCGGCCGGCTTCATACTCCTCAGGCGTGAACATGGCGTCAAAGACAAGGAGGTCCGCTCCCCGAACATGGGCGATGAGCCTTTCATCCAGTTCCTTGTTTCCCGGCTCTGTGTCGGTGGCATAGACGAGAACTTTCCCGTTCTCCTCGATTTTATAGCTCACACTGCCTTGAGGATGATGCAGAGGGCATGAGGAAATAACGGCCCCGCCGAGGTGAAACCCCGAACCGCTGATGTCCTTGAATGTTTTTTTCGACGGTGTATCTCTGAAGTCCAGAGGGAAATATCTCCCGGCCATGATGCCGCTCAAATTCTTCTCCGTTTCTTCGGGGCTGCAGGCTGCGGAGATATGGAGTGTCGCCCGGGGAGAATAGAGCGGAGCAAAGAAAGGAAGTCCTATGATGTGGTCCAGATGGAAGTGGGTGAGGAGAAGGTGGAGAGCGTAAGGTCCTTTTTGTTTTTTCTCCAGTTGGTCCCCGAGGGTCTTGATTCCGGTTCCGGCATCGAGGATGATGCATTCTCCTTCAGAGGTAAAGACGCCGACAGAGGGAGAGTGGCCGCCGTATTTGTTCCTGTTCTTGCCGGAAACAGGGGTCGAGCCCCGCACGCCGAAAAATTCAAGCTCCATGGCTTTCGGTTAGCTGCTCTCTTGTGTTGGGGATGGACTCGGCTGTCCGGGATAGGACGAGTGGAGTCGATAATTTTTTAACCCCCAGCTAATCTGGGAAACGGTCACCATGATCACTCCTGTCAGGGGAACGGCAAACAGCATCCCGATGGCCCCGGCGATGTTTCCGCCGATGATGACCACCGCCACCACGACCAGCGGATGCATGCTCACGCTCCTGGAGACGACCAGAGGAGAGACCAGAGCGTTGTCGATAGCCTGGACGATGATGAACATGGCGATGATCCAGAGAAGAACCAGTCCTAACTGGGGAGGATTGTTCAGGATGGCCAGGACCAGGGCCGGAACCGCACCCACCACCGGGCCAACATAAGGGATGAGGTTGGCCAATCCGGCCAGCATCCCGATGAAAATGAAGTAGGGGACAGGGCCATGGAAAGCGAGGTTGATAATGAACAGCCCGATGGTGGAGAGGATGCCCACGATCAGGGCGTCGATGGCCTGACCCTGGATGTATTTTCCCACCCGCTGCTCGACTTTATGGAGAATGTTCAGGGAAAGCTCAAAATACTTGTTGGGCACCCTGGAGATAATGGCACTCTTGAAACGTCGGGAATCCTTGATCAGGAAAAAAGTGATAACGGGGATGATGATCATCGAAGCAAGAAAAGAGCCCACATTCTTGAAAAATTCACCGAGGCTTTCCAGGAGCTTGACCCCGATTTCGTTGAATGTTGCGGTCACGTTCCTGGCCAGCTCGGGGTTGTTGAAGTGTTCCTCGAAGAAGGACTCCACTTTTAAGCTGAATTGAGCGATGATATCTGACTGAAGCTTGGAAGTCAGGGATTCCACGGCCTGGATGATGCCGGGAATGATCAGGCTGAAGGAAAAACCGAGAATAGCCAGAATCAAAACCATGACCATGAGGATGGACCAGCCACGCTTGAGCCCGTTGCTCTCCAGGAAATCGACCAGCGGACTGAGGAGCACTGAAAAAAGCCAGGCGATGATGAACATGATCAGGACATCCTTCACGTAGGGAAAGAAGAAGACCAGCAGAGCTGCTCCAGCAAGAATGAAAAAAATGCGCCAGAATATCCGGATGATTTGTGCCAGGTTGTGGGATGCGGTATTATCCATGGGAGGAGATGTTCCTCTCTTCCTGGATTTTCATCAGCAGTTCATTGGTTCGCCGCAGCCTCTCCCCGATCACCCTGGCCAGGGCCAGAAGGACTTTGATGCCGAGTCTGGGCTTTCTGTTGAGAAGGTCGAGGAAGTCCGGCCGGAAAAAGCCGATGATCTCGCTGTCTTCAAGCGCGATGGCCGACGCTGAACGAGGGGCCTCATCCAGCAGGGCCAGGTCGCCGAAGAACGACCCTTCAGAAAGAGCGGCCAGAGCTCGATGGCTTCCTTTTTTCTCTTCGTCCACGATCTCCACAGAGCCTTTGACAATGATGTACATGCCAAGGCCAGGGTCTCCCCTGTGGATCACCGGTTCGCCTTTTTTGTATTTGCGGCGATGAACGATTTTTTCCACTTCGGCCAGCTCTCTCGATTTGAGGTGAGCAAAAATCGGGACCTGCTTGAGAATGGTCCGTATGTCATCCTCTCTCTTTTTCTTTCTGAAGATGCTATCTCCCCACATCGGATTTTCCATGGCTCCTCTCTTTGTCCCCATAACATATCATATGTTTTCTGAATATCCAATCCTCTTTTTTAACAGGAGTCACATTTCTATTTTCCCGGCTTCTTATCATGGGCTTCGAGATAATGAATCTGGACATGTCAACAGGCATTTTGATATATTCTTATTGAAAACTTTGAGAGGGAAAGGGAAGACACCATGCCCAGTATCGATATCATCGATGCCGAAGGTCGAATATCACGACATCAAATCCGGAAATCCGAAGTGACCATCGGGAGGAGCGAGAAAAACGACGTCGTCATTTCCGACAGCTCCGTGTCCAGATACCATGCCAAGATCAGCCAGACCAAAAAAGGCTATGTGCTCACCGACCTTGGAAGCTTTAACGGAACACGGGTGAACGGAAAACCCGTCCAGAGCGTCAGGTTGAAGCACGAAGACCAGATCCGAATCGGTATCATCAGGCTGAATTTCATCGAGGGGGAAAAAGTTATTTCCTCTCCTGCCGATTCTGTCATCCTGGCTCCGGATAAGGAATTAGAAAGAGGGCGTCCGAAGATTGTCAAGAGCAGCCCGGAAGAGAGCTGCCTGGTCGATTCCCAGGATCTGCTCATCGCCGCCGAGCCGGAAAAGGGACCTATGGATGCCGGCCTTTTTGTCTCTCCCGGGAAGCCGGGGGAGAAGACCGAATTCAGAAAAGTCGTGGCTTCCCTGGAGAGGATGAACAAAGTGCTCTTCGTTCTCTATGAAATCAGCCGGCAGCTCCATTCCATTCAGGATTTCAACGAGCTCCTGCAAAAAATCATGGACCTGATCTTCATGGTCGTCGATGCGGATTACGGCTTTGTGATTCTCACCGGAGGCAAAGGAGGGGATGACCTTGCGCCTGTTGTGGTCAAATACAGGGACGAAAAGGTCAAAGCCAGAGGTGAGTTGAAGGCCAGCCGGACGATCATCAATCGGGTCGTGCGGGATAGAGTAGCCCTGTTAACGACCAATGCCATGGCCGATACACGTCTGGACCATGCCCAGAGCCTTCTCATGCAGCAGGTCCGTTCCGCGATGTGCGTGCCGCTGTGGAAAGTGGACAAGGTCATCGGCGTCATTCAGCTCGACAGCCTCAGGCCCGACCACCAGTTTGCCGAAGACGACCTGGAGCTGCTCAAGGCGATCGGATGCCAGGTGGCCATGGTCATCGAACAGGCAAGCCTCAACGAGAAGATTCGAGAGGAGGAACGGCTGCGGAACAGGCTGGAGAGATTCCATTCACCCCAGGTCATCGAGATGATTCTCCGCGGGAGCAAGCAGGCCAAGGAAGATATTATGGAGCCCAAAGACCTTACCGCCACCATTCTCTTTACGGATATCGTCGGGTTCACCCGCATTGCTGAAGCCATGCCGCCTCGCGAAATCAACCTGATGCTCAACCAGTTTTTCTCCAGAATGACCGAGATCATCTTCAAGTATGACGGGACGCTGGATAAGTACATCGGTGATTGCCTGATGGCGGTTTTTGGTGCGCCGATGGAGAAAAAGGGCGATGCCGAAAGGGCCATCCAGGCCGCCAAAGAGATAAAACAGGAGCTGGCCAAGATGATGGCCAGTCTGGAGGAGGAGAAGCGGTTCGAGATCCGCATCGGGATCAACACCGGCAGGGTGGTGGCGGGTAACATCGGATCGCCGATTCGCATGGAGTACACCGTCATCGGTGACCCTGTCAATATCGCCGCCCGGCTGGAATCCATTGCCGGGCCTAACCAGATTCTCGTCGGAGAAGAAACCTACAAGCTGGTCAGGAGCAAATTCAAGATCAAAAAGGTCGGCCCTAAGAAAGTCAAAGGAAAAACCCAGGAAGTCATGGTTTATGAAGTTCTTTGACAGGGATGATCTTTTCTCTCGTTTCGAGAATTTCCGGGTTTTTTCACTCTCATGAAGAAAAAGCTGAAAAAGTTTTTGTTGATATCCGGAATGACGCTTGCGGTTTTTCTGGTCCTTGTGGCCGGTTCTTTATCCATTGTCTATTTCCATAAATCCCTTACCAGAAGCTTTCTGGAGAGGTTTGTCACCCAAAAAACCGGTGCTCAATTCCAGATCGCTGACCTCGACTACGGTTTTTTTCCCCTGAGAATAAGGGCGGAATCGGTCAAATATTCTCAGAAAATCGGCGGCATGGAAGTCGTGGTCTCTCTCTCTGGTTTGAGCCTGGAGGGCGAGATCGGCCGCCTCCTGAGAAAGGAAAGACCTTTCCTCCACCAGATCGAGGTCAAAGGAGCGGACTTGCGGGTGGAAATCAGGGAAGTCGAAGAGGAGATAAAAATCGATTTTCAGAAATACCTTCTCTCGCTTCGACAGTTCCTGAGTTATCTGGACCGATTGGAGTTAAAGGATTTTTCCTTAAAATACACCCTTCTTTCAGAAAGCCTTCAGCTCGAGGGCAGCCGCCTTTCATTGTCCCGTTCCGGCCTGGATGGGGGATACGATTATTCATTGAGCAGCGAGAAAGCCGGGGTTCTGAGCAAGGCCAGAAGCTTTGGCCTGGAGAGTTCCTTGCACGCGCAAGGAACAGTGCTTTTAACAGACGGCCCCTCCATAGATGGTGAATTTTCCTTTGCTGCGTTGAGAATCGACTTTAACGGAGAGAAATTCTCTCTCTTGAGGATGGCGGTGAGGATGAAGGGGGAATTCGCGCTGGAAGAGAAAATCTTTTCCTTTTCCCCGCTGGAGATGAGCATTCCGGGTATTGGTGAGGTCTCGGGTTCATTTCGGGTCGACTCGGGCAAAGGCTTATCGGTCCGCTCGACTTCACGGTTCCGGCTGGAAGACCTCGATAAGGCTTCTGGTTTCGTAAAGCCTTTTCTGGGGCCATATCTTCCAGCCCGCTTCAAAGATTTTGCCTTGGAAGGGGCCTTGAAGCTCGAAGGAGACTGCCGCTTCGAGATGGATCCCTCTCATCCAGGGGGAGAGATGGAGGGGCGCTTCAAACTGCTGAGCGAAAGACTTCGCCTTTCGACTCCAGAATTTTCTATTCAACATGGTCTCTCGGGCGAGTTTGAAATCAAGGGCGTTTTCCAGGACTTGGCGCTTTCCGGGTCGCTGGAACTCCGACAGGGCCGCCTGTTCCATGAACAGCTCAATGTTCAGGATTTTTCATTCGGTCTTTCTCTGGCTGCCACCCGCTCCCTGGTCCATGAAGCTCGCATAAACGGAGATCTCAAAGGCCTGTCGTTGGCCGCAGGGGATCGGAGCATTGATGTTGACCAGCTCCGGCTTGAGGGAAAAGTCGGTTTCGACCTCAGCCAGAAAAGTATGGAGGTCAAAAATCTGGAGCTCACGGTCAATCAGCTTCCGCCTTTCCAGGTTGACTCCAGGCTGGACCTCAAAGCCGGAGGGGAGAAAGACCTCCGTCTTTTCATCCGGGAGATGGATTCCAGCGCCCTGATGAGCGTTCTTGCGCCTTTTGTGCCTCAGGCCATAGCGAATTTAGAGCCTGTGGGCCGGTTCTCGCTCGATTTGAAAGCCCGCGAGTCCCCAAAAGACGGGGGAGGATGGCAGGTTTCGACTCACCTTCAGCTTTCTCGGTGGTCCTTCAATAATCCATCCTTCACCATCGCCGGTGAGGACCTCTATCCGGAACTGGTCCTGGAAGGAGCTTATCATCCCTTGAAACAGAGGCTGGACTTCTTCGCCTCTTTCCACCTCCACCGTGGAGAGGCGCTCTGGGATAAGTATTATGTCGACTGGAGTCAGTCTCCTGTGCAGATGAATGCATCGGGCGTTTTCGACATTTCAGCCCGGAAGATCGATTCTCTCAATCTCGAGGCCCAATTTCCTCCAGTGGGCAAGCTTCAGGTCAGAGGAGAAATGAGCATGCCAGAGCCCAGACTGCTGGACCTGGAGGTAGTGGCCCCGGGAATCGATCTCGGCTCCCTCTTTTCGTTCCTCAATCAGGGCTACGGCTCCAGGGAATCGTCGATGGAGCTGAAGGGCAGAGCGCAGAGCCGGGTTCGCCTCCAGCAGAGGAACGGCAGCCTTTCTGCAGAATTCCTGTTTCGCGTCGGCGAGGCTTCTCTCAAGAGCAAAGACGAAAAGCTGAAGGTGGAGGGAATCGAGCTCGAGATTCCCCTTTTCTTGGAGACTCCCCTCAAAGAGAGCAGAGAGGAGAAAACGCCTTTCCTGGAAAAAGGATTTTTAGAGATCAAAGAGTTCAACACACCCCTGTTGTCCGTATCTCCTCTCCGGCTCAATTTCCGTTCGGCCAAAAACAGGTTTTTGGTCGAACCTTTCACAGTCGAGATGTTTGGAGGAAAAGCCGCTCTGGGCGAGTCGTTTTTTTTCATCGGCTCGAAACCCGACGATATCCATGGTTTGCTCTCCTTTTCTCTGAGCGGCGTGGATATCTCAAGGTTTCCCCTCCAGTCCGACGAGTTCAGGCTGAACGGCCGGCTAAAGGCCGATTTTTCCCGCATGGAGATCAGCCCCGGGCTTCTTTCCACGGAAGGAGATGTGCGGCTGGAGATGTTCGACACAGAAATTAT
>CAYZDV010000022.1:0-21242 GCA_964477275.1 uncultured Eubacteriales bacterium
CATTTTGTCTGAGCGAAGCCCGAATCCGAGCGGGATTTCTTAGTCGGGGAAATTCCGCGTGGTTTCGATGCATCCAGCCTGACTCATAGTCTTATTCGCTGTCACGAAAAAAAATGCTTCCGAAGCCAGGAATTCTGTCAGCTTATTCTTCAGGAATAATTTTTCCACCTGGAGTAACACAGGTAGACAAGGATGGCCAGGTAACAGATGACGACCAGCGAGTGCTGGGTGTAAAAGCGGAAGGCTGTCTTCCCCAGGATTTCCCGGAGGCTGGCTCCGATGGCCACCAAATCGGCGATCAGGATATATTTCATGGCCGGGGGGAACCTCTCGATGACATTCAGGAGGAAAACGACGGCCAGAACAGAATACAGATAATTGTAATACCAGGCCAGGGGCGAAAAAAGAGGAACGAGGACAAAGAGGAAGGCACATTCCAGCACTTCAGGCTTCTCCACGCCCTTTCTCTGCCCCACAAACATCATCGCCAGCAGCAGAAAAACAACGAGGAGAACGACAGAGACGATGAAGGCCATGGCCAGCTCCCGGCTGTCTGCGGGCAGATTCTTCAGGAAAAAAGCGTACACTGAAGCGTTATCATAATGGTCGAGGAGGGGCAGGGTGGACCGGGAAAGCGTCTTCTGCCAGTCCTTCAAGATCTCCAGATTCTGCTGCCACCCGAAAAAAAGCGCCGGCAATAGTAAACCGAGAGCCACAACTCCCAGCCCGGAAGCGATCAGCTTCACTCTTTTTTTCAGGACAAAATAGGGAAAAAAGACCAGGGCATAGGGTTTGAAGATCAATGAAAATCCCCAGAGCACACCGGCCCGGACATCCTTCCTGGCCAGCATGGCCCTGAGCATCATCAGCAGCAGGAAGATCAGAAGAATGTTCACCTGGCCGAGCTCGATTTCCCGGCCGGCGAATTTGGCCAGGACGAAAAAAACCAGAATGAGGACAAATCCGCGGGACCTCTCTTTCCTGGGAAGGAGATCATAAGAGAGGGAAAGGATATAAAAGAGGAGAAAAAGCGAGACGAAGTACCAGATGATTTTGGCCGCCTCGTAAGGAAAGATTGTGAAAAAGGCAAAGAAGGCGGCTGAAGGAGGCGAATACTTGTACTGGAGATGGCCGTCTGAAGGGCGGTAAAGATCCTCCCCCCTGACGATTCTCTCCCCTCCTCTGTAGCACACCCCGAAATCGGACATGTCCTTTTGGACATGATAAAAATAAACAACGGAGAAAATCAGGATCGCAAGAAGGAAAAGGAGCAGGTTTCTCTTTCTTGAAGGGACTCTCAAGATCGACCGTCCTTTTATGCCTTAAAAATTATTGGATTCTCACTCATCTGTCAATACGCCCGGGATGCTCGGGATGGGTGGCATGCGCAGAAAACTCGGGCATTTTCTCACGGAAATGGAGATGCTTCCTTCCTCAGTTTCCCTATGAAATTGACAAGGTTCGGGGTTTCTGCTAAAAATGAGTCAAATGTATAAATGGCTGATTCAAAAAATCTTCGGCACCAAAAACGAAAGAGACCTGAAAAGGCTCCAGCCCTATGTGGCAGCCATCAACGCGCTTGAGCCCCGGATAAAGAGCCTCACCGACGACCAGCTTCGCTCGAAAACAGCCGAGTTCAGGGAAAAGCTCAAACAGGGAGCGACGCCGGATGACCTCCTCATCGAAACTTTCGCTGTGGTCCGCGAAGCGGGCCGACGGACCATCCGCATGCGTCACTTCGACGTCCAGCTCATGGGCGGAGTGGTCCTCCACCAGGGAAAGATCGCGGAGATGAAGACAGGAGAGGGAAAGACCCTGGTGGCCACGCTTCCTGCCTACCTGAATGCGCTGGGAGGTGAGGGCGTCCATATCGTCACCGTTAACGATTATCTGGCCCAGAGGGACACGGAATGGATGGGCCCGATCTACAATTTCCTCGGCCTCGAAGTCGGAACCATTCAGCATGAGATGGACGAACGAGATAGACAGGAGGCATACCGGAAAGACATCACCTACGGCACCAACAATGAATTCGGGTTCGACTACCTGCGGGACAACATGAAATTCCGCCTTTCTGACCTCGTCCAGAGAGAGCACCACTACGCCATCGTCGACGAAGTGGACAGCATCCTCATTGACGAAGCCCGCACCCCTCTCATCATCTCCGGTCCGACCGAAGAATCCACCTCCCTTTACTACAGGGTGGACAACCTCGTCCGCCGCCTGCGTAAAGAGAGGCACTTCCAGGTGGACGATAAGACCCGGACCGTCTCCCTGCTCGAGGATGGAGTGGCGGAGTCGGAAAAATTCCTCAACGTCCCCAACCTCTACGACCTGGCTCACATGGACCTTGTCCATCACATCAACCAGGCCTTGAAGGCCCACAATCTGTTCAAGAAAGACGTGGATTACATGGTCAAGGACAGCAAGGTGATCATCGTCGACGAGTTCACGGGCCGGCTGATGCCCGGCCGTCGCTACAGCGACGGCCTCCACCAGGCCCTGGAGGCCAAGGAACGGGTCCGGATAGAGGAGGAATACCAGACCCTGGCCTCGATCACCTTCCAGAATTACTTCAGGCTGTACAAAAAACTGGCCGGCATGACCGGCACGGCTGTGACCGAAGCCACGGAATTCCAGTCCATCTATAAACTCGATGTGGTGGAAATTCCCACCAACAGGCCTCTCGTCCGTCATGAGTACCAGGATCTGATCTACCGAACAAAGAAAGAAAAATGGGAGGCCGTTGTCCAGGAAATCATTGAAAATTACGAGAAGGGACGTCCGATGCTGGTGGGCACGATTTCCATCGAAAACTCCGAACACCTGAGCAACCTGCTGAGAAAGAGAGGCATCAAGCACGTGGTCCTGAACGCCAAGCACCACGAAATGGAAGCCAAAATCATCGCACAGGCCGGGCGGATCGGCTCGGTCACCATCGCCACCAACATGGCCGGCCGCGGGGTGGACATCCTTCTCGGTGGCAAGCCGGAATTCCTCGCCGCAGAACAGCTCCGGAAAAAGGGCATCGACCCGTCCAAAGCCTCACAGGATGACTGGGAGATGGCTCTGGCCGATGTGGAGAGAATCGTCCGAGAGGAGCACGAAAAGGTGGTGGCCATGGACGGCCTCCACATCATCGGCACCGAACGCCATGAAGCGCGGCGCATCGACAACCAGCTCCGGGGACGTGCCGGACGGCAGGGGGACCCCGGCTCCTCCCGCTTCTATCTTTCGCTGGAAGACGAGCTGATGCGCATCTTCGGCAGTGAGCGCATCTCGGGACTGATGGCCCGCATCGGCATGGTCGAGGGAACCCCTATCGAGCACCGGATGGTGAGCAAAGCCATCGAACGAGCCCAGAAGCAGGTGGAGGGCCGCAACTTTTCCATCCGCAAACACCTGCTCGAATACGACGATGTGATGAACAAGCAGAGAGCGTCCATCTACACCCAGCGAAAGGAAATCCTTCAGGGGAAAAACCTGAAGGGCTACATCCTGGAGCTGGTCGACACGCTCGTCGAATGGCTGATGGAAAGCCACACCAGCAAGGAAAAATCTCCCGATGACTGGGATGTGGAAGGACTGCGGAAGGCCATTGCTTCCCAGTTCGCCCTGGACATCGAAGAGCTGGGCATCGATTGGGAAACCATCAACTACGATGAGCTGAGAGAGAAACTCACCGGGAGGCTCAAAGACATCTTCGAAGAGAAGGAAAGGATCATCGGTGCCGACCGGATGCGCGAGTTCGAGAGAGTCATCATGCTCCAGATCATCGACTCCCAGTGGAAAGACCACCTGCTGGGAATGGACTACCTCAAGGAAGGGATTGGCCTCCGGGGCTACGGACAGAGGGACCCTCTGGTGGAATACAAGAGGGAAAGCTATGAGATGTTCCAGTCCATGATGGACCGAATCGAGGAAGAAACCGTCCGCTACCTCTTCCTGCTTCAGCCTGTCCGGGAAGAAGAGCTGCCGGAGAGAAGGGAACGGCCAATGTATTATCAGCAGCCGCGTTCCGCTGGCGCTCCCCGGGTCAGGCAGGCGCGGTCGATGATTCCCAGAAAGAGAAAAAAGAAAAAAAAGAGATGAAGGGGTGAAAAATGCTTGACCAAAAAATAAAAGAAGGGCTGACCTTTGATGACGTGCTCGTCCTGCCATCCAGGTCGGATGTGATTCCCGCTAATGTCGATACTTCGGCCAGATTCAGCCGGAACATCCGGCTCAACATTCCCATCGTCAGCTCGGCCATGGACACTGTCACCGAATCGAAAATGGCCATTGCCGTCGCCCAGCAGGGAGGAATCGGCATCATTCACCGCAACCTGCCCATCGACAACCAGGCTGAAGAAGTGGACAAGGTCAAGCGCTTTGAAAGCGGGATGATCGTTGACCCGGTCACGATGAGACCCCACAACAAGATCTTCGAGGCCAAGGAGGTGATGAGGAAGTACAAAATCTCAGGTCTTCCCATCACCGATGAAAATAACAAACTGGTGGGCATCCTCACCAACCGGGACATCCGTTTTGAGACCCGGCATAACCTGCCCATCGAGAAAATCATGACCAAAGACCTGATCACCGTTCCCCTGGGCACATCGCTCGAGGAAGCCGAAAAGCTTTTCCACAAGCACAAGATTGAGAAGATCCTGATGGTCGATGAGAATTTCCACCTCAAGGGCCTGATCACCTACAAGGACATCCTCAAGCGGATTCAGTATCCCCGGGCCTGCAAGGACAAATTCGGCCGGCTCCGGGTCGGAGCCGCCATCGGTGTCGGCGAGGAGACGCTGGATAGAGCCAGGGCCCTGATCGAAGCCAATCTGGATGTCCTGGTCATCGACACCGCGCACGGGCACTCCAAAAGAGTCATGGACACGGTCAGGATGTTGAAAAAGGAATTCCCGGATATCGAGCTGGTGGCGGGAAATATCGGCACCTCAGAAGCGGCCAGGGACCTCGTTGAGCTCGGAGTGGACGCCGTCAAGGTTGGCGTCGGACCGGGTTCGATCTGCACCACCCGGGTCGTCACCGGCGCGGGAATTCCTCAGATCACGGCCATCGCCGATGTCTGCCGCATCACTGAGGCCGCCGGAATTCCTTTGATCGCCGACGGCGGCATCAAATATTCGGGCGACATCACCAAGGCCATCGTTGCCGGTGCGAGCTCCGTCATGCTGGGCAACCTCCTGGCCGGGACCGATGAAGCGCCGGGAGAGGTCGTCATTTATCAGGGCCGCTCCTACAAGACCTACAGGGGCATGGGCTCCATCGAAGCCATGCGAAAAGGCAGCTGGGACAGATACTTCCAGGACCTCCTCCCCACCGAAGACAAGATCGCTCCGGAAGGGATCGAGGGCCGGGTTCCCTACAAAGGGAGCATGGCTCCTCTCATCCAGATGATGGTTGAAGGCCTCAAGGCCGGAATGGGCTATGCCGGATGCAAAACAATCGAGGAGCTGCAGAAAAAGGCGAAATTCATCAAGATCACCGCTGCCGGGTTCAGAGAAAGCCATGTCCACGACGTCATCATCACCAAGGAAGCGCCCAACTACCAGCTGGATTAAGCGGATCCGGCAATAAGATCCAGATGTCCGGAGGCTCTGAATGATGAAAAAATTCTGGCGCTGTCATATCTGTAACGACATCCACTATGGAGTCAAGCCCCCCGAGATCTGTCCCACCTGCCTGGCCAGGAACGCTTACGTGGAAATCTCTTCCGCTGAAGCAAGATCGATGAGCAGCATCACGCAGGTCGACTTCGACAGAGAAAAATTTCTCAAGGCCATCGAAAAATTCACTGAAAACAACGAATTCCAGGTGAACCCCGATAGTGAGAAAGTCAAGATGCTGCTCGACGGCGTGGTCAACAACGAGCAGAATCACGGTCTGAAATACTGTCCATGCCGGCTGAGCAGCGGGGATTTCGAGGAAGACCTGAAGCTGGTCTGTCCCTGCAACTTCCTCGTCCATGAAACCTACAGGGAAAAGGGAGAGTGCTGGTGCGGGCTGTTCGTAAGGAGAGACAAACATGGATAAACTCTTCATGTTCTGGGCCAGGGAATGCCCTCATTGTCGGAATATGCTGCCTCTGGTAGAAAGGCTGGAAAAAGAGACGGGAATCGAGCTGGAGAAGCTGGAGGTCTGGCACAACGAGGACAATGCCAACCTGATGCGGTCCTACAGAAACATCCTTGCCCCGAAATGCGGAGGGCAGCTCCGCACCCCCACTTTCTTCAACCCCATGACCAGCGATGTCATCTGCGGCGAGGTGGAATACGAAAAGCTCAGGGAATGGGCGCTGCGGGCAAAGCCTACTTAGCCCCCTTGACTCTGTTGCTTTCATCCACAATCAGAATCCTGGGCATAAAAAACTCTATCTCCTTCTCATCCAGGATGACGTAAGAGGCGACGATCAGGCGGTCTCCAACTCCTGCCTTGTGGGCCGCAGCGCCGTTGACCACCACTTCTCCTGAGTTTCTCTTGCCTTTGATCAGGTAGGTCAGAAACCGCTCGCCGTTGGTCAGGTTATAGACGTGCACCTGTTCGAAGGGCAGGATATCGGCCGACTCCATCAACGCTTCATCCAGAGTCAGACTTCCTTCGTATTCCAGGTTGGTTTCGGTGACGGTCAGCTTCTGGATTTTCGCCTTAAGCATGACTCTTCTCATTGTTTTTCACTCCTTCCTGCCGAGGATGACGTTGTCGATGAGCCTGACTTTTCCGATAAAAACAGCCACGGCCAGCAGAGCTTCTGTCTCTGCCCTTTCCAGAGGATTGAGATTCCCCGGGTCCACGATCTCGATATAATCGATCGTCGCCCGGGGTTCTCCCTCGATCCATTCTTTCATCCTGGCAATAATCGCCGCAGCATCCCGCTCCCCGTTCTCAAACATTGCTTCTGCTTCTCTGAGACTCCCTGAGAGCACCAGAGCAGCCTTTCTCTCTTCCGGACTCAGGTAGGCATTCCGGGAGCTGAGAGCAAGACCATCGCTCTCCCGGACGATCGGCAGGACTTCAATCTGAACTCCCAGGTTGAGGTCTGCCACCATCCTCTTCAGGATGACGGCCTGCTGGGCGTCCTTCTGCCCGAAAAAGGCAATATCCGGGCCGACGATTTGACAGAGCTTGAGGACGACGGTGCAGACGCCGCGGAAGTGGCCGGGACGGGAACGGCCGCAGAGCCTGTCCTGGAGGCCATGAACCTCAACGGAGGTTCTGAACCCTTCAGGATACATCTCCCGCTCATCGGGAACGAAGAGGTAATCGATCCTTTCTTTCTCCAGAATCTCCGTGTCCCGCTTTAGGTCTCTGGGATACTGCCGGAAATCCTCATGAGGGCCAAACTGGGCGGGATTGACGAAAATGCTGACCACGGTCACTCCGGACCGTTCCAGGGATTCCCGGACCAGGCTCAGGTGCGCCTCATGGAGGTAACCCATGGTGGGCACAAAGCCGATGGTTCGGCCAGCGAGCTTTATCTTTTTCACAGCGTCCTGCATCTCGCTGATCGTTTTGACGGTCTTCATCTTTCTTTACTCTCTCGAATTCTGCCGCTTCCACGCGGATTGGCTTTTTACCGGCTTTTTATTTTCTTTGCTCCTTTTTCCCCGGTGAGCTTTTTGAGAACTTCGGACATGAGGTGATAGGAATGGCTGTCATCGGGAAAAGTGCCCTTTTTTACATCGGTGATGTAGTCATGGAAAGCCCGGCTGATGACCTGGTGGAGGTCTGCGTATTTCTTGACGAATTTAGGAAGATAGCCGTTTGAAAATCCGACCAGGTCATGGAAGACGAGGATCTGACCATCACAGTCAGGACCGGCACCGATGCCGATGGTCGGGATGTGGAGCTTGCCGGTGATGGCCCTGGCCAGTTCCATGGGAATGCACTCCAGGACCACGGCGAAAACCCCGGCCTTTTCCAGATTGCAAGCATCCTGGAGGATCCTCCGGGCCTCATCCACCTCCTTGCCCTGAACCTTGAACTGGCCGAAATGACGGATGGACTGGGGAGTGAGTCCGACATGGCCCATGACCGGGATTTCCGCCTCGACAAAAGCCTCGATCAACTTCAGCCTCCTGCGGGAAGCACCTTCAATTTTCACCGCGCTGGCTCCGGCTTCCTTCAGGAAGAGCGAGGCGTTGGAGACCGACTCCTCCACCGAGAGGTGAAAGGAAAAATAGGGCATGTCTCCCACCACCAGGGCTCTTTTTGATGCCCGAACCACGGGCTTGGTGTGATGGATCATCTCTTCCATGGTCACCGGAAGCGTGTTTTCATACCCCAACACCACCATTCCCAGAGAATCGCCGACCAGAATCAGGTCGATTCCGCAATCATCGGCAATCCTGGCCACCGGGAAATCATAGGCCGTTATGGCCACGATCTTTTCCTTCTTTTCTTTTTTGGCCTGAAGTAAAGGAATGGTGACCTTCTGGCTTGTTTCTTCGGACATTAGCAATCCTTTCTCCCCATCCCGTCTTCAACACCGGGATTGAGGTAAAGTCAACAATGCTGTTCGGAGCAGCCGTCGAGGGGCAAGCTCCGCCTTATCTCAATTTCTTGGAATCCTTGTGGTCTTTCGCCAGAGGAACGTAGTACAGGGGACTCTTTTTCATCTGTTTAATCTTGTCCACCAGATCCATTATATCCTCTTCCCGGTCGAAATCCAAGTCGTCGGCCTTGACCACCAGCAGGGGTGTGGCCTGATAGTTGAAGAAAAAATAGTCGTAGGCCTCGAGGATATTCTCCAGATATTTTTCGGAGATGTTCTTCTCCAGAGAGCTTCCTCGACTGGCGAGCCGCTTCAAAATCGTGGGCAGGGAAACCTGGAGAAAGATGGCCAGGTCAGGCCTGGCCACTCTTTCCGAAAAAATGCTGTAGATCCGCTCATAAACGATGAGTTCATCATCGGTCAGCGTCTGGTAGGCATAGATTTTGTCTTTTTCAAACAGATAGTCGCAGATGATGCGATCTTCGAACAAATCCCTCTGCATGAGGCTGATCTGCTGATGATACCTGTTGACCAGAAAGACGAGCTGGGTGAGGAACGCTGCTCCTTCTTTCTCGTTATAGAAATCCCGCAGATACGGATTTTCCGTCCTGTCCTGGATGACCCTCCCTCCAATTTTCCGGGCCAGGACATGAGCCAGCTTGTTTTTCCCGGACCTGGGCACGCCCTCGATGGCGATGTGTTTGAAGATGATTTGGCTTTTGTCCGACATGACGGCTGTGTTGACCTCATCCTCGCCGGGATTTGATGAGTTTAAAAAATAACCAATACAGATGGATAAGTCAACGAAAGAATCAAGCCCTGCGTTACCGAGAAAAAAAAGGATGGAAGATTAGAAAGACGTCGGTTCTGCTGAAGGACGAATGGCCCGGCAGAGGCGCTCCCGTTCGGTTTAAGCCTTCTCCTTCCCTTCCGTGTTGCCTCTCTCTTTTTCAATATAGCGGTTGAGCTCTTCAACGAGAAGCCGGGGACTCTCGACGCCTTCCTCTTCCAGAAGCTCGCCCAGAGTGCACCACAAGGGCTCTCCGCATCTGATGCAGCGGACCCCTCGCCTGGTCAGGAATCCGACAGCCCCGGGGAAGCGCTCGACGAGTTCCTCGACAGGCGTTGTTAGCGAGACCCGGTCTGCCATCAGTCTCCAAATTTGATCCCTTGAGCCAAGGGCAGCTCTTTTGACCAGTTGATGGTGTTGGTCTGGCGCCTCATGTACCCTTTCCAGGCGTCAGACCCGGACTCCCGGCCGCCTCCGGTCTCTTTCTCGCCGCCGAAGGCGCCGCCGATCTCTGCCCCTGAAGTCCCGACATTGACATTGGCGATTCCGCAGTCTGAGCCCTCATGGGAAAGGAACCTCTCTGCCGTGATCAGGTTGGTGGTGAAGATGGCACTGGAAAGCCCCTGGGGAACCTCGTTGTGAATCCTGATGGCTTCCTCAATGTCCTCATACTCTAAAAGGTAGAGAATGGGGGCAAAAGTCTCCTGGTGAACGATCGGAGTTTGAGCCGGCATACGGACGATGGCCGGCTCGACGAACTGCTCTCCGAGTTCAGGCAGGCGGTTGCCACCGTGGATGACCTCGCCACCCTGCTCCCTGGCCTTTTCCAGGGCAGCCATCATGTCTTCCACTGCCGCTCTGGTAATCAGGGGTCCCATCAGGGTTCCTTCCAGGAGAGGGTCGCCGATTCTTACCTGTTTGTAGGCATTGACGATTTCCCGTATCAGTTCAGAGGCGACCGATCTGTGGATGATGACCCGCCGGGTAGAAGTGCAGCGCTGGCCGGCTGTGCCCACGGAGCCGAAGAGAATGGTCCGCACGGCCATGTCCAGGTCTGCGTCCTCGGCGACAATGATGGCGTTGTTGCCGCCCAGCTCCAGGATCGTCCGGCCGAAACGCCGGGCGACGGCTTCAGCGACCCGCCGGCCCATCTCCGTAGAGCCGGTGAAGGAGACCAGCGGAAGCCGCCGGTCGTTGATCATCCGCTCTCCGACCATCGAGCCGCGGCCGATGACCAGGTTAAAGACACCTCTGAGGCCGTGGTCGGCCATGACCGAGTTGCAGATATGCTGAACCGCGATGGCGGTCAGGGGAGTTTCAGAGGACGGCTTCCAGACAATTGTATCCCCGCAGACAGCGGCAATGGCCGCGTTCCAGGACCAGACCGCCACCGGAAAGTTGAAGGCCGTGATGACGCCGACGGCTCCCAGCGGATGCCACTGCTCGTACATCCTGTGCGCTGGCCGCTCCGAATGGATGGTCAGCCCGTAAAGCTGACGGGAAAGACCCAGGGCAAAATCGCAGATGTCGATCATCTCCTGGACTTCGCCCAGCCCCTCAGCCCTGATCTTTCCCATCTCCAGGGTGACCAGCTCGCCGAGCGGCTCCTTCAGCTCTCTCAGCGCCTGTCCGAGGTCCCGGACGACAAGGCCTCGCCGGGGAGCGGGCATCATCCGCCAGGTCAGGAAGCTCTCCGCAGCCTGCTGAATCACCTGCTCATAGGTTTTTTCCGTGGCCTGGATGACCCTGGCGATCACTTCGGCTCTGGCCGGATTATAACAGAGAAGTTCCTCGCCGCCGGGGTCCTCATGCCAGGCATCAGGACCGGAGCAGGCGCCGCTGTTGACATCCTTGATTTTGAGTTTTTCCAGTATTTTTTTCATCACATTCTCCTCTCTCCACCGCGTTCCTCATTTTTCCTTCATGAAGGGATAGCGGTAATCCGTGGGCGGATTGATGTTCTCCTTGACCGCCCGGGCACTTGTCCAGCGGAGAAGGTTGAGGGAGGAGCCGGCTTTATCATTTGTCCCCGAAGCCCTGGCTCCGCCAAAAGGCTGCTGGCTGACAACGGCACCGGTCGGCTTGTCGTTGATGTAGAAGTTGCCGGCCGCATGACGGAGGGCGACATACGCCCGCCGGATGGCCGCTCGGTCGTCGGCAAAGATGGCGCCGGTCAACGCGTAAGGAGAAGTCGCATCGCAGAGCTCCAGCGTCTCCGCGTATTTTGCCTCATGATAGACATAGATAGAGAGGACGGGTCCGAAGATCTCCTCCTCCATCAACCTGTGCCTGGGATCGCTGACCACAACCAGGGTGGGCTCGATAAAATAGCCCCTGGAATCGTCATATTTTCCCCCGTGGATGATTTCTGCCTCGCGGGATTTCCGGGCAAACTCAATGTATTCGACGATGCTCTCGAAAGCGGCCTTGTCGATGACCGCAGCCATGAAACTGGTGAAATCGGTGACATCGCCCATCTTGATGGTTTTGACTTCATTCAGAAGCCTGTCCTTGATTGCCGGCCAGAGATTTTCGGGCAGGTAAGCCCGGCTGGCTGCCGAGCATTTCTGCCCCTGGTACTCGAAGGCTCCCCGGATCAAAGCGGTGACCACCGCTTCGACATCCGCAGATGCATGGACGAAGACAAAGTCCTTTCCGCCCGTCTCGCCCACGATTCGGGGATAGGTCCTGTAGTTTTTGATATTGGCACCGACTTTTGTCCACATGTCCTGGAAAGTCGAGGTGCTTCCCGTGAAATGGACACCGGCCAGATCCGGCTTCTCCAGAACCGGGTCCCCTATATAACGGCCGGGACCTGGAATAAAGTTAATGACACCGTCGGGAAGACCGGCTTCCTTCCAGAGCCGGGTCAGGAAATAGGCCGAATAAACGGCGGATGAGGCCGGTTTCCACAAGACGGTGTTGCCCATCATCGCCGGTGAGGTGGGCAAATTGCCCGCGATCGATGTGAAGTTGAACGGCGTCACGGCAAAGACGAAACCCTCCAGGGCCCGGTATTCCATGTAATTCCAGGTCGAAGGTGCAGAATCCGGCTGCTGGGCGTAAATCTGGCTCATGTAATAGGGATTGAAACGGTAGAAATCGATGAGCTCACAGGCCGAGTCGATCTCCGCCTGATTGGCGGTCTTCGACTGGCCGAGCATGGTCGCCGCGTTGAGAATAAAGCGGTACTTGGCGGCCAGCAGGTCTGCGGCCCGGAGAAAAACAGCGGCCCGGTCTACCCATGGCATCTCCGACCAGTCCTTCCAGGCATTCCGGGATGCCTCGACCGCCTTCTCCAGCTCCGCCGGGCCAGCCTTATGGTAACGGCCGAGAAGATGGCGGTGGTCATGGGGACAGCGGCAATCGGCCAGGTCTCCCGAGCGAATCTCCTTCCCTCCGATGATGAGAGGAATTTCGATCTCCTCGCTCAGCATCTTCTCCAGTTGCTTCTTCAGGGCTTCCCGCTCCGGCGAACCTGGAGCGTAGCTCAAAACAGGTTCGTTGGAAGGGATGGGAACTCTTATGATGGCATTCATGGTCTCTCCTCCTTATTGATGATGGTATGAAGTTATTATTCAGAAATACCAGAAAAAAGTTCAGTCCGGCGAAGGGCGAATTTCTAATATATTACTTTCTTCTCCGGACTTCAAGAAAGTCTCAAAGCCTCAAAGACCCAGCTCCCGGTGGATGCCCTGCATGGCTTTGAGGCAGATGGAGATGAACTCATCGAGCTCCAGGCCGATATTCCGGCACTGCTCGATCTCTTCCCTCTTTGCGCCGCGGGCAAAGCTTTTCTCCTTGTACCGGCGCTGGACGAATCCCGGGTCGACTTCGTTAAGCTTCTTGCTGGGATGCATCAGCGTGGCGGCAATGATCAGCCCGGTCAGGGGATCGATGGAGAAAATCGCCCAGTCCATGGCATTTTCACACGGGACCCGGGCCGCATGGGCCTGAACGGCATGGATGACATCAGAGTCGATTCCGTGCTCTGTTAAAATCCTGACCGTCTCGGTGGTGTGGAGCTCAGGGCTCTTTTCGGTGATCTCGTAATCCAGATCATGGAGAATGCCGGCCAGGCCCCATTTCTCCTCATCCTGGCCGAGACGCCTGGCCGCAACCCTCATACAGGCTTCCACGGCCAGCGAATGCTTGACCAGGTTTTTGTTCTTGAGATGCTTTTTAACCAGCTCCAGGGCTTCCTCCCTTTTCATGAGTCTTCCTCCTTTTAACCGTCTATTTGATTCTCAATCCCTGACAATCCGGAAAGGAACCTCTGCTGAGGCCCTTTCTTTTCCGTCGACGACCAGGACCCCGACCACATATTCTCCCTCTTTCTCCGGAAACCAGGTCCAGGCGGTCTTCTCCGACTTTTCCTGAACAACCTCCGCCTTATCTCCTTTCCTGAGGTAAAATTCGTAGCGGGGCTCAAAGAAGCCAGCCGCCGAGGCAGTGAAGGTGATTTCTCCGCCTGCCTTCTGGGGAGAAGCTTTGGATGGACTCAGAAAAACCTGAATTTGCTTCTTCAGAAAGACAAGCCTTCCCCTGTTTTTCTGGTTGTCATAGAGGTTGATAAGAAGGTGGGGCTCCAGCCAGAGCGGGTTCGATTTGACCTCCTGCCCGGCATCGAACTCACCCACTTTTTCTCCTGTCTCGATGTCAAAACAGAGCACCAGTGAGGAAAGGGAGGTGGCCACGATCCGCTCTCCGGATACCTCCAGCCGGTAAAGGCTTCTCGAGGGAATGGCCTTCCACCAGAGGATGTGCCCTTTCTGCCTGTGCAGGCAGTAGAGGACATTGTTCCAGGAGATGAAAAGGACCCTCCGGCCGTCAGTCAGCGGAGAAGTCAAGACCTTTCCTCCTGTTCTCACCCGCCATCTCTTTTTTTTCTTCATCCAGTTGAAGGAGTAAAAAAAATGGTCGTCCGCGCCAAAATAGAGATACTTGCCCACGACGAGTGGAGCCGCCTGAATCCCAGCCTCGAGAGGAATCTTCGCCTGGAGTTTTCCGGCCTCGCTCAGGATGTAGAGATGACGGTCGTCGCTGCCGAAGAAGATCCGCTCCGCCGCAAAAACAGGGGTGGTCCGGATCGCCTCCCCTGCCTGAAACCTCCAGGCTTCCTCGCCGTCTGACGCTTTTAAGGCGACAAGGAATCCTTTTTCCGTGCCGAAGCCAACCCTGTCCTTGAACTCGGCCACTCCGGAGGTGATGGTCTCTCCGGTTCCCTTCTTCCAGAGCAGGTTCCCGTCTTTGCTCAAGCAGTGGAGGGTGTTTTCCTCATCGCAGACATAGATATTCTCCGCTCCTAAATAAGGGCGGCTGCTCAATCCTGCGGGAGATTTGTAGGACCAGACGGTTTTGCGCTCTGCAGCGTCGATGCAGTAAACCAGGCCTTCGCTCGTCGAAAGGAAGAGCTTCTCCCCTTCCCTTTCCATGCCCTCGAGAATCCTTCCTTGATAGAGGGCCTCTCCGGACTTCACCAGCGGAAACATCACTCCGGCCGGATAACGGGCTGGCCGGGAACGGAACAGCGCGCAGGAAGAGGCCAACAAACAGGTTAGGAGCAGAATGCTGAATTTCTTCATCTTCAATGAAAGAAGGAATGATAACACTTTTCTCTCTTCCTTCTCAATCTTTACAGAAGAGACAGAGGCTGGTATCATCTGGTATCATCAAAAAAGGCGAGAATGATTAACTACATCATGCTCTACAGAATACGGAAAAAGGTCAAAAAAATTTTGAAGGATAGAATCGCCGAGGGTGAGCTGTCGACCACCCCCACATCCTGTCTCGGCTGCGTGGCCGATGACATCAGCTGGGAAATCTACTACCTGCTCAAAGAAGAAAAAAAACGGCCGGATAATCAAGCCGGAAGCTAAACGCTCGACTTATTCGAAGGCTTCCCGGCCTTTTCTTTTTTCATCCTCTCCTTGAGAGAATCCCACCATTCCATTCGTTTTTTGATCTCTTTTTCCAGGCCAAGCTTTCCGGGATAATAATACTTTCTTTTCTTCAGCTTCTCGGGAAATGTCTCCATGTCGGTCGTCGCGTAAGGAAAATCATGCGCATAGGCATACCCCTCGCCGTAGCCCACGTCCTTCATCAGGCGGGTCACCGGATTTCTCAGCTGAAGGGGAACTGGCTCATGGGGGCTGGCCTCGACGTCCTTCATCGCCCTGTCAAACGCAACATAGGCCCGGTTGCTTTTGGGAGCAGAAGCGAGATAGATGACTGCCTCGGCCAGGGCCAGCTCTCCCTCGGGCGAGCCGAGGAAATCATAGGCATCTCTCGCATTGAGGGCAATGGCCAGCGCCTGCGGGTCGGCAAGCCCGATATCTTCAGAAGCAAAGCGGACAAGCCGCCGGGAAATGTAGAGGGGGTCTTCGCCGGATGCGATCATCCTGGCCAGCCAGTAGAGGGAAGCGTCCACATCCGAGTTCCTCAGGCTCTTATGAAGGGCGGAGATAAGGTTGAAATGCTCCTCCCCGGCTTTATCGTAAAGAAGGATTCTTTTCTGCAGGGCCTCCTTCACCTCTTCGGGCGTGATGCGCTGGCTTTTGGCCAGGCTGGCGGCAATCTCCAGGGTGTTCAGGGCACGCCGCGCATCGCCGTTGGCATAGTCAACCGTCATCTGCAGGGCCTGTTCATCGAGCTCCAGGCGGAGCCTGCCCAGGCCTTTTTCCTCATCGGAGACGGCCTCGCGGACGATGGCGGCCAGCGTCTCCGGAGAGAGAGGATTGAGCACCAGGACTTTCATCCGGGAAAGCAGGGGGGCAATGACCTCGAAGGAAGGGTTCTCGGTCGTCGAGCCGAACAGGATGATGTCCCCCTTCTCCACATAAGGAAGAAAAGCACCCTGCTGGGCCTTGTTGAAGCGGTGAATCTCATCGATGAAAATGACGGTCGGCTGGCTGTACATGGTCTTATGACTCTCGGCCCCGGCCATGACATCCTTGACCTCCTTGATCCCGGAGAGGACGGCGCTGAAGAAAACGCAGGGGTAATGGAAATGCCTGGCCAGGATGTAGCCGAGGGTGGTCTTGCCCGAGCCGGGTGGTCCCCAGAAGATGATGGAAACCAGTTGCTGAGCCTCGATCAGCTGTGAAAGGATCTTGCCTTTGCCAATGATATGCTCCTGTCCGTAAAAACGGTCAAGGGTCTGGGGCCGCATTCGTTCCGCAAGAGGCACGTGTCTCATGTCCATTTTCAAGGCCAGACCCTCAAAAATTCTGTTTTTTTGAAGATATACTGTCATCCTTTTATCATAAACCACGAAAGTTTTGAAGGTCTGACCCTGCCGGGAGAGGCCTTTCCAAATCCGCGACGGCAAAAAGGTCGAAAGGCCGACCCCTAAGCCCTCGCCTTGACGAAAGGCGGGATTCCATGCTAAGTTACCGATGATTTTCATCCGGATTGAAGGCGAAAATCCAGCTTTTCAGCACGGCCGTGCGGATCGCTCTCGAGGCCCTATTCTTCGAGCGAATAGAGAAAAAGAATGAAGAAAGGCGAAAAGACTCCTGAGAAGTTAGCCTACCGCCTGGATGAGGTCAGCCGGATGACCCGGATCGCGCCGGAGACGATTGAAGCCTGGGAGAAGGAATTCTACTTTCTCCACGCCGGCCAGACCGGAAACGGCGAGAAAATCTTCCGGAAAAAGGACCTGACCATCATGCTCCGTCTCAAGGAACTGCTGGACAAAGAGGGCCTGACTCTGGCTGGAGCCAAACGAAGAATCGAGGAAGAATTCGGAATCAGGACCTCGCATCCTGTCCACCCTGACCGCCTGAAAAAACTCCTCTGTCAGGTCAGAGACGAGCTCCAGGAGATCGCTTCTCTTCTGGACAAGAGGGCGAAAAAGCTGTAACTGATTCCCCCATACTTTGATATAATAGTAATTTCTGGTCGGGACGTGGCGCAGCCTGGTAGCGCACACGCTTGGGGTGCGTGGGGTCGGCGGTTCAAATCCGCCCGTCCCGACTGTCCGCTGCGCAAAAAGCCTTTTCCGCCTCTCTCTCGGTGACAAAGGACTTCTGAAATAAACGGAAGGTTGAGCAAATGAACAAAACGCATCCCTTCATAGGCCATGCGGTCGAGCTGGCGGACATGATCGACTGCCAGGACGGCTCTGTGGTCAGCCGGGAAATCATTTCCAAGAAGACGGGAACGGTCACCCTTTTTGCCTTTGATGAGGGACAAGGCCTGAGCGAGCACACCGCGCCTTTCGACGCCCTGGTCTACTCGCTGGAGGGTGAAGCCGAGGTGACCATCTCCGGCCGGCCCCTCAGGCTGAAGGAGGGAGAGATGGTGATCATGCCTGCCCATAAACCCCATGCCCTGAAGGCCGTCCGGAGATTCAAGATGCTTCTGGTCATGATTCGCGCTTAGCAGGGCTCAAAGAAATTTCAAAAAAGATGTTCCCATCTTGCCTGGCTGGTGTTAAAATTCCCCATTCGAGCGGTCATGCTGAAAACGATTCCGATAGATGCTGAAAACACAACCGCACATCCGAAAGGAGATGAAACGGAGCTGCGATGAAGCCTTTGATATTTCTGACCAACGACGACGGTTTCTACTCGGAAGGGATAGAAGCCCTGTCCCGGCATCTGCAGGATCTGGGAGAGACTTACATCGTCGCTCCTGACCGGGAGAAAAGCGCCACCTCCCTCGCCCTCACCCTTCACCGGCCGCTGCGGGTGAAAGCCATCCAATCCAATGTGTTTGCCGTGGACGGCACCCCGGCTGACTGCGTCTACCTCGGCCTTCAAAAACTTCTGCCTCGCAAGCCCTCACTGCTCGTTTCCGGGATGAACAGGGGGCCCAACCTCGGTCAGCAGGACATCTCCTACTCGGGCACTGTCGCGGCTGCCATTCAGGGAACTTACCTTCAAGTTCCCTCCCTGGCTGTTTCCCTTCTTCCGGATGCTAACCACCGCTACTTCTTCGATTTCTCCGCCAGCCTCATCCGTTCTCTGGCCAGGATCATCCTCCAGCACAAGCTCCCTGAAAAGGTGACGCTCAACCTCAACATTCCTCCTCCGCCCTTCAAGGGAATCAAGGTCGTCAGGCTGGGGGAGAAACGGTACAATCCGGAGATCATCGAAAAGAAAGACCCCAGAGAAAACATCTATTACTGGATTGGCACCGGCCAGCCGAGGGCCGAAGGTGACAGGGACAGCGACGTCATGGTCATCAAAGAAGGATACATCACCATCACCCCGCTCCGCATGGACATGACAGATTTCAGCCTGATTCAAGATCCCACGATCAGATCCGCCATCAATTCTATTGCCGATGAATTTGCTCAGAAGACTCTATGAGTGGGTGCTCCACTGGGCCGAGACACCTTACGGCCCGCTGGCACTTTTTTTCCTGGCGGCGGCCGAGAGCTCTTTCTTCCCCATCCCGCCCGACCCGCTTCTCATCGCCCTCTGTCTCGGCGCCATCAAGAAATCATGGCGTTTTGCCCTGATCGCTTCGCTGGCCTCTGTCATCGGCGGTGCGATCGGGTATTTGATCGGGTTTGGCATCTGGGCGGCCGTCGACAGCTTTTTTTTCAGGTACGTTCCGGGTTTCACGGAAAGCGTTTTTAACCGGGTGATGGCCAATTTCCATGAATACGGGTTCTGGTATGTCTTTGCCGCCGGTTTCACCCCCATTCCCTACAAGGTCTTCACCATCGCCTCCGGTGTCTTCAAGCTCAATTTCTTCCTTTTCTTCCTTGCCTCAGCCATGAGCCGCTCTCTCCGATTCTTTGCCGTGGCCGCCCTCTTTCGCAAATTCGGCCCCGGCATCAAAATCATTATCGACAAATACTTCAACCTGCTGGCCCTCGTTTTCTTCATCCTTCTTTTCGGCGGCTTTCTGGTCGTTAAATTTCTGCTAAAATAAAATGGGCTCACTGTGAATGTCCACGATAAACTCGAAAGAATCCAGAAGGCCCTCGAGAAACTCTCTGTTCATGAAACATCCTGCCGTCTCTGCCCTCGAGAATGCGGCGCCAACAGAGAGAAGGGAGATGTCGGTTTCTGCCAGAGTTCAAACCAGGCCTCCATTTCCCACTCTCTTCTTCATTTCGGCGAAGAGCCTGTTTTGAGCGGCTCTGCCGGAAGCTCCACAGATGAAAAAAGAAAGGGAGAAAGGCGGGCCGGCTCAGGAACCATCTTCTTTTCAGGATGCAACCTCAAATGCCTCTTCTGCCAGAATTATCAATTGAGCTGGCTCAATCAGGGCCATCCGGTGACCGACGAGGAGCTGGCCGCAAGAATGCTCGATCTTCAGAAAAAAGGCGCACTCAACATCAACCTTGTCTCGCCTTCGCACCTTCTCCTGCCCATCCTCAGGTCGCTGCAGAAAGCTTATGCAGAGGGGCTGCGTCTTCCACTCGTCTATAATTCCAACGCCTTCGAGAAAGCCGATGTCCTCAGAAATCTGGACGGAATCATCGACATCTATCTTCCGGATTTGAAGTATTATACTCCCCGGGTCGCGGAGAAACTCAGCGGCGCTCCCGACTATTTTCTCCGCGCAAGCCTGGCCGTCCAGGAGATGTACTGCCAGCAGCCGGCGCTCATCATCTCCAGGCGGGGAGTGGCCCTGCAGGGGCTTATCATCAGGCACCTGGCCCTTCCCGGACAGACCTCTGACTCCCTGGCCATCCTGGAGTGGATCGCCCGGAACCTCTCCCCTTCAGTCTGCCTGAGCCTGATGAGCCAGTTCCATCCCTGCCACAAGACGCCGGCAGAAATCCAGAGAAACCTGACACCTGAAGAATACGGACGAGTCAGGGCCAGGGCCGAAGAGCTGGGATTTGAAATGCTCTTTATCCAGTCAGAGCCATTTGCCCGGGAAGAGCACCTCATTCCGGATTTCAACCTGAAAAATCCTTTCAGATGGAGATGAGGGCTCAGGTAAAAACGCCAGGACGGAGGAAATCCTGAGTCATTTCGCCCTGGGAGTATAGGTTATTGGCCGCGGAAGCCGGGTCTCGGGTATCCCCAGTGCCCCGGCCAGCTCGCGGATTTTCTCCTGGATTTTCCGGACGTTTTCCGGCCCCATGCGGAGAAGATGCTTCTGGGCCTCGCTCATATTCTCCAGCCGGGGGTCAGCGATGGCGAAGGAGAAAACCTTTCTTTCCAGGAGCATCTCCCCCTTGACCACCGGAACTCTCAATAGCTCGACAATGGCCGCGTGCAGAGCCAGGTCAAAATCTTCATCAGGATATCCCAGTTCTCTGTAGGCCTCCTGAATGAGCGGCCTCAGCTGTTTGTAAAGGACGGCGCAGGTCCTTGCATCCAGAGAGGCAGAGATGTCCGCCACCATGTTATACCGGCTGTAACCCCTGGGGTCTGCATAGAACCGGCCGCCCCTTCTGGTGACTCTGAACGGTTCTTCGAGTGTAAAAAAATCGACCTGGGGCTTCGGGCTTTGTCCGTTGGCGATGTTGTCCACTGCGGCGACGAATTTTCGAACGAGCGATTTGCTTTTCAACCAGACAGCAAAGAGCTGGTGGGAAGACAGGCTCAGCGCCTGCTGACGGATGATCTCATCGCTATCGTCGAGTGAAACCCCGGGCCATGCCGGAGCCTCTTCCACAGCGGGTTTATCCTCCGGCGTCTGGACAGGCAGTTCCTCAACAACGTCCTGAACCGGAAGAGCTTCCTTGGCCCTGTCCCGGATGAAAAAGTAATAGACAACGATGATCAGTGCGGCAAGAACGATGACTATGCTTCCTGTCAGGATAACCTTCTTTTGCTCTTCCAAGGGCGCCCTCCCTTTCTTCGCTCTAACTCAGGAATGCAACCAGCAGAAAACTTCTCTCGTTCGCTCTCCTTTCTTCTATTATACGCATTTGAATAATGCAAAAAAAGGGCCTGTCCCCTTTTTTCTTGAATCGAAAATGGAAATCTGTCATATTGAGATTTTCAGAGGCGGTCTGGCCGTCAAGAATGAGGAGGG
>CAYZDV010000023.1:0-21186 GCA_964477275.1 uncultured Eubacteriales bacterium
TTTCTTCTTTGCCCGGCCAGATTCAACTGAAAGTTTACCTCGAGGAGGTCCTGGCCCTTGGAGACACGTTTGAGGATATGGTCTATCAGCGGCCCGGAGTGGCCACGGATGAAGAAGGCAATATTTACACCGCTGATTTGAAAAACTCCAGCATAAAGAAATATAGCGAGACAGGTGAACTCCTTGCCGAAGTAAAGGAGAAGGGGGCGAGCCAAGGACAGTTGATGGGTCCCAGTGTTGTCCGGTATCACGGCGGAAAAGTCTATGTCACCGAAGCCTTTAACCCCGGCATTCTCGTTTTTGACCGGAATCTGGATTTCATGTTCAGCATTTCCCTCAAATTTACTCCGACGGACATGTGGATTTTTTCTGAAGAACAAATTGCGGTCTCCACTTTGATCCGGGACAGAAAGATGGAAGAAGGCGTTTACCTTTACTGTGTCTATATTTATGACCAGCAGGCAAACGAGATCGAAAAGGTGGTTTACGGAAAGGACAGGAAGTTCACCCTGATGAACATGGTGAGCTTCTGCATGGACGGGGACACCAACGTCTATCTGG
Organism: uncultured Eubacteriales bacterium; assembly: GCA_964477275.1. Classification (GTDB taxonomy): domain Bacteria; phylum Acidobacteriota; class Aminicenantia; order Aminicenantales; family Aminicenantaceae; genus CAYZDV01. The sequence goes on from CAYZDV010000023.1 coordinate 562, forward strand.
CGTATACCTGGGAGGACCGGATCGAGAAAATCGATGCGGCTGGAGAAACCGCCTGGTCGCAGAGCCTGCTGGGAAAAAGGAAAGTCAAAATGAGACAGGAGAAAGGGAAGAGACCTCTCTTCGGGGGGTTCCCGCTGGAGGCAGCCTATAAATCCATCGCCCTGGATCCCCGGGGCTATCTGCTCGTTCTCGGCGGCCACCTTTCCATCAGTGGCTGTCAGGATGTCTATGTGCTCAACAAGAACGGCCAGCATGCGGCCACCTTTACTCTGCCCCGGCCTGCGCACGCCATCCACATCGACAACAATAATTTCCTTTACACAAGGTCAGACAGCGAAGGAACCCTCAGAAAGTATTCGCTAAAATATTTTTATGAGTAGCCTGGTCTGGCGTCAGGAATAGAAGGAGTGGAAAGGATGGAGGACCTGCTCGGCAGAATTGCCGATTGCATCGAGAGAGGAAAGTCCCAACAGCAGGCGCTCTATCCTCCGGAGCTCCGGGGTGAGGACGGAGCCGTGGAATGGACAGCGAAAGCGCTCAAGGCCAGAATCCCGGCCTCCGAGATTCTGGACAGGGGACTGGTGGTCGGGATGCACCGGATCGGGGAAAAATTCAGCAGGGGAGACGCCTTCATTCCCGACCTTCTGATTGCTGCTGGCTCTGATACACTCTTTCTGGGAAAAACTGCCCAGCAGAACCTCCGCCTTCTTCGTTAACTTTTTTCGGTTGAGACACAAGATGCCTGAAGAGACGTTTGTCAGGACCGGAAGGCCTGAATTTGACAGCTTTATTCCCAGAATCAAGGCCTTTCTGGAAAGAAATTCTCTGAATCTGGCGATTGACTCATTTTGCCGAAACCCAGGCTCAAATCAGGAGCTTTCATTTCCTACGAATTCAGGCACTCGGCGGGTTCATCTGTTCGGTCCGTGAGCATGAACGGAAAGAAGTTAGACCATACGAACGTAACGGTTGAGAAAAGCTCCTATGTCGACTTTCGGGCAAAGGTGGAGAAAAACGCTTCTGTCTCGCTCGAACTTATTGGAACAACCCACCCGGAGGAGAAACGGCGATGAGCGAGGAAAAGGAACAGAGAGTTTATGACGTCCTGAACAAATTAGGCATTCCCCACGTCCGCTATGAGCATCCGCCAGTTTACACTGTTGAAGAAGGCAGAGAACACTGGCAGAATATCCAGGGCACCCACTGCAAGAATCTTTTTCTCCGCAACAAGAAAGGCAATCGTCATTATCTGGTCATCCTCGAACATACCAAAAAGGCGGACTTGAAAGCCCTGGAGCGGCGTCTCGGCGAGGACCGCCTCAGCTTTGCCTCTGCCGAGAGGTTGCGGCGGATTCTGGGGATTGAGGAGGGCGCGGTTTCTCCTTTCGGGTTGATTAACGACCGGGAAAAAGAGGTCCAGGTGGTGGTCGACTCTGCGCTGAAGGATGCGGGCCCGCTCCATTTTCATCCCAACGTCAACACGGTCACAGTGGGGATTGAGTCTGCTGATTTCGAGAAATTTCTCTCCTGGTGCGGAAACCCGGTCCGCTATTTCCCGTTTGAATAAGTCAAAGCTCGACTGATGTCAGAAGGCCAGCTTTATTTAAGCTCCCCGTCAATCCGGGCTGGAGCGCAGCAATTTCTTCAGAGCCTGAATGTCATTCTGCAGCCGCGATGCACAGATTTCAGGCCAGCTCTCCCTTTCTGTGATGGACAGGCGGTCAGTCCGGAATGCTTCCTCAGTCTGATTGGCCATCCGGATGAGCGAGGCGAACTCCTGAACTGTCAGGTCGGGGAACCCGGCCAGGAAGACGGGGTCAAAGATGGGGATTAAAAACCGGCCGCCGTGGTCTTCAAGGGATGGGAGGGGAGGCTCCCGGTCGTTTCCTTTAAGAAGGTATCGGTGGACGGGCTGTGAGGTGTCCAGCGCATCAAACCGCCAGAGCAGGACCTGACGATTCGCGTCCCCAGAATCTGCGCCTCTCCAGCGGCCTTGCGGTTTGTCTCAAAAATATCCTTTCTCTTCCAGGTCTCCATTTCGAAGGGGATGTGCTGGCCGCTGCCCCACTCGAGATAGAGGTCGTGGGAGGCTGCGTATTCGGCAAGGTCCTTCAGGTGGGCCGGGTCAATTTTCTCTCGTTGTTCAGGGGAGAAACCAGAGAATTGAACGCCCTCGGCTCCATTTTCCCGGGCCCATTCCAGGATTTCGAGAGGGCTCAACTGAAGGGGCTCTAATCCGTAAGTGTCAATTCCAATGCGCAATGTTTTCATCTCGATTTCAGGCTCTCATTTAAATGGAACAATCGGATAAGGTCCGAACGAAAAATTGTTGATATGACACCGTTGCCACGCACGCTGCGAGCAACGCTGAGAAATGGCGCCTGTTCCCGCGCTTCCATGTCATTGAGGATGGTTGAGTTATTTCAGAGTGTAGAGGATGCGGATTGTTTTTCCACTCCTCTCGAGAGTGACATCAAAGCGGTTCTCGTCCTTGAATCTGTTGTAAAGGGCAAAAAGATTATCCATGGTATTGAGCTCGACGTTGTTGATTTTTTTGATGACGTCGTTCGGCCGGATGCCGACCTCGGAGATAACGCTTGACCTGGGCAGGCTGGTGATGCGGAATCCGCTGACTCTTCCTTCGACGATGTTGGGGACAAACCTGGCCTCCTGCATGATGAGGGGCATTTCTGTCTGGAGGCGGCTTTCGAGTTCAGCCCTGTTGAATTCCATCCTGATCAGGTCTTCGGCTGGCTGCGGGCTTTCCAGCGGTTCTTCCCGTATCTCGGGTTGGCTCAAAACAATCGGCTTTTCCGCTGCCGGCTCCACGGTGCGGACAAGGCTTCCCCTCCCCAGAAATACCTGAAAAGTCTTTTCCCCTTTTCTCAGAACAACCCTGTTCTCGTGCACCTGACTCAGGGTGAAGCCGAGAATATTCTCACCGACACTGAGAATCGCTGTTTTTCCGGTCTGCTGGTTTTTCAGGATGGCGATGGAGGAGGCGTCTTCGGCAATGATGACGCCAACCAGAGACAGAGGGGGGAGAATTTCCTCCTGAACGGCAGGTCCGGCTTGAGCATGGTCTGGATTCGAAAAGAGAAAGAGGGCCGAGAGAATCAGAAGGAGAGAAAAATTTCGAGGGTTCATGATCGGAGAAGAAATCATCTTCAGTCGCGTCTCTCGTCAGAGCGCCGTCAGTTGTCATTTCATTTATAGCACAGGCAGTAATGAAGGTCAAAATCATCTAAAACGACGCAACCGTCTCTTCTTTTTATGATCGACTTCGGCTACTATAAATGGGACAATGTCCGGACACGAACCTTTCGGCTTCAGAACACGCGAAGAGCTTCTCAGGAAAGCCGAAGAACAGGATGTCGAAATTCCGGATAGCTGGTTTGAGAATGTCTGGAATGAATACATGAAGGACAGGATTGTCAGGTAGTGTAGTGCGTCCAACGCTTCTTTACATATATTGTGGCATCAAAAACCGTCATTCCTGCGAAGCCTGTCCCTGCGAAGCCTGTCCCTGCGCAGGCAGGGAGCAGGAATCCAGAAAGGCAAAAAGACTGGATTCCGGATCAAGCCCGGAATGACAATCAAAGTAAAGGGGCTTATGACGCACTACAGTAGTTTGATCGAGGCGGCGGAAGCAGAAGGCATTGTCTCTTTTGCCGCAGTTTTCCTGTTATAGAAGTTGTTTATTTCTTTTGGTTTTATGGTAGAATCACGTCAAAGAATGATGAATCTAAAACCAGTCAGTCTTGTGACCGGAGCCGGTCAGGGCATCGGCTGCGGGATCAGCCTCGAGCTGGCCAGGAACGGCTTCGACGTGGCGGGAAACGACATCCGCTATGACCCTCAAAACAGAGAAGAGGGACTCTTTGAGGTCAAAGAAAAGGTTGAGGGACTCGGCGCCCCGCAACAGGCCTCAAGAGGAAAGAAGAAGCGGGAAACAGCAGCCGGACAGGGTGGTCACGTTCGGCGAGCTGATGGCGCGGCTCTCCCCGCGGGCCAGGATCCGCCTCCTCCAGGCACGGAATTTCGAGTTGAATTTTGGAGTGGCTGCCGCTTGCCTCAAGCATTCGATTGCCGGCGATTTTAACGCGGTCAGTGTCGGGGAAGTGGAAAGGTTAGCTGCTGGAGAGGGAAGCGGAAGAGTCCAGCGTTGAGCCTGAAGAGAAAGCCTCAAAAGACCCGTGGAAGGTTAAACTTTCCAGAATCCATGAGCCAGGCCTGATGAACGTCAACTTCATGCGCTTTGTCGACCGAAAGTTCGGGATTCCCGTCTGCTTTCTTCTCTCCTGTCTTCACGGCCTGAGAAGGCTGCTCAGCAAGCCAAAAAGAGTGAAAAGGCCGGAGAAAATCCTGTTCATCGAACTGTCGGAAATGGGGAGTATCGTCCTCGCGTATTCTCTGTTCAAGAGGACAGAAGAGCTCTTTCCGGGTGCAGAACTCTACTTTCTGACCTTTGAAGAGAATAGATACGCGGTGGATGTCCTGGAAGTCGTCCCCGGGGAAAACGTCATCACCATCAGCAGCCGGAATTTTTGGCGATTCCTGGTCACAGCGGCCGGCGCCCTCTGGAAATTAAGGAGAAAAAAACTCAGTCTGTCCGTGGACATGGAGCTTTTTGCCCGGCTCACCGCCATTCTCAGCTACCTCAGCGGCGCGAAAAACAGGGTCGGCTATCACAGATATCACAACGAAGGGCTCTATCGAGGCAATTTCCTGACTCACAGGGTGATGTTCAATCCCCATATTCATATAGTCCATAACCTGTTCAACCTGATCGAGGCCTTTGTGTCGCCGCCGGAGGATACTCCTCCGGCCAAAGTGCCGCTTTCCGAAGAAAAAGTGATGGTTCCCAGAATCAGGATAGGAGAGGATTCAAAAGCAAGAATAAGGGCCAAACTGGAAGAGGTGAGCCCGGCCATTTCCCGCGCGAAGAGCACTGTTCTTCTCAACCCTAACGCAAGCGATATCGTTCCTCTGAGGAGATGGCCGCTTCGGAGCTATATCGAGCTTTGCCGGAGGCTGCTCGAACGCCAGGGAACGTGGATCGTGGTCACGGGAACGGCATCCGAGAGGAAACACGCTGATTCCGTCTGCAGCGCTATCGGCTCTGAGAGATGCCTCAACTTTGCCGGAAGGACGACCTTCAGCGAGTTGATGGCGCTTTACAGCGTCGCTGATGTTCTCGTCACCAACGACAGCGGTCCGGTGCATTTTGCCAGCCTGACGGATATCAGCACCGTTGCCCTTTTCGGGCCGGAAACGCCCCGGCTCTACGGGCCGCTGGGGACGAACTGCCGGGTTTTTTACGCAGGCTACGCCTGCAGCCCCTGCATTTCCGCATCGAATCACCGCCGTTCGCCCTGCAACGACAACAGGTGCCTGAAAGCCATTGCGGTCGATGAAGTTTATGAAGCCGTCGCAAAGCTCCTCGACTGACTTATGACGGAACACCTGAGCTTCTGTTTTATGGTTTGTATAGTCTCGAGGACCGGGAAGCCTCATTTCCCGATAACAACCAAAAAAAGATGTCGTTGAGAAAAAAAATTGTTCTCCTTGTCCTGATCGCGGTTGTCTTCATCCTCTTCATGCTGCTGTTCGGAGAAAAACTCCACATGAGAGATTTCGAAGTGAACTACACCGCTGGCAAGAGGTTGAGGATGAGCGAGCCCCTCTACCGCGCCGAAGACGGCCACTACATGTTCAAGTATTTTCCCTCTTCGGCGCTCCTCTACCTTCCCCTGTCTTTTTTCCCTCTCGGAGTTGCCAAAGGGATATGGTTTTCCGTGGTGGCTCTCAGCCTGTTTCTCCTTGTCTCCACCTCAGGAAAAATCCTGGGTTCGAAACAGAAAAAACCCGTCTATCTTCTCGTTTTACCTCCTCTGATCCTGGCCAGGTTTTTCCTGAGGGAGCTTCAACTCGGGCAGGTCAACGCCGTGGTGGGCATGGTTTTGCTCTTGATGGTCTGGGTCCTGGTTGCGGAGGAGACCGGGCCTCCCGCCAGGAGAGAGCTCCCAGCCGGCCTTCTCTGGGGTGTCGCTTCGGCCTTAAAACCTCACGCTCTGATTTTTCTTCCCTACTTTTTGATCAAGAAGAAACGGCTCTCCCTGGCGAGCGGACTGGGATTTCTGGGGCTTTTTCTTCTGGCGCCTTCTGTTTTTTACGGTTTTCAGGGAAACCTGAGGCTTCTGGGAGACTGGGTATCCACACTGTCCCGGTCGACACCCCGCCTGCTCACTTCCCAGGATAATGTCTCGCTCCTGGCCTTTTTCATGAAGTGGACGGGCGATCGACAGCTCTCCCTTGCGCTCTTCGGCCTGGGCATCAGCCTTCTGGCCGTCTCGGTTTTTCGGATGATCGTAAAGGGACAGCAGGTGGAACGGCCGGAAGTTCTGGAATGCGCTTCGCTCCTTATCTGTATTCCTCTGGTCTCGCCACTCGGCTGGGACTACACGTTTGTTATTTCGGTTCTGGGAATCATGTTGCTCCTCGACCACTTTTCTGTCTTCACAAAGTTGTGGAGGGGAGTGCTCATCGCCAACCTGTCGGTCATCGCCTTCTCTCTCTATAACCTCTTGGGAAGGGAATTGTATGCCGCTTTCATGTCCTCGTCTGTGATCACCGTCAATTTTCTGGTTCTCGTGGGATACCTCGGCTGCCTGCGGTTCCGAAAGGTTTGTTGAAAACCGCGGCTGGGGGCGGCTTCGGCGTCGCATATGTGCGGCCGATTTCATCGGTTTCCCTCAGTGGAGGACTCGGGAAGGCTAAATTGTCAAGGTCGCTTCTTCCATTCCCGTGTATTTTCCCCACACTCAGCTGGAAGAGAATCAATTACCCTGGACTATTCACAAAGATTGCTCAGCGAAATGGAGAGAAAAAAAGAGGAGCATAAATGGGGGCGTTAAAATTTCAGAATGTAGAGAGCGCGGAGAGCCGGCTTTGCGCCGCTCGCACTCTGTTCGTTGAGTGTGCCATGCCTCAGGTAGTAATCGTAACCGAGGCTGATCTGGGAGTTTACTGTCATGTCGCATTTGAGGTTCAGGAAGAGGATGCTCAGGAATTCGTTGGCATTCTCGAAGATGGAATGGACCCAGTACTGGGTAAAGCCGGTGCCGATGCTGCCCACGCCTTTCTTGCCCAGTTCCAGCTTGAACCTTCCCAGCATTCCCGGTCCGAGATAATAGGGATCGTCGTATTTTGTTCCGAACCACGGGTTAGGCGGATTAAAAGACGGGCTCGAGCCACCGAAGATGACGGATAGGACACCGGAGCTGTTGAAGAACAGCTCAGAGTCGGAAGCCGAGATAATCACAAGCCCCGGTCCGATGCCGACAGCCGACATCTTATTCAAGGCATAGGAGTCGATATAGTCGAAAACTCCGAAGAGGCCGGCCAGGCCGTTTCTGACTTTTTTTCCGGTCAAAACACCGGTAGTGAAGATCTCTTTATCCCTGACACCGGCATCACGAATCCCCAGCCGGAAATCGAGCGAAAACCAATCGTAGGGGCTGAGAGGGGAAGAGCTGTCTTTCAGGAAGTCTTTGTATTCCAGGCCGGCGGAGAAAAGAAAGGAAGTATTTTCCGAAGGCAGGTTATAAGCGCCAATGGGAAACTCAAGGCTGTAGTAGCGCTTTTCCGGAGGGTAACCGATTCTGAACGCTTCTCCGCTGAAGGCCCTGAACCCGAAGGCAGGATTGACGAGAAAAGCAATGGTTTCCCGGAGCGCTCTTTCCAGACCGACCGAGCTTTCATCGATGATGAGGTCAGCAATCCTGTAGAGAACTTCACCTAAGGTGATTCCGCCCAGAGTATTCATGAGCAGGTCGTTTGTCGAGGGCTGGATCGATTCGAGAAAGATTTCCCAGGTCAGGCTGCCCAGCGTACTGAACAGCGTGGATTCCAGGAAACTGAGTCCGTTGACCCTGCCCATGGAGTAATGGACCGCTCCGTGATAGGGATGCCCGAGCTGATTGGTGACGAAAGTGTCAGTGTCCCAATCAAAACCGGATTGGAGGTTGGTGAGCATGGAGTCCAGGGAAATGTTGGTCCAGCTTTCTCCCATCACATAATGATTGAACGACCAGAGGATCAGATTGATGGAGACGATCCGGAAGGCGGCCCGAGGATAATTTTTCTGGGTTTCCAACGCGGGCGTGATCTGAGGGAAGAACTGAAGCGTAAAGGTCTCGATGTCACCGCGAACCAGACTGAACTGTTTGACAGACTCCAGGACTCTTTGGGAGTACATGTCGATACTGACGGAATCATCATCGGGCTGGAGCAGGCTATTCGCTTGCGTCATCCCCTGAATATCAGGCAGAGCGAAAAGAGATATATGATGACCGAAGGTAAGCCCTGGTGCAACCGGAGCTCGATTGAAATCGTCATCCTTTCTGGATGTTGCCAGCAAAGGCGACCATTGAACGAGGAGAAAAATGAGAACCGACGCCAGAACCTGTTTCTTCATTAATCCCATCATTATTTTAATACGATGGACAGGAAATGTCCAATCCGCGGTTTTGTCCCCGCTTGATTTCTCATTGATATTCTGGATGCCCTATTACTAAGATAGGGAGACTGTTGTTTTTTGTCAACTCCTATTTTTATCGATGGAGCTGTGGTCAGACATGTCACAAGAAATGGCCTGGGAGTTGAGTCACGCGGCTCTCTTTATTTGATGTCGCGGCCCGGTCACGAGAAAGCGAGTTCATCCCCCACAGAATGGAAGATCGTTTTGAGAAGCTGGGTTTGACTTCTCAGGGAAATGAATTTAAGTTAATACAAACGCAATAGAGGATGTGACAAAACATATGCGACGCCGAGGCCGCGCATACATTGTCATTTTGTTTATTGCATTCATAATAATATCCGTTGTTTGACGGCCCGGGAATTGAAGGCCTGCTGATGATCGACGCTCAGGAACACTTCACCGACGACGACCCAGTCAGGGGACACCCGGACGTAAGAACAAGACTCGGCGGCGTTTCGTATTTCTTCCTCGGAAATGGCCACCTGATTAAGAACAAGTGGAAGAGGATTGTCTCCGCGGCTGAATTGCCTCTGAAAGAAGTCTTCCGTCATCCGCCTTCGGGTTGGAGGAGGAGATGATGAGCAAGAAACTCTATCTTGTTTGCAATGCCCATCTGGACCCTGTCTGGTTGTGGGAATGGGAAGAGGGGGCGGCTGAAGCCCTTTCCACTTTCCGCGCCGCCGCCGAACTCTCTGAGACATTTGAGGAATTTGTCTTCAACCATAACGAGGCGGTCCTTTACCGTTGGGTTGAGGCGTTTGAGCCAGAGCTTTTTTCCCGGATCCAGAAGCTGGTGAAAAAGAGGAAATGGCACATCATGGGCGGCTGGTATCTTCAGCCCGACTGCAACATGCCCAGCGGTGAGTCGCTCTGCCGCCAGATTCTCATCGGAAGACAGTATTTCCGGAATCGATTCGGGGAAGAGCCTGAGACAGCCTGCAATTTCGACAGCTTCGGGCACTCGCGGGGCCTTGTCCAGGTTTTGAAAAAATCGGGTTACTCCTCCTATCTTTTCTGCCGGCCTGATGCCGGGCATCTCTCTCTTCCCGCCGATGATTTCATCTGGGTCGGCTACGATGGCTCTGAGATCATGGCCCATCGGGCCACGCATCATTATAACTCGCAAAGGGGCAAATCCAGAGAGCGAGTTGAGCGCTGGCTTGAAGAAAACGCGGACAGGGCCTCCGGCCTCCTTCTCTGGGGAATCGGGAACCATGGAGGAGGGGCTTCCCGGGAGGACCTTCAGCACCTGCGGCAGCTTATCAAGGAAAGCAAGGCCAGGGAGGTTCGTCATTCTGTGCCAGAGGAATATTTTAAAGCCCTGAAAAAGGTCGAAGACCAGCTCCCCAGACACACAGGGGACATCAACCCCTGGGCGGTCGGCTGCTACACGACCATGGCCCGCATCAAGGAGAAGCACCGCCGGCTGGAGAACAGCTTTTATTTCACGGAGAAGATGGTGACCCATGCCTCTCTGGAAGGTTTAGTGGAGTATCCCGGAAAGGAACTTCAGGGAGCGCTGGAAGACCTCCTGTTCTGTGAATTTCATGACATCCTTCCCGGATCGTCCATCGCTGAAGTTGAAGCGTCTGCCCTGCAGAGGATGGATCACGGCCTGGAGATTCTTTCCCGGCTAAAAGCAAAAGCCTTCTTTGCCCTTCTCAGCGGTGAGGCCAGGGCAGGGGAGGCTGAGTTTCCCGTGTTCGTCTATAATCCCCATCCTTATCCTTTGCGGGAGACCGTCGTCTGCGAGCTTCAGCCCCAGGAGCCGAGTCTTGACCCGGAGAGCTTCCAGATGCCCGAAATCACGGACAGCAAAGGAACGCCGCTGCCTCTGCAACTGGAGAAAGAAAGCAGCAACATCTCTGTCGACCAGAGGAAAAGGGTGGTCTTCACCGCCGAGCTCAAACCCGGACAGATGAACAGATTTTCCTGCCGGCTGAAAGAAGTCCCGGCCAGGGCCGTCGGTTTTGAGCGGTGCGAAGAGGAGCAGACCCGCTTTGTCTTCCAGTCGGGGGACATGGAGGTCGTGATCGACGAAGAAACAGGACTTGTCGGGCGCTTCCGGGTGAATGGAGTTGATTTTCTTCAGCCCGGCTCTTTTCGTCCCCTTGTTATCGAGGATTATCCTGACCCGTGGGGGATGAAAGTCAGGGCATTCCGGAATGTCCTGGGTTCTTTTACGCTCATGAGCGGCAAGGAGGCTGCCCGTTTTGCCGGGGTCCTGAGGCCGACGCTCAGACCGGTTCGGATCATCGAAGATGGTCCGGTCCGCACAGTTGTGGAGGCTCTGCTCACATACAATCATTCCTTCATCTGCCAGCGCTACAAGATTCCCAAAATAGGCAGCGAGCTGGAGGTTGAGACCCGTGTTTTCTGGAGCGAAAAAGACCGCATGCTGAAACTCTCAATGCCCACCGTTTTTTCAAACGGTGTCTGCAAAGGCCAGGTAGCCTATGGAACGGAGGATTTTTCACGGACCGCAGAGGAGCTTGTGGCCCAGAAATGGATTGGAGTTTTTTCTCCGGAACAGAACCTGGGCCTGACCATCATCAATGAGAGAACCTACGGGTTTGATTTCGCTCAGGGTGAGATCCGTCTTTCTCTGCTGCGTTCTGCTGCCTATGCCGCCCATCCTGTGGAGGAAGGCCGGCCGATACTGCCCCAGGACCGATTCGAGCCGCGGGTGGACCAGGGGGAGAGACTCTTCCGCTTCTGGGTGAGTGCCGGCGAAGTTGAGGCCAGGCTGTTGCAGGTCGATCGGGAAGCGCTGGTCAGGAACGAAAGACCGATGGTGCTTTCCTGTTTTCCTTCGGGCAAGGGCAAAAAACCCCGCCCCTCGCTTTCTCTCTCTGGCGAGGCCGTTCAGGTGACCGCGATCAATTTCGCCGAGAAAAAAAACTGGCTTGTTCTTCGGTTCTTTGAGCCGACAGGAAAAAAAAGGGAGGCCCGGGTGAACATGCCTTTGCTGGATCTTTCTTTCGCCCTGCCGCTCAACGGCTTCGAGATCAAAACCATGGCCGTTGACCTTGAAACGCATGAGGTTTTTGAAGTGGATTTGATGGAAAGAAGGTTGCAGAGGGAATAAAACATATATGGACAGCAGAATGAGGATTCAGGGCGAAAGGCCGGTTGCCGTGGTTCTGGTTGGGGTGAGCGGCATGGGCTTTCATTACCTTCGCACCCTGATCGAGGAGTTTTCTCCTCAGGAAGTCAGGCTGTTGGCAGCCGTCGATCCCTTTCCTCAACGATCAGAGCTTTACCCTGAATTGAAGAGGAGGGGCATCCCGCTGTTTTCCTCCCTCGAATCCTTTTATGAGCGCGGAGAGAGGGCTGACCTTGTGATCATTTCCTCTCCCATTCATTTCCACGTTCCTCAGAGCTGCGTGTCTCTCCGGCATGGCAGCCGTGTCCTGTGCGAGAAGCCGCTGGGAGCGACCGTGCAGGAAGCCGAACGGCTGATCAGAACAAGGGATGAAAGCGGCGGCTGGGTGATGATCGGCTACCAGTGGTCCTTCTCCACCGCCATCCAGGCTTTGAAAGGCGCTGTCCTCAGCGGAGAGCTGGGCAGAGCCAGACGGTTGAAGACTCTCTGCGTGTGGCCGAGGGGGGAGGACTACTACGCAAAGAGCGACTGGCTGGGAAGAAAAAAGGATGGGGCAGGGAACTGGATTCTGGACAGCCCGGCCAACAATGCCATGGCCCATTTCCTGCACAACCTTTTTTATGTTTTGGGAGATAAGGCAGAGGCCAGTGCCGCGCCTGTGGAGGTGAAAGCGGAATCCTACCGGGCCTATCCCATCGAAAACTTTGATACCGTGGCGTGCCGGGCCTTCACTTCCAATGGCGCAGAACTCCTCTTTTATGCATCCCATACGGTCCAGAATGCGTTTGGCCCCATGTTTTCCTTTGAGTTCGAAAAGGCCAGGGTGACCTACGGAGAGGCCGCTGCAGAGATTGTTATCCTTGACCAACTGACAGGCGTGAAACATCTCGGCTCTCCGGAAGCCGAACATCCTTTTCGAAAGCTTTTTACTGCCGTGGCAGCAGTCCGTCAGCCAGGCCCCATCCTCTGCGGACCGGAAGCGGCCCGTTCCCAGACCCTCTGTGTCAACGGCATCCAGGAATCCGTTCCAGAGAGTGTAAACTTTCCCCAGCACATGATTTATAGAGATAAGGTGGAGAAGGGGCTCTGGGTCAAGGGCCTTGACCAGGCCTTGATGCACTGCTACGAGAGAGGGCTGCTTCCCGGCGAAGCCGGGTTTTCCTGGGCCCAGCCCGGCCAGACAGTGAATTTGAGGAATTACCGGTTTTTTCCCGGAGGGGTTCCGGACAGAAAGGAGGAGGCGGGGCGGCCATGAACTCCCGTGAGCTTGTCCGCCGGACGATCAGCTTTGATTCGCCGCCTGGAATACCCCGCCAGGTCTGGGTTCTGCCATGGGCGGAGGAGATACACCCTGAGCCGCTCGGCAGGCTGCGCCGGGATTTCCCCGACGACATCCTTCTTGCGCCTCCTGTCTACAGGAAGCCGTTAGGGATAAAAGGCGACCGCTACCGTCCCGGGGTCTATGTTGATGAGTGGGGCTGCACGTTTGACAACCTTCACAGCGGGACGATCGGCATCGTCCACAGGCCGCTCATCGCCGACTGGAAAGAGCTGGAGAGCTTCCAGGCGCCGGAGTCTGTCCTCAGCCTTGACCGCGATGCGGTCAACGCCTTCTGCCGCCGGTCGGACAGGTTTGTCCTGGCCGGAACCTGCCAGAGGCCCTTTGAACGGCTTCAGTTTATCAGGACCATGGAACAGGCTCTCATCGACTTGATGGAGCAGCCGTTAAAAAAGCCACGATGAGTGCTGGAGAGAGGAAATCTTTTCTCAGCGATAGGGTTTATAGTGTCTTTTCCCCAGCCCGAGCATGCCGCCGAAAAACCACTCGGAAAGAGTCAGTGGATAACCCAGCCTGATCGGAAGGCGGTCCATCCTCCGGGTGGAGGTGGTGATGTGGGCCTCTTCGATGTAGCCGTATTTTTTTCCCTGCTTATTGAGCATTTTCTTGATTCTGGTGAAGAGCTCCAGGTCTTCGGCGTGCCTTCTTTCCTGAGGGAAGCCGCCGGCCAGCCAGAACATTTCCCGGCTGCAGTATCCCATGTGAGCGGCGATGCGGAAGGCCTGCTTCCCGAAATCGATGAGCCGGAAAAAAATGCGGGCTGTGGAGTCAGTTGAATCCGGGAGAAGCTTGATGATTCCCAGTTCGCAGCCCTTCTGGTAGTGGTCATCGATGACCTGGACCAGGTTTTCGCTCATCCGGGAATCGGCGTCGAGAAAAAGAAGAATCTCTCCCTCAGAAGCAGAAGCTCCCCGGTTCTTGGCCCGGGAGACTCCGAGCACTGGCTCATGGAGCAGGGTCATCCGGAAGGTGTTTGCACCCATGAACGACTGAAAGACCCTGGCCGTGTTGTCAGTGGAGCAGTTGTCGACGACGATGACCTCGATGCGCTCGTGGTCATACTCCTGCCTTTCTATAGATTCCAGAGCGGAAAGAAGGTATTTTTCCTCATTGTAAGCCGGGACGATGATGGAGGCTCTTTTTTTCATATGTGTTCAGCCGCTCCTGAGGATTTCGCGGTAGTGGATAAGCTCTGCCTTTGAGGCCAGTTCCTTGAGCATGCTCATCACATAGGAGAAAGCCCGGTGATTATGCATATGTTGAGGGTGGAGGACTATCCTTGTCAACGGCTGAAAAGGGACCACGGTGTTCTTCATCAGGGCATTTCCGATCATGGCGAGGGACTCCAAAAAAGGAGCGACGCCCATGAACCCGAACGCGGGCGAAAAGATTTTCCTGGACCTGCGGCAATCGTGAAACCAGAGAAGGCTGGTATAATATGCGAAACCGCTGTCCCTGACCGCCCGGGTGGCGGAGCGGCTCTGCCTCCAGGCGGGAGCGGTAAATCCGATGCACTCGATTCCGGCGGCCTGAAAAATCTTTTTTCCGGCAATGATGGCTCTTCTGGCTCCTTCGTAGCTCATCCGGAAAAACTCAGCCGGGCGGGAGAGGCGGCCTTGTTTTTTCGGGGTTCTGGATTCGGCCTTCTGTTCAGTTCTCCGCTGGTGTTCATAGCCGTGATGGATGATTTCCTGGCCGCTTTTTCTCTCTTTTTCCAGCCAGGCCATGAACGATGGTGCATCCAGAATGGGATACTTACCCTGGAAGCTGGGGATCACTTTCAGGCATCTCTTCTGGATTCCGGCCCTGTTTAGGGCATCGGAAATCTCTTTGAGCTCAGAGAGGAAAGGCGGACAGACATCGTGGACGGCCACCACCAGTTTTTTCATTGTTTTTTGAGGTTCAGCACTCTGGGAATATCCACCACAACGGTCATCAGATAAGCGTTGCCCGCGGTTTCGCCCCAGATTGAGGTTGGCTTCTTATCGTAGATCAACAATCCGTCACGCATATAGAGATCCATACTCTGGCGCCTTTCGACAAAGGTCAGCTCTCCATAGGCTTTTGTGATTCCCCGTTTGAGGAAGTGATGGAAGAGAGCTTCGAACAGGGAGCGGCCGATCCCGTAATGCCGGTAGCCATCTTTGATGTTGATGTGAAGATGGCCGCAGCCCCTCGGTCTTTTTGGCCTTTCTCTGGACCCTCTGGCGATGAGCCGCCACAGAAATCTCCGGCTTCGGGAGCTGTACTGTCGGGTGAGGCATTTCAGAAGGGCTTTGAGGAAAAGAGGGATGGCGATGAGAAAATAGAAAACAAGAGCATACTGCGTTGGTTTCCGGCATCCCAGCACGTAACCGATCAGCTCTCCATCAGCTTCGGCGACGAAACAGGAATCGGGTTCATACTTCAGGTAGTAGCGGGTGTTCAGGTCTGCAAACCACTTCCGGTCTTCGAACAGGCTGTCGATGGGCTCGCCGAGAAAGCCGGTCTCAGCGCACAACGCCCGGACTTTTGGAGCATCGTCAGGAAGACAATTTTTGATGGCGATGAGTTTGCCCTGGAATTTTCTTCTGTTCATCGAGGTTCTGGAAATTTTTCAAACCGCTTTGTCGTTCCCGGTTACAATCTCAAAATCCGGGCCGCGTTCTCGTAAAGAATCTTTTTCACAGACTCTTCTCCAATGGGGAGTTCTGTTATCGCCCGGATGTTGCTGTCCATGGATCTGATCCCCGGCCAGTCCGACCCATAGACAAACTTATCGATGTTTTTTTCCAGGTCCGGGAAATAGGCGAGCAGATTTTGAGGCGGCAGCCCTGAAACCTCCAGATAGAGGTTTGGATGGAGCCGGGAGAGAAAAAACGCCTTTTCATACCAGAAGCCTCTTCCGCTGTGGGCCATGAGGAGACGGAGCTCCGGAAAGTCTGCGGCTACCTCATCGAGGTGAATGGGGTCTGCGTATTTTATTTTAGAGCCCTTGAAGATGGAAGAGCCGGTGTGAACAAGGACGGGAATCTGGCATTCTTCGGCAAGAGCATAGAGGGGATAGAGCCTGGTTTCGTTAGGGAAGAAATGGTTGTAGGAGGGATAGAGCTTCAGCCCTCTGGCGCCCGTCTCGATGGATTTCTTGAACTCCCGGGGCGGATGAGTGGCCAGGTGAGGATTGATGGTGCAAAAAGGGATAAAGAGCTCGTTTCCCCTGCAGAAATCAAGCACATATTCGTTGGGGACAACTCCGGTCGTGATGGGGCTGATTTCTGGAAGAATCACGGCCTTTTCGATGTGATGGCTCTTGAGATAGGCGGCGAATTTTTCCGGATCGATCATCTCCGGGTAGCGGTCATAATATTCTGATTGAACAGACCTCTGATAGTCGTGCACCCATTCATGCCAGTGTTCTTTGAGCCCGATGTGGATGTGGAAGTCAATGACTTTGATCGGAGTTGATTTTTGAATCCTCGGTTTAAAAGATAAGGGTTCCGGTGTCCTTTGCAGGCTCATCAGGGTTATCCCTGTCTTTCCTCCGATTCAACGTTGGATTTCTTTTTTTCCTTGTTTTCTCGGAGCTCTTTCTCAAGTTCCTCGATTCTTCTGGAGAGAGCTTCTTTTTCTCCTTTTTTCATCCTTCCCAGGATCCTCACCAGGACGCAAGCCATGCAGATGAGGACGAGGACATTGATGAGAGAAGCGGTCATGAAGGGAAAGTGGATTTGCATCAGGAACAGGATTCCCACCTGGGTCAGATAGGCCAGGATGGAGAGGAAGACGAGAATGAAAATCCAGAACACCATTATCTGCTCTCTGAGGCGGCAAGAAAAAAAGGCTTCTGTGAATGATTTGCCAATTTCCCGATTGAGGTTATAACAAAGGAGGGGCGTGAAGTCAAGGATGGGAAAAGGGTTGCTTCCTTGTTTTTGTTCACTGTACAATTCCCTTTTCAACTCCAGAGGAGGAGGTTACGATGAAGGTCCGAGATGTTCTCCAGGCCATCCGCCAGGTCCGGATTCCAGAAAAGGGATATCCCGTTGAACAAACGGCGGCAGAAGAGCTTCTCTCTTGGCTGCGCAGCTCTCTGCCCGTGGAGCCTGTCCGGCCTTCGGGCATGAAATCAGAGGAGGGAGTTGTTTATCTTGCGGTTGCCACCGACAGGATAAAGAGGTCTTTGCTCAAACAGGGGATGAGCCTTCCTGACCGAGGAGAATGGGTCTTTTATGATCTGGACGGAAACAGATGCCTCTGGCTGCTGAGTTCGAGTCCCTGTTTTCTCTTTGCCGGCTTGTGCTACCTCCTCGAAGAGTTAGGCGGAATCGAAGCCTCCCGCTGCCGGCAGCTGCGGCGGGAGATGAGTTTTGAGGTGGAGAAGTCCACCTTTGACATTTTTTTGACCCAGTATGCCAGGCTTATCCGGAACTTCAAAAAGGAAAGATACATCCGGGAGTATGCCCGTCTCGGTTTCACCCACATCGAGGTCAACGGGCTGGCCGCGGCCTTCCCGGCCGAGGAGGGTGTTTCCGGGGAATTCTACCCTGATTTTTACACCTACTGTCCTGCTGTCGACCAGTTCGTTTCCAGCCGCCTGAATCAGGGGATTTATCCGCTGGAATACCTGAAGGACAACCTCGCTGTTCTCAAGGAGAACGCCCGGCTTGCCCTTCGCTACGGGCTGGTGCCCGGGCTGCTCTGCTTTGAGCCGCGTTCGGTTCCAGAGGCTCTGTTCGCAAAATATCCGACTTTGAGAGGGGCCAGAGTCGATCATCCTTTTCGCAGCTTCAAGCCCCGCTTTAATCTTTCCGTCGTCCATCCCGTTGTACAGAAGCATTACACCGAGCTCATCACCAGGCTGCTGATGGAAGTCCCGGAGCTGGAGTTTCTGACCATCTGGAGCAACGACAGCGGGGCTGGCTTCGAGCACACCAAATCCCTTTATGTGGGAAGAAACGGAGGCGCCTACCTGATTCGCGAGTGGAAGGACGATGAGGAAATCGCCAGGGTCGCTGCTGACAATATCATCCAGTTTTTCCGGCTGCTCCGCGATGCGGCCTCGCAATTCAACCCTCGGTTCAGGGTCATTACGCGTCTGGAGTCCTTCTATGGAGAGAGGCCGCACCTTTGGCCCCGGCTGGCCAACCGCATCGATGTCGAAGTCAACTCTCTCCTGACAAGGGGATGGGAGACACACTATCTCCATCCGAGGTATAAAGACGTCAAGGTGCTGGGTTCGGCCTATCACCACAGGCTGGCGGAACAAGAAAAGGAACCGATGGAAGAGCTCCGTTCGCGGCGAAGCCAGAGTTTCTTCTATCATTCCCTCGCTGCTCATACCAATCACGAACCGCTGCTGGGGATCCCATTCCCCTGGCTGACCTATGAGAAGCTTCGTTCGTTGCGCCGGCTTGGTGTTCGGACCCTGGCTCATGTCGGAGGCATCCAGCCTCCGGATAAGGTTCCTTTCGCCGTGAATCAGGAAGTTTTCCGGGAATTCCAGTTCAATCCCAGGATGAACATCCAGCAGACAGTCTTCCGGATTGCCTCCCGGTATGCGGGGGAAGAGTATGCCGATAACCTGGTCGAGGGCTGGCGACTGGTCGAGGAGGCTATCCGGGCCTTCATGCCGATCCCTCTCTATTCCCATTACGGGACTGTCTGGCAGCGGCTTCTGGTTCGTCCCCTGGTCCCTCATATCGACCGCATCCCGGAACAGGAACGCTCCTATTATGAACAGTTCATGTGCTCCTCCATCCATAATCCCAACCGGGTCGACCTGGCCAGAGATGTTCTTTTTGAGCTGGTTTCCAAGGACTATGCCCGGAAAGCCTTCATCAGGATTGATGCCAACGTCTGGGAACCTCTCCAGGCGGCCGTCCTCTCCTTCGGTCAGAATTTGGAGGCAGCCCGTGCGGCTGGAGATCGAACAGCCTTCAGGGTCTTTGAGGACCAGTATTACAGGACAAGGGCCCTGCGCTGTTTGTATGAGACGTTGCGGAATACCGCTGTATGGGTTTACGCCGTCCACGAGTATATGGAAACCACGGACCGCCGCCTCCGGAATCGCTGCCGGAAACTCCTCAATGAAATGTGCCGGAGAGAGGTTCTCAACTGCCGGGAACTTATCCAGATCTGGAAAGACGCGGCCATCGAATGGATGATCATTTCGGGAGGTGAGGAGACTCCTTTTGTCCACGCCGGGAATTTCGGGAAACTCCTGGAGAAGAAAATCGCCTTGATGGAAGAGCATATGGATGACGAGCCCTACATCGACCCGGATTACATGTTCCGCGTCGCCCACGACCCTTACGCTGATTCATGATAAAACGGGAACGAGAATACCGGTGTTATAGGAGGGTAACGTCAAAGTCCCCTTTTTGTCATTCCTGCGCGGGCTTGTGCCCAGGAAGGCTGGGCCCGGTGTCTGTGCAGGCATGTATAAGAATCGTCATTCCTGCGAAGCCTGTCCCTGCGTAGGCAGGGAGCAGGAATCCAGAAATATTAACTAGCCTGGATTCCCACTTGCGTGGGAATGACAGGAAAGGTGCCGACGAAGGGGGGCATGTTATTTTATGGACTTTGACGCAGCCCTGGGTGTTATAGAATCCCGTCTTGAATAAAACATTCAGGTCATATACTATGGTTGGTTCGATATGAATGAATTATTCAATGTGTTGAAAAAGGATAAGCCGACCTCCGTCGTCGTCCATAACCATCCGGACCCTGATGCCCTGGCCTCTGCGGCCGGAATCCGCTTCATCCTCAGGAATCAGGGTTACAAAGACGTCCGGATCTCGTATGACGGGCTGGTCGGCCGGGCAGAGAATCAGGAGATTCTGAAAATCCTGAACGTTTCTCTCTATCTCACAGTGAACATCTCCTCACCAGAGGAGCGTCAGCATATCTTTGTCGACTGCCAGCCCTTGACGGGAAACGTGACGTTCCCTGAGGGAATCCTGCCCGTTGCCGTCATCGACCACCATCCGCTGAAAAAGAGCACGCTGCAGGTCCCTTTCCATGATGTTCGGCCCGAGTACGGAGCCTGTGCGACCATCGTTTATGAGTACCTCGCCTCTTTAAAGATGGACCTCCCTATCAACATCACCACTGGCCTCTGCTATGCCATCAGCAGCGAAACCCAGAGCCTCGGAAGGGAGGGAAGCCCTGCCGATAAAAAGGTTTATCTGGAGCTCTTGAGCCGATCCAGCTTCAGCCAGCTGTCCAGAGCCCAGTATCCAAAGCTGCCCAGGGAATTTATCGCCAACCTCTCCCGGGCGCTGCTCAACACATTCTACTACAGGAACCTGGTCGGAGTGGTTCTGGAAGAGCTGCCCTATCCCGATTTTGTGGCCCAGATGGCCGATTTTCTGTTGCGGATACGGAATATGACATGGTCAGTTTGCCTGGGATCCTACAAGAACGTCCTTTATGTCTCCCTGCGGACCAGCAGCACGCAGGCAGATGCCTCAAAGGTCATCCAGAAGATCATCCCTAAGCACGGGGACGGAGGGGGCCATGAGATGATCGCCGGCGGCCAGGTGAAAATCGATAAAAGTGATCTCTATAAACTGAGGGCTATCAAGAACGACATCATCATCAAAATGATCCGCCTCCTGCACGGCAAGGACGTGCCCCATCTTTTCAAGCTCGTCAGCA
>CAYZDV010000024.1:0-21056 GCA_964477275.1 uncultured Eubacteriales bacterium
ATGGATTTTCCTTCCGAGCCTGAAAGAAAGGACATCTGGATTTTGAGGCTCACTTCTTCAGGGGAGATTCTCTGGCAGCGAACCATGGGAGGAAGCAAGAAGGATGTTCCCCTTTCCATCCAGGAAACACACGACGGGGGGTTCATTCTCGCCGGCACCACTCGTTCCTTCGGCCAGGGAGAAGATGATATCTGGCTCCTGAAGTTCGATCCGTGGGGAAATTTGGAATGGCAGAAAACCTGCGGGACATCTTTCAGCGAAGAGGTTCTGGCCGTTCATCAGGAAAAAAGCGGCGGGTATTTGGTGGCCGGGTCGATTCGTGTCTTCTGCACCGGAGGCTCGGATTTTTTGCTCTTGAAGCTCCTTCCTGATGGAACGACGGCCGCGGCCTGTCAATTCATCGAGGAATCGGCAGCCGAAGCTTTGGACGCTCATTTTCTTTCCCGCCAGACAACAGATTTGATAACCGAGGAAATCAGCGTTGTCTACGGACTTCAATTGCTGGATTTTGCGATCGACTTTAACGATGTGGCAGGATATGAGCTCTGCTCGGAGAATCCGCTGCTTTCTGTTCTCAGTTCCGAGGGAGGAACAACCGATCCTTCGCCAGGGACTTCCATTCATGAGCGGGGGGGAGAAGTCAGCATAACAGCTTTGCCTGAGAACAGATACAGATTCTCGGGTTGGAGCGGAGACGTGTCCGGCTCTGAAAATCCCATCGAGGTGAAGCTGGATTCAGATACCTGCCTCATGGCGAACTTTATACGGCAGTATGAGCTGACCATATCCGCGGGAGAGGGAGGGACGACTGATCCGGAGCCGGGAACCTACACCGGGGATTCAGGCACATCCCTGACCATCCGGGCCGTCCCGGAGAAAGGCTATGAATTTCGCGAATGGAGTGGAAATGTGGTCTCCACGAGTAATCCTCTCACACTGTCTTTTTCAGTGGACAGGCATATCCGAGCGAATTTCGCTCCGGTCATGATCGAAGAAAATGACCTCTTCAGGTTTTACTGTTTTGTGGCCACCGCGGTTTATGGCTCTCCTCATCATCCCTTTGTGGAAGTGCTGCGCGATTTCAGAGGCAGATATCTGATGACGAACAGACCTGGCCGATGGCTGATGAAATGCTATTACAGATATTCTCCGCAAGCGGCTGAGGTCATATCCAGGCACAGGGTGATAAAGGCTGGAGTTCGGCTGCATCTCCTGCCTGTGGTCGCTTTGAGCTTCATTCTGGTTCATCCGGGCCCGTATGGGATTTCTTTTTTGTTTGTGCTGATTTTCAGTCTGTTCAATCTCTTTCTCATTATCATTCGCAAACATCGGGATTAGACTTTATTTCTCCCATGAACCCCCTGATCCTCGCCCTTGTCCCGGAAGTGAAAAATGTTTCCTGCATAAAAAAGCTTGACATTTATCAGATTAATGAAATAAAATTAAACTAACTTAAATAAATTAAAGTATAAAAAAGCTCAATGAGAACCATCTGGCTGGGAAGCAAAATCATCAATCAGTACTCGATAGAGGACATTCAGGAGAAGCTCCAGGTCAGCAGAGTCACAGCCCTGCGCATGGTCGGCTCGGGCAGGATCAAGGCGAGAAAGATTGGCCGGCAGTGGTGGGTTAACGAAGACGACCTTATCGCCTTCATCGAAGGGAAGTAGACGGCCCGCAGCGTCCGTCAAAATCGCTCTTTTTGACAACATGCCATTTGTGTGCTATAAATTTGCTTCGGAAAGTCAAGGGGCGCGGGATAACGTTCGATGAAGTTTGTCTGCATTGAGGGCCAGGAAAAGGACCTTGCCTGGGAATTGACAGGGAGCCGCACAGTCATCGGCCGGGATTCGGTCTGCGACATCATCGTCAACGACCCAAAGCTGTCCCGGATTCATGCCGAAGTCATCCGCGAGGGAGAAGCCTTCATGTTTTACGACCGGGAGAGCCTCAACGGCTCTTACATTAACAATAACCGGGTCACCCGTCAGATCCTGATTCCGGGCGATGTGATCAGGATCGGCGATACCGCCATCAAGGTCCTTGGCGAGGACCTCTCACCCAGCATCAGCTGGCAGAAGACCGATCCTTTTATCACCACCAAGATCCCTCTCGACCAGCTAACCAGTCAGATCAAGGAGGTGGTTTCCGGGCCCGGGGCCCTGGAAGAAAAGAAACCCGATTTGGCCACCAGGCGGCATCTCCAGACAGCCAAGCTCATCAAGAACCTGGAGACGGTTTATCAGGTCGGGAATGTCATCAACTCGATTCAGACTGTAGACGAGCTGCTCGATCAGATTGCCAGCACGCTGCTGGGAGTGTTCCGGGATGTCCAGAGAGTCTGCATCCTTCTCAGGAGTAAGAACAAAGGCCTTGAATTTGAGCCGAAGATCATCAAAACCAGGGCCGATATCCCGGCAGGACCTTTTCAACTGAGCAAGAGCATCGTGAACAAATCGGTCAGCGAAGAGGTCTGCATCCTCGCCGACGATGCCTCCAGCGACGACCGCTTTTCGGCTTCAGAGAGCGTGCTGACCATGAACATTCGTTCGCTGATGTGCGCTCCGCTGGTCAGTAAAGGAACGGTCCTGGGGTTGATCTACCTCGACAACCGCGAGAAGCCGAAATGCTTTGACGTAAACGACGTGGCGCTTCTCTCTGCCCTGGCCAATCAGTCTGCGGTGGCCATCGAGAACTCCCAGCTCTACGAGGATATCCAGAAGTCCTATCATGAGGCCATCCTGGCCCTGATGAACACCGTGGAAGCCAAAGACCCTTACACGCGCGGCCACTCGCAGAGGACAAGCCGTTACGCGCTCGGCATCGCCCAGGAAATGGGCCTGAGCGAGGAGGAATGCAAGAAGATCAAGACCGCGGCTGAACTTCATGATATTGGAAAGATAGGAGTGAGGGACCTCATCATCGGCAAGGACAGCCCCCTCTCGACTCTGGAATTTCATTCCATCCAGGCCCATGTTCTGACCGGAGAGAATATCATCAAGCCCATCGAATATCTCAGCTTTGCCCTTCCCATGCTTCGCCACCACCACGAGCATTACGATGGGACCGGATACCCTGACGGGCTCAAAGGGGATAAGATTCCACTCGGCGCCCGGATTATCGGAGCCGCCGATGCGGTTGACGCGATGACCACTCAGCGCCCCTATAATAAACCCCTGCCCTTCAAGAAAGCCATGGAGAAATGCATCTCCTTGAAAGGAAAGCAGTTCGACACTGATGTCATCGACGCTCTGGTCCGCTTTATCAACCAGAATTACAAGAACCTGACCGAGACGGATAAGGTCCCTGATTTTGAAACCGAGATTAACGAATCCGAGCCTAAAGAGACAAAAGCGGGCAAGAAGAAGGCCAAATAAGATTCCTTCCTGTCTCGTTCAAATTCAAGCCCTCAGCTCCCGGGCTCTGATGCGACTGACGCTCGCTGTTTGGAGGAAATCACAACTCATTCTGTGCCTATTTAAAAAAAATGGAAATGATCCGCTTTCCCTTTGACCCTGTGGAGAGAGCCCAGCAGGTGGAGAGCTTGGTTTTGAAAGAGGGAAAGAGGCTCTACCACAGGTTCAGAGCCGCCCCCTATTATGGTGGAATCGCCACGGCCGATGCCGTCGGCTGTTCTTTTCTCTGCGCCTACTGCTGGAACTATTACCGGAATCTCAACCCGGCCCTCCTCGATCGATTCTACTCCCCGCAGCAGGTGGCAGCGAAGCTGCTCAGGATCGCCGAGAGAAACGGCTTCCATCTCTTCAGAATCACCGGGTCCGAGCCCATCCTGGGAGAGGCTTCGCTCGACCATCTCATGGCCCTGCTGGAGAGAATCACGAAGGAGAGACAGCAGTTTGTTTTCATCCTGGAGACAAACGGCTTTTTCCTGGGTTACAGGCCCGAGCTTGTGAAGAGGCTGACTTTCAGAAACCTCTGGGTCAGAGTCTGCCTGAAAGGGGTGGATGAGGAGACGTTTGAGTCGATAAGCGGAGCGAAGAAAGAATTTTTCCCTTACCCCCTTCGTGCCCTGAAGAAGCTGGAAGAGCAGGGGCTTAAAGCCTGGCCGGCGGTGATGCGAAATCTGTTTGAAGAGCGAGAGATGGAGAGACTGAGAAAATGCCTTTCTGAACAGAGCATCAGATCCAGGCTCGAGGAAGAAGTCCTGGAAGGCTATCCTTTTGTGCTGGAAAATATGAGGAGGCGGGGAGTCCCCATCAGGCGTCTTTGAACCGCCGGGTGCCGGAGAATTACTTCCGGGATCTTGTCCTCCCGGGCGCTGAGGGGCGAATTCCAAGGTCTGGATTCAGACCCTGTCTCTATCTCAATCGAACTTGAATTTTTTCTCGTTGAACAGTTTCATGCAGACATCGACAACATCGGGGTCATAGAGAGTTTTCTTGTTCTTGGAGATCTCTTCCAGAGCCGTCTCGATGCCCAGAGCTGCCCGGTAGGGGCGGTGGGAGGCCATGGCCTCGACCACATCGGCCACAGCCAGAATCCTCGCCTCGAGGAGGATTTCATTCCCTTTGAGGCCTGAGGGATAGCCGGAGCCGTCCATTCTTTCGTGATGCTGGAGCATGATCTTGCCCACCGAGTAGGGAAATTCGATTCTCTTCAGGATGTCGTAACCCACCTGAGGGTGGGTTTTGATCATGTTGAAGTCAATCTCTGTCAGTCGTCCCGGCCAGCTCAGAATTTCCGCAGGCACCCGGATCTTGCCCACATCATGGACGATTCCCGCCAGCCGGATAGCATTTATCTGCTCCTCCGAAAGACCCATTTCTCCGGCAATAGCGCAGGCCAGAGTGGTGACACGATGCTGATGACCTGCTGTGTAAGGGTCTCTCATTTCGACCGCCGAGGCCAGGGCATTGACGGTTTCCTCCAGGGCTTTCCTCACCCTTTCGAAGCTATGCTTGCGTTCTTCCTCGGCCAGCTTGCGTTCGGTGATGTCGCGGGCGATGCTGAGTGCAGCCGGCCTGCCCTGGTATTCGATGATTCGACTGCTGAGCTCGATGGGCATGACCGTGCCGTTTTTGTTACAGTGGGCGGTTTCGAAGAAGATGTGACCCCGGTACTCAAGTTCGTCGATCCGTTTGGGAACGGCGGCACGGGATTTGGGATGGTCGATATCGGCCAGATTCATCCGCAGCAGTTTTTCCCGGGCATAGCCGAGGCGCTCGCAGGCAACCTGATTCGCCTCCAGAATGCGGCCGTTCAGGTCGTGGATGAAAATGGCATCTCCGGCGGAGTTGAACAGCGTCCTGAATTTCTCCTCTGAGATCTGGAGGGCGGATTCGGCCTTTTTCCGTTCGGTAATATCCCAGATGTAGGAGCGGGTGCCCGAAATCTTTCCTTCTTTCCTGAGGGCGATGGCATGAATTTCAATGAAAATCACCGAGCCGTCTTTCCGGATTCCCCGGCATTCGTACCGCGAAGGAACATTTTTCCCCTGGATGCGGCCCTTATGGTATCCCATGACTCTTTCCACATCGTCAGGATGAACGATCGAGTGGATGGTCTGTTTTTTCATCTCTTCCATCGTGTATCCGAACATTTCGGCGTATTTCTTGTTGCAGTACTGGATTTTGGCGTTTCTGTCGTCGATCAGGATGGCCACTCCGGCTTTTTCGACCAGGTCCTGATAGCGCGCCTTTGTCTCTCTGATCTTCTCTTCCGCTTTCTTGCTCTCCGTAATGTCTCTGGTGGTGGCGATAAACATCCTGGGAGTTTCTTCAGCATCTTTGACCAGGGCACAATTCAGTTCGCCGACGAAACGCGTGCCATCCCTCCTGAGCAGGGTGTATTCGACATCTCTGATCGCTCCCTCTCTGAGGGTCTTCTTGAGGTTTTTCATCGCCTTCGCATGGTCTTCGGCCGCGATAAGGGTGAAGGAGCTTTTTCCAATCAGCTCCTTCTGGCTCTTAAAGCCGTGGAGTTTGAGGGTCTGGGGAGAAGCATAGATGATGTTTCCCTTCAGGTCGGTGGCCGTCACCGCATCTGGAGATGTCTGGACCAGCGTCCGGTATTTGGCCTCACTCTCCTGGAGAGCGAGTTCCATTAGCTTCCTCCTGGTGATATCCCTGAGAATGCCGAGGACTCTCACCTTCTCTCCGGGAAGGGGAACGGTGTTGACCTCCACGTATTTCGTTTTTCCGTCTTTGGTCATGATGCGGAAGGAGTATTCGGAAGGCAGCTTCTCGCCTTTTTTCCTGCCGTTTTCTCTTTTGAGGACAAGGTTTCTGTCATCAGGATGGACGAGCTCGAGGAAGTTGAAATTTTTGTTGCAGACCTCTTTGGATTTGTAGCTGAAGATTTTTTCAAAGGCCTGGTTGACATACTCGAACCCTTCGGGGCTGATAATGTATATTCCGTCCATGGCGTTTTCGGCCAGAGTGCGGTACCTTTCCTGGCTTTCCCGCAGCTTCGCTTCCCCTTCGATGGATTCAGTGATATCCCGGGCAATCCCCTGGATCGCATAGGGTTTTCCTTCACGGTAAATGACGGTGGCTTCTGTCTCGGCCCAGACGCAGTCACCGTTTTTTGTCTTCAGCTTGAACAGGGAGGGCTCTTTCTGGTGGCCCGTCATTCTGATTTCATCCAGGAGTTTGAAAGCCCTGGGAAGCTGGGGCTGGTCGAGAAGGGAGACAAAACTGAGGTTGGAAATCTGTTTTTTGGTATAACCGAGAAGTTTCAGGGCTGCCTTGTTGGCGTCCAGGAACCGTCCTTCAAAATCATGGAGGTAGACGCAGTAAAGGGATCGGTCAAAGAGGGACTTGTAGCGTTCTTTGATTTCCTCCAGAGCCTCTTCAACCTTCATCCGGTCAGTGGTGTCAACCATGGTCGTCCGGATTCCGGTGACTTTTCCGTTGCTGTCGTATTCCAGCATGTCGTCAATGATTACGTGGAGCCTGGAGCCGTCTTTTTTCACGTACATCCTGTTTTCTGCCCTCGGCAGATGCCTTCCGGCCAGCTTCAATTTGAACCTTTCTCGCGCCTCCTGTCGCTGCTCGGGAAGGATGAAATCAAAAATGGATTTTCCCATCATTTCTTTCGGGGAATAGCCCAGCATCTTCGCTTCTGTCCGGTTGACGCTGGTGATAGTCCCTTTTGTGTTCACTGTATGGTAGGCCACAGGAGCATTGTCCCAGAGTTCTTTGAAGCGCTTCTCGCTCTCCCGCAGAGCTTCTTCAGCCCTCGTGCTCTCGCTGATGTCCATTATCTGGGCCACTGTTTTCTTCTTTCCGCTGGAGTCTCCGAACACGCTGGAGCTGATTCTCACCCGCCTCTTTTTGCCGCTCCTTGTGACGATGGTCGATTCGTACCGGGAGGGGACATCTTCTCCTCTCTGTCTTCTGAGGTAACGGTCAGCGAGAAGCTGGGCGCTCTCATTGCCAAGGAATTTCCTGAAGTCCTTGCCGATTATTCGATCGAGAGAATAGCCGGACATGTGGCACAGCTCTTCGTTGGCATAGATGATTTTGAAGGCATCATCGATGATGAGGATGCCGTGGTGGGAGTGTTCGACAACCTGACGGAAGAGTTCACCGCTTTCTTTTGACAATCTTTCCGGAAGATTCCGTCCGTCGCCAGGCTTTTTGAGAGCGGAAGTCCGTTCCTTCAGTTCCCGAAGCTCTCCGGTGAGCGGCTCTTTTCTCTTGTGGCCTGTCTTACCATGCGGCTTCATCTTGGCATCTCCAGATGGAATGCACCGGAGCCGAAATTTTTGCAGGATTTTTTGCTTTCCTTCTCTCCATGAAGCTCCGAACTCCTCCCGCGGGGCTTAATTCTTGATAATGAAGAGAATAGTATTCAATTTTTTCTGGCACCTGTAAATCGCCGTTTGGAATGAATTGAGGGGGTGATTTTAAAGAGTTATTTCTGTCGCGGGAGATGAGTCATCCTCGTCAGAGGGGGTGAGACTATTATGAACGCAATAAATAAAGTGACAGCGTATGCGCGGCGCTGAGGCCGCCCCTCAAGCCCGCCTTAGCGGAGGGGGCCCCTTCGGCTTTTCCGACTGGGGGAACCGACGGGACTGGTTCCCCGGGGTTCGGGGGCTGGAGGGCGGCCTCGGTGTCGCATATGTTTTGTCACATCCTGTATTGCGTTTGTATTAATCGGAAGAAATTCCCTGCCGGGACGGTGAAAAATGGGTCACCCAGCCGATGAGCAGGCCTGACCCTAACAATGAATGACCTTTTTGACTGAAAAACGCTGAAATAATGGTGTTAAGATTGAAAGGAGTAAACAGAGGAACTCATGAAAAAGCAAAAGGATCAGGAGAGCTGGGAAGCAAGGATTCGAACCTTGATTCCATGATCCAGAGTCATGTGTCCTACCGTTGAACGACTTCCCAACCTCTCCCATGATAATCATTATTCGCTCATTTTTCAACACTCACCCTTATCACGGAAAAAGAAATGCTCCATCTTAATCCGCGTTGACTTGGTTTGAAGCCGATGGTAATATTGACGGCTCTTCATGAAAAGTAATGTCTTCCGCTTGAGTCTCATCTTTCTCCTCACGGTTGTCTTCCTCTATTTTTTCTTCCGGAAAGTGGAATGGATTGAGGTTCAAAAAAACCTGATCAACGTTGACCTCAAATTTTTCATTCTCTTCATCTTCCTGGTCCCCCTCCATCTCGTCACCCGCTCCATCCGCTGGAATTTCCTTCTTTCCAACCAGAAGAAGGGCGTCAAATTCTGGCACAGGTTTTCGGCCAATGCGGTGGGCTTCACAGTGACATTTCTTTTTCCTGGAAGGCTGGGAGAGCTCATCAGGCCCTTGTATCTGGCTCAGAAAGAAAAAATCAACAGGGGATTCGCTCTGGGAACGATCGTCGTGGAGAGGATTTTTGACCTGTTCACCATGTGTGCCCTGCTCGGGATTTTCATGCTCGCCCGGCCGTTCTATCCTGCCTTTTTTAAGGCCAAGGAGGAGGCCTATGCCAACCTTCAGATGTGGGGGGTGGTTGGCGTGATTATAGCCTCCGCTCTTTTCCTCTTCTCCCTTTCTCTCTATTTTTTCAGGGAAAAGACAGTTTCCTTCCTCTCAGTCTTGATGAAGCCTCTGCCCGAAAGAATATCGCAGAGGATCCTGGAAGCATCGGCGGGCTTCATACAGGGTCTTAAATTTTTTCATTCGGTCGGAAATCTGCTTGTCTATATTCTCCTGTCTTTCGTCGTCTGGTTCGGGATGATTTTTTTCTACTGGGTCTTTTTTCTCGCTTATAACTTCACCGTCCCCTTTTATCTTCTCTTTCCCTATGTTTTTCTGACCATGGTCGGGGCATCCATTCCCACTCCAGGAATGGTGGGCGGATTCCATTATTTCAGCAAGCTGGGTTTGACTTCTTTTTTCCATGTTGACCCTAACCTGGCTGTGGGAATGAGCATCGTTGTCCATGCCGCCCAGTTGCTTGTGACCAGCCTGATAGGGTATGCTATATTGTGGAAAGAAGGAATCTCGCTTGTCCAGCTTAAGAAATTAGGAGAGGATGTCCGATCATGAGATGTCCTTACTGCAACCATCCGGAGAGCAAGGTCATCGATTCCCGGGAGAGCAAGAACGGACTCAGCATCCGGCGGCGGAGAGAGTGCCTTTCCTGCGAGCGCCGGTTCACGACGTATGAAAAGATCGAAGAGATTCCCTACATGGTGATCAAAAAAGATGGGCGGAGGCAGCCCTTTGACAGCCAGAAGCTTTTGCGGGGCATATTGAAGGCCTGTGAGAAAAGACCTGTTCCTCTGCCCAAGCTGGAGGAGATTGTCGAGGAAGTGGAAAGCAAGCTCCAGGAGAGCCCGGATAAGGAGATGAGCACGGCCAAGATCGGCCAGTTCGTGATGAGAAAGCTCAAAGCGCTGGACAAGGTGGCCTATGTCCGCTTTGCTTCTGTCTACCGGGAATTCAAGGATGTCGTCGAGTTCAAGCAGGAGCTCGAATCCCTGTTAAGAGAAAAATGAGGTTTTTCCAGAAAAGAGCAGGAAGAAATCCTGAGCTCGACAAAAGGGGAACGAAAAACAGAGAATAAAAATACAAGGGGAGAACCTTCATGGTCAGAAAAGACAACGAGAACGAAGAACAGCTTGATGACGTCATCGAAGATAAGGACAAAAAGCTCCATGTTCCCACGGAACTGCCTGTGCTGATGCTCAGGGACATCGTTGTTTTTCCGTACATGGTCATCCCTCTTTTCGTCGGCAGGGAGAAGTCGAAGAATGCCGTCGACCATTCGCTGGCCACGAACCGGATGATCCTCCTTCTCACCCAGAAAAACATGGATATCGAGGAACCCAAACCCGGAGACATTTACAGGGTGGGAACCGTTGCCCTCATCATGAGGATGTTGAAGCTCCCCGACGGACGGATGCGAATTCTGGCCCAGGGCATCGTCCGGGCCCGGGTTGAAGAGATGGATGAGGAAAAGCCCTATTACAGCACCAGAATCAAAGTCATTCCCGAGCCTGAAAATGGTCAAAAGTCCATCGAGGTCGAAGCCTTGATCCGCAACACCCGCTCCGGGCTGGAAAAAGCCTCCTCTCTGGGAAAGGATATTCCGCCTGAAGTCATGATCCTGGCTGCCAACATCGAGGAGCCGGGAAGATTGGGAGACCTGACGGCAGCCAACCTGGACCTGAAGGTCAACGAAGCCCAGCAGATTCTGGAGATCGAGGACTCCGTGCAGAGACTGAAGAAGGTCTATGAGCTTCTGACCCGGGAACTCGAGCTCCTGGATGTTCAGTCCAAGATCAGCACCGAGGCCAAGGGAGAAATGGACAAGCTCCAGAAGCAGTATTTTTTGAGGCAGCAGCTCAAGGCCATCCAGAAGGAGCTCGGAGAAGGAACCGAACTTCAGGAGGAAATCAAAAGCTATCAGGAAAAATTGAAGAAGCTCAAACTCTCCAGGGAAGTCAGGGTGGAGCTGGAGAAGCAAATTAACCGCCTTTCCCAGATGCATCCCGAATCGGCCGAGACCGCCGTTGTTCGCAATTACCTGGATTGGATGTTCGCCCTGCCCTGGAACAAGAGCACTGTCGATAATCTCGAGCTCGTCAAGGCCAAGAAGATTCTCGATGAAGACCATTACGGCCTGGATAAAGTCAAAGAGCGAATCATCGAATATCTGGGCGTGAGAAAGCTTTCCAAGAGAATTAAAGGCCCGATTCTCTGCTTTGTCGGTCCTCCCGGGGTGGGGAAAACCTCTCTCGGCCGCTCCATCTCCAGGGCTCTGGGACGAAAGTTCGCTCGCATCTCCCTGGGAGGGGTCAGGGATGAGGCGGAAATCCGGGGCCACCGGAGGACTTATGTCGGCGCATTGCCCGGAAAGATCATCGACGGGCTGAGGAGAGCCGGGTCGAACAATCCGGTGTTCATGATGGATGAGGTGGACAAGATCGGCGCTGATTTTCGGGGAGATCCCTCTTCGGCTCTTCTGGAGGTCCTCGACCCCGAGCAAAATTATTCCTTCCGGGACCACTACCTGGGCGTTCCCTTCGACCTCTCCAGGGTGATGTTCATCACCACGGCTAACCTTCTCGACCCCATCCAGCCTGCTTTCCGCGACAGGATGGAGGTCATCCGTCTCCCGGGTTATACCGAGGAAGAGAAACTCCAGATTGCCCTCCGCCATCTGGTCCCCAAACAGATCAAAGAGAATGCCCTGACCGAGAAGAAGATTTCCTTCACCAGGGGAGCCATTAAGAAAATCATCTCCCTCTACACGCGGGAAGCCGGGGTCAGGAACCTGGAGAGGGAAATTGCTGCTGTCTGCCGGAAAGTGGCCCGGAAGGTGGCCGAGGGAAAGGATAAACTGACGAGAATCACCTCCCAGAATATCGAACATTATCTCGGCCCTCCCAGGATCTTCAAAGACCAGCTTCTCCAGGATGACCGGGTGGGAGTGGCCGTGGGCGTGGCCTGGACTGCCACCGGCGGAGAGATTCTCTTCGTGGAGGCAACCAACATGAGCGGCAAAGGAAACCTTTCCCTGACCGGGTCCCTGGGGGATGTGATGAAGGAGTCAGCCCAGGCCGCGCTCAGCTACGCCCGGGCCCACGCCAGGGAGCTGGGTATTGAGGAAGAGATGTTTTCCAAGCGCGATCTCCATATTCACATCCCGGAGGGAGGCATCCCCAAAGACGGACCCTCGGCCGGGGCGACCATCGCCACCGCTCTCATCTCGGTCTGCACCAACATGAAAATCAAGCGGGATGTGGCCATGACCGGGGAAATCACGTTACGGGGAAATGTGCTGCCCGTTGGAGGAGTGAAAGAGAAGGTTCTGGCCGCCCAGCGGGCAGGGGTAAAAAAGATGATCCTCCCTCAGGCCAACAAGAAGGATTTGATCGACATCCCCCGGAAAATCAAGAAAGAGATGCAGTTCATCTTCGTCGAGGAGATCAAAGAGGTCTTTGACCACGCCCTGATTAAAAGAAAAGAAAAAAAGGATACAGCCTGACAGGCATTTCTTTTCAGGACCTCCATGAAGCTGAAGTTCATCGGAGAACAGGAGATCATTTCCGCCATCAGGAGGGAATTCTCTGCGTCTGGCGGGGACCTTGTCCTGGGTATCGGGGATGACGCGGCCGTCATCAAGGCCGGTGACAGGAATTTCATCATCACCAAAGACCTGCTCCTCGAAGATTTCCATTTTCTGGCCAGACTTCATCCGGCCTTCCTCCTGGGACGGAAGAGCCTGAATGTCAACCTGAGCGATATCGCGGCCATGGGCGGAAAGCCGAAATTCGCCCTTCTCGGCCTGGCGGTTCCTTCGAGCACGCAGCCCGTCTGGCTGGAGCAGTTCTTCGAAGGGTTCAAGTCCGCAGCCGATGAATGGCATGTTCGACTGGCTGGCGGGGATATCTCCCAGTCGAAGAAAATCACCATCTCCGTCACCGTTATCGGAGAGGGGAAAAATATCATCCGCAGAAACGGCGCAAGACCCGGGCATTTCCTGTTTGTTTCAGGGAGCCTGGGCGATCCCCGGCAGGGCCTGCTGCTCCTCAAAAGAGGCTTCCGGCTCAACGACGGCAAGAAAGCAGACCATTTTCTCCGGGCCTTTCTCGACCCTGCTCCCCAGGTTTCCCTCGGCCAGAAGCTTTCCCGGATGAAATTGGCATCGGCCATGATCGATGTCAGCGACGGGCTTTCGGTGGACCTCTTCCACCTCTGCGAGGAAAGCGGATGCGGCGCCGAAATCGAAAAGGAATGCCTGCCCCTTTCTCCCGAATTGAAGCGCTGGCAGAGGAATCCTTATCCCTTTGCTCTTCATGGCGGCGAAGATTACCAGCTCCTTTTCACCATTCCTCAAGAAAAGAGAGAAAGGCTCTCACGGCTGAAAAAATCCTGCAGGCTGACCTGCATCGGAAAAATGATTGACGAGAAAGGCGTTTATCTCGTCGATCAACGAGGAGCGAGAACGCCTCTGTCCATCAAGGGCTACCAGCACTTCAAATAAAAGGGGACAGGCCCCTTTTTCACCTTTTTCATTTTGTGGATTGACAAAGAGCATGAAATTTTTATAATTTCATACACAAGATTGCATGATTTCCTGAGAAGGAGGACTCCATGGCCAGAAGAATCCTCATCCTCTCTGTCTCGCTTCTCCTGAGCATCAGTTCCCTTTGGGCCGGAGGCTGGAATAACACATTGATGGGGTGCCGGGCACTGGCTCTCGGAGGCGCTTTCGTGGCTGTTGCCGATGACCCCAGCGCCATCTTTCATAATCCGGCCGGGCTGGTCTTTCAGGAGAAGAAATTCAACCTTGCCATCGACGGGTTCTACATCAACCCCACTCACGAGTACGTGATGACCGACGGCTCCAGGGCGGAAAGTCATTTCAAATGCTCTTTGCCCCAGTTCTTCCTGACCTACAAGACCAACGACAGGCTTACTCTGGGACTCGGGTTTTACGTCCCTTATGCCGGGGGCGGGATGAGCTGGGAGGAAAACGAGCTGGGCTATCCCTTCAAGTCGACCTTGGGGATCTACAGCATCACTCCCACGCTCTCCTATCAGATCAGCCAGCAGCTGTCCGTCGGCTTTAACCTGAATTTATACAGCGGGGTCATGAACGTGGACATGGTCGATCCGGAGATGGCAATTCCGGTCAAAATAGAAGAAAGAGGTTCTACATTTTCAGCGGGCTTTGGCCTGTTGTTCAAACCGTCGGAGAAGCTAACTGTCGGGTTGGGAGTGAGAGGTTCGGCCAGGATGAA
The DNA here is from genome assembly GCA_964477275.1 of uncultured Eubacteriales bacterium. Lineage (GTDB taxonomy): Bacteria > Acidobacteriota > Aminicenantia > Aminicenantales > Aminicenantaceae > CAYZDV01. The sequence continues at coordinate 14,223 of CAYZDV010000024.1, forward strand.
GCTTTCCGGAGAGACGATCTTCACGGTGACAGACCCGGTTTTCGGCTCGTTCCAGCTGAAGCGCGATTCTGAGACGCGCTTCAACATTCCCTGGGACATAGAGCTGGGTTTCTCTTATCGGATAACAGATAACTTCCTGGTCACGACCAGCGCTCAATACACCATGTGGTCAGCTCTGGATAAGGTCGAAAAGATGATTTACAACCTCCCCGGGGAAGGGGATAGATATGAAGAAGAGGTGATGAATTTCCGGGATATCCTTATCGCCCGGGTGGGCGTGGAGTATATCGTCTCCGGAGGGCTCATCCTTCGTGGCGGCATCGGCTTCGACCGCTACGCGACGCCGGAAGAGACACTCAATTTCAAGAATATCGACGTCAATAAATTTTCCCTGCTGGGCGGGATCGGATACAGGACAGGGAACACCCAGATTGATTTTGTCTATGTCCATGCCAACGGAAAAGAGCGGGAAAAATGGCTGGTCGGTGTGCCCAATCCCGAACGGTACAACCTCAGCGCCACGATCATGGGAATCGGCGTGACGTTTTCTTTTTGATGAAGTCACCGCCGGAGAGAAAAGTCCCCTTGAGCACGACCTCGGCCGGGCCGGACTGGTAGACCTTCTTTTTATCCCATTCCACGATCAGGCGTCCCATGCTCGTTCTGACCCTGACGGTTTTATCGGTCAGGTTCTTCAGGATGGAGGCCACTGCAGCGGCGCACGAGCCGCTCCCCGAGGAGAGGGTCTCCCCGACGCCCCTCTCCCAGAAAAGGACCTCGATCTCCTCCCGGTTGTGAACTCTGATGAACTCGGTGTTGGTCCTGTTGGGAAAGAAGGGATGGGATTCGATTTCCCTGCCGATCTGATGCCATTCGATACGGGCGGGAAAGCGCTCGACGAAGATGGCACAGTGAGGATTGCCCAGGGACAGGGCTGTGATCGGGTAAATTTTCCGGTTGATGGAGAGGGGATAGTCGATGACTTTATCATGGGTGGAGCCGTCATCAAAAGGAATGTCCCGGGAACTCAGTTGGGGGACTCCCATTTCGATCCGGATTTGAAAGAGGTTTTTTTTTCTCTCCAGGAGCCTGCACTCTCTGTGCCCTGTTGTGGTCAGGAAAATGATCTGGGGGATATCGATTTTTTTCTGGTAATAAAGGGAGGCTGCGGCACACCTCAGCCCGTTCCCCGAGATCTCTGCTTCTGTCCCGTCCGCGTTGAAGATACGGAAGTTGACATGGCCTTTCTTTCTGTCCCTGACGGAGATGAGGAGGAGGCCGTCGGCTCCAGCTCCGGTGTGGCGGTCGCAGATCCTGGCGGCCAGGCTGCCGATATCCGAAAGATCTCTGGCTTCGGCCTGGTCAAGCACCAGGAAGTCGTTTCCCAGTGAATGGACCTTGAAGAATTTCATTAAGGCAGCCTGAGCGTCTTGATGAAATCTCTGAATTCGCCTTCGCTTTCTCTCCGGATGAGAAGCATCAGCGTCTCTCCGGACTTCAATCGTTTGATGAGGGCGTGAAAGTCGGTCTCGTCCTTGACTTTCACCCTGTTGGCCTCAAGAATGATATCGTAGGGCCTGATGTCCTTCCGGTCGGCTTCGCTGTACTTCTTGACTTCGATGACCAGAACTCCTTCCTCTGTTCGCATCCCCAGACGTCTGGCGATCCTCGGGTTCAGAGTTGTGACCCGCATGCCCAGCTCATCCCCGGAAGCCGCTGAAGCCGCCTGCTCTGCGCCGGTTTCCAGCTCCACCAGCTTTGCGGTCAGCACTTTCTCTTTTCCATCCCGGATGATTGAGATTTCAACTTTTGTTTCCGGCTCGATTTCGGCAATTTTGAAGGAGAGGTCGTTGGGGTCTTTGACCGGCTGTCCGTTGACGCTGACAATGGCATCGTACTGCTGGATTCCTGCCTTGTCGGCCGGAGACCCGGGCGTGACTTCATGCACCAGGGCTCCTTCTCTTGACTTCAGCTTGAGGCTTTCTTTGACTTCCTGGGAGATCTCGCCGGTCCACACGCCCAGATATCCTCTGACCACCCGGCCTTTCTCCTTGAGCTGTTTGACGACTTTGCCGGCCAGACTGGAGGGAATGGCAAAGCCGATACCGATGTTTCCTCCGGTTGGCGACGAAGCAATCATGCTGGTGATTCCCACCACCTTGCCTCTCATGTCGACCAGCGGGCCGCCGCTGTTTCCCCGGTTAATGGCCGCATCGGTCTGGATGAAGTCCTGATAGTTGGGTGTGACCTGGCTCCTTAAGAGCTGTCGTCCTTTGGCGCTGACGATTCCGGCCGAGACGGTATTCTCGAATCCCAATGGGTTGCCAATGGCCAGGACCCATTCGCCAACTTTGAGCCGGTCAGAGTCCCCAAGCTGGGCGTAGGGGTTGCCTTTTGCGGTGACTTTGAGCAGCGCCAGGTCCGTCGGCGGGTCAGTCCCGACGACCTCAGCCTGGAACTCTTGGTTCTGAACAGTGGAGACGGTCACCCTAACGGCTTTTTCCACCATGTGATTATTGGTCAGGATATAGCCATCCGAGCTGATGAAAAATCCCGTTCCCCTGGATTCGGAGCGGTACTCCTGCTCTCTTCCGCGGGGAACGCCGAAGAAGAATCGATCCCAGAAATCCTCCGGCCAATCATCCCAGAAGCCGGAGATTCTCCGTCTCTCCACTTTCTCGACTGTGATGCTGACCACTGTCGGCCCCACCAGCTCTGCGATTTTGACGAAGTCCAGCTCGGGGGCTGACTGGGGGTCCGGGGAAGCAAAGAGATAAGAAGATGATGAAGAAGATAAGAAATTCGGTTCAGATGTGAAGTTTTCAGGCAGTTCCTTTTCAGGCAGATAGACGAATAGAATGCCCGAAAGAAGGATGCCCAGGAAGAAGCTGATGGCAGCAACCCATGCGGCTTTTCTCATTTTCCGTCCTCCTTCCCGATTAAGGTATTAAAATAGCATACTCGCCTGAAAAATTCAATTTTTCCGCAGGCCATAACCTCTTTGCTTTAAGAAAAGTTGCATTATGCGGCCGATGGAGATATCATCACTTCGGTCAAGATAAATGGCCTTGAAAAAAGGAGTCCTGATCGTCATCGAAGGCATCGACGGCTCCGGGAAGTCAACCCAGGCCAGGATGCTTCTTCGAAAGCTTGCTTCCAGAGGCTACAAGGCAGTCTTATTCCGCGAGCCCTCTGACAGCGTCTACGGCCGGGAAATCAAGAGAAAAGCCCTTCGCTCCGGCTCTCTCTCTCCGGAGGAGGAGCTGGACCTTTTCCAGAGGGATAGAAAGGAGAACGTGGAAAAAAACCTCAAACCGGCCATGAAGGAAGGCAAAGCGGTCATCCTGGACAGGTACTATTTTTCGACCATCGCTTACCAGGGGGCACGGGGCCTTGACAGGGAATGGATCAGAAAAACGAACGAGGAGTTTGCCGTCCGGCCGGACCTGGTTTTCATCCTGGACATTGAGCCGCGGGCAGGCCTGGAGCGGATAGAAAAGCGCAGAAAGAAGGACCGCCTTTTCGAACAGAAAGGCTATCTGGAAAAAGTCAGGAAGATATTCCAGGGCTTCAGGGGGAAGAGCATTATCCATATCGATGCCCGGAGAAGCCCGGATGCCGTCAGCCAGAAAATCGAAAAGGCCGTCTTTAAGCTTCTGGTCAAGATTCCGGAAATCTGATATATTTTTTATATGGTGTTTGATAAAAAATTCTCCATCATCATCAAAAAAAGAAGCCGGCCGGCTCAGCAAAGCGTTTCCCCTGCATCCCGGGAAAAACGAGCGCCAAAGCCTCTCAGGCAGAGAATCTTCAAGTGGGCTGTTCTGTTCATTCTTTTTTCCTCAGCCTGTGCTTTGGGAGCGCTTGTCGGCACCCTGAAGGCTATCAGAGAGAACCTCCCCTCGATTTCCAAGCTGGAAGAATATGAGCCCAAGATTATCACCTATATTTTTGCCGATGATGGATCTGTTGTCGGAGAGTATGCCGTTGAAAAGAGAATTGAGATTCCCTACCAGGAAATTCCCGATCTCTTGAAGACAGCCATCCTGGCCACCGAGGACCCCCGATTCTTCAAGCACAGCGGCGTCGACCTGCGCGGGATTTTGCGGGCGTTGAGGGAAGACCTCAAGATCAAGCTGGGCGGAAAGCCGGGCAAGCTTCATGGCGGGAGCACAATCAGCCAGCAGCTGGCCACAGAGCTTTTTCTCCACCGCCGGCAGACCATTCGCCGCAAATTGAAAGAGATGCTTCTCTCTCTCCAGATTGAAGAAAAGTACACCAAAGAAGAGATTTTCACCCTCTACTGCAACCAGTTCAACCTCGGCCATGGTGCGCATGGGATGGAAGCCGCAGCCCGGCTCTATTTCGGGAAGAGCGTCTCGGAGCTGACCCTGGAAGAAACGGCCATGATCGTCGGCATCCTGCGCGGGCCTTCCTATTATTCGCCTTACCGGAACCGGGAGGCCACGCTTCAGCGGCGGAACCACGTCATCAATCGCATGTATGAGGAAGGATACATCTCCAGGGAGACGGCCGGGGAGGCCAAAGCCAGGCCGATGAACGTGCTCCCTCTTTACCGGGAATCCACCGAATTTGCCGCGTATTTCCGCGAGGAAGTCCGCCGCTATCTGGCGGAGAATTATGGAGAAACGGCCCTCTACGGAGAGGGCCTCAGAGTCTACACCACCCTGCACCCGACCTATCAAAAATATGCCGAAGAGGCCCTTCTGGGCTGGTTGAGAGAACTGGATAAAAGACAGGGCTGGAGGAAGGATAAGCGGAATCTGCTCGAGGAAGGACTGGAAAGTCTTGACGGCCTTGACAGTGCTGCCTTGAAAGACTGGCCTCCGTTTAACTGGCTCAAACCGTCTCTGGAAGCGGGAGATATCATAGAAGCGCTGGTGCTCGAGGTGACACTCGAGGAGGCCACGGTCAGAGTCAAGGACTATACCGGGCTTTTAAAGAACGAAGGCATCGATTGGACAGGCACAAAAAGCCTGAAAAATATTCTCAAACAAGGAGACGTGATTCATGTCAAGGTCAAGAAAATAGACGAGGAGAGCAAAATCCTTCTTGTCTCTCTTGATCAGGAGCCTGTCCTGGAGGGCGCTTTCCTGGCCATCGAGCCCCGGACAGGACAGGTCAAGGCCATGGTCGGCGGCTATTCCTTCCGGCGAAGCGAATGGAACAACGCCACCCAGGCCAGAAGACAGGCCGGTTCCGCCATCAAGCCCTTTCTCTACACGGCTGCCCTCGACAGCCGGATGTTCACTCCGGCCACCATCATCATCGACGAACCCACTGATTTTTATGACAAGTGGTCAGGAGAACCGTATTCTCCAGGAAATTATGACCAGAAATACAAGGGCGCGGTGACTGTCCGCACCGGGCTGGAGGAATCCCGAAACATCGTCACCGCCAAATTGCTGGAGTTCATTTCTCCCCAGAAAGGCGTTGAGTACTGCCGCAAGTTCGGCCTCACCACTCCCATGTATCCCTATCTCTCTCTGGCCCTGGGCGCTCCCGAGGTCCGCCTGATCGAAATGGTCTCCGCCTACTCGACCTTTCCCAACAGGGGCGTGAGGGTCAAACCCTATTTCATCAAACGCATCGAGGACAAAGAGGGCAATATCCTGGAAGAAGCCGTGGTCGAGTCCGAAGAGGTAATCTCTCCCCAGGTCGCCTACATGATGACCTCTCTGATGCAGGGCGTCTGTGAGAGAGGAACGGGCTGGAGAGCCAGAGAGCTCGGGTGGCCTCTGGCCGGGAAAACGGGCACCACGGATGCCTACACGGATGCCTGGTTCATCGGGTTCTCTCCGTCCCTCTGCGCGGGCGTCTGGGTCGGCCACAAGGCAAAGGTTCCCATCGGAGATAGACAGTCCGGCGCAGTGGCCGCCCAGCCGCCATGGATGGATTTTTTCAGGAAAGTCATCAGGGATATGAAGAAAAAGATGGAGCCGGAGATGGAATTGGCCAGAGTGAGCGAGTCAGAAGTGGAGGGAGAAAATCCAGCGGTCAGTGAACAGTTTGAAATCCCTCCCAACCTCTCTTTTGTCGAGATTGACTACAAAACAGGCCTGCTGGCCACCCCGCACTGTCTTTTCACCCTGAAGGAAGTCTTCCTGCCCGGGACCGAGCCCGACCGATTCTGCTCGCCTGAAGACCACATGATGATTCTGGATTATTACAGGCAGGTGAGATAAAGAGCCAGCGGACACAAAGCGTTCTCGCGGAAACCCTCTTATTTTTTCTTGGTAACCTTTCCGGAACTCGAAGAGCCCGAGGAGCGGGATGACGATCCTCGGGCAGCGCTGGAGGAGGATGAGGAGGAACCTCTGTCTTTTGAACCCGTGCTTATTCTTTTTGAGCCGGTTTCTCTTGAAGCCTGCGAAGAAGAATCTTTCGAAGGCTGCCGCTGAATGGTTCTGCTGCCGGGGTGGCTTTTGTAGATTTGGTCGAGAAAAGACCCCGGTTTTCTGGTTGTGATTTTCCTCGGAGAGGTGCGGAGGCGGATTTCCGGTGAAGAGGGATACCCATAGGGGATTTTCCGGATTGAGTCTTCCCTTACCGGGTCGGAGGCCTTTGTTTCCACCCTTTTCACCTCTGCAGGCTCCTGTTTCCTCAGCCCGGATTCTCTTCCCTGGCTGACCCTCGCTGGATCGGTCGGACCTTCCATTTTTTTGAGCAGAAGCTTCTGGCTGCCCAGTTTTTCGGGCGTTATCCTGGCCGCTGCCGGCCGCAGGCCAATCGGCTCAGTGGAGAGAGTGATTTTGCCCAGTTTCTGGATGGACTCCTGGCTCAGAGCCACCCTGGAGACATCCCGTGCCGTGA
>CAYZDV010000025.1:0-20982 GCA_964477275.1 uncultured Eubacteriales bacterium
TGAAATACGGAAGTCCCATCCTCAAAAAAAGAGCCGAGGAAATCAAAAATCTGGATAAAGGCATTGAGGAGCTGGCCCGGAACATGGTCCAGACCATGCATGCCGCTCCTGGCATTGGTCTGGCCGCTCCCCAGGTCAACCAGGGCAAACGTCTCATCACCGTCGACCTTTCCATCGGAGAAAGAAAGGAAGCGCTGATCATCCTCATCAACCCTGAGATGGTCAGCGAAGAAGGTGAAGAAGTTACGGAAGAAGGCTGTCTGTCGATCCCCGACATCAACGAGAAGCTCCCCCGCCCCGCACGGGTGGTGGTCAGAGGGTTCGACCTCCACGGAAAAGAGAACGTCATTGAAGCCGAAGGGATCCATGCCAGAGTTTTCTGCCACGAGATCGACCATCTGAACGGAAAGCTCTTCATCGACAGATTGTCTCCGCTCAAGCAGAGCCTGATTAAAAAGAAACTGCAGAAGAGGGCGGAGGCGGGAAAGGTTTGATGAGGGTTGTCTTTTTCGGAAGCCCCCTTTCAGCGCTCCCTTCCATGAGAAAAATCCTCGAAGCCGGCCATTCCCTCGAGCTCGTCATCACCCAGCCGGACAGACCTTCGGGAAGAGGAAAAAAACTCAGTCCTTCTCCCGTCAAAAAGCTGGCATATGAGCTGGGGATTGCCGTCTGCCAGCCTCAAAAAATCAGGAACGACCCGGCTGTCCTGGAAAAGCTCAAAAATATCCAGCCTGACCTGATCGTGGTTGTGGCTTACGGCCAGATTATCCCGGCATCGATCATCTATCTCCCGAAGCACAATTCCTGGAATGTCCATTTTTCTCTCCTGCCCAAGTACAGGGGAGCCTCCCCTGTCCAGTGGGCAATCCTTAACGGCGAAGAGAAAACAGGCATCACCGTCTTTGAACTCAACGAGAAAATGGACGAAGGCGGCATTCTGGCCCAGCAGGAGGTTGAGATTCTTCCCGGCGAGAATTCAGGAGAGCTCGAAGCCCGGCTCGCGGAGCTGGGTGCGGAGCTTCTGGTCAGGATGATGGCCAGAATCGATACCATTCGGCCACGCCCGCAAGACCACTCAAAAGCCACTTATACCCCGAAAATCAAAAAAGAGGACGGGCTCATCGACTGGAAGAAAGATTCGCTCTTCATCGAAAGGCAGCTCAGGGCTTTCACACCCTGGCCTTCAGCCTATACCTTTTTCCAGGGAATGCGAATAAAGCTCCTTAAAGGAAAAAGCAAAGAGGAAAGGACAAGCGCATCCTCCACTCCTGGTGAAATCCTGACCGTTTACAAAGAAGGCATTGAAGTCCGCTGCGGAGAAAGAAGCCTTTTTCTCATCCAGAGCCTTCAGCCAGAGGGAAAGCCGCAGATGGCTGCTCATGCCTTTTCTCTGGGATCAGGATTGAAAGCGGGCAGGAAGTTCGGCCTCTTCTGATTTTTTCGCAATGGAGTTAAGGAAGGACAGAAGGAATCAATTTCAGGACGAGCCGACCTACTCTTCGAGGATGTAATCCAGGGGCTGGACAGCTTTTCCGTTCTTGCGAACTTCGTAGTGGACATGGGGACCCAGGGCTTTTCCCGTCTGCCCCACATAGCCGATGATATCCCACCTTTTAACTTTCTGGCCGACCTTGACGTTGAACTTGCTCAGATGGCAGTAGACAGTGGTCACTCCCCCTCCATGATTGACGATGACCGTGTTTCCACCGATTTTTTCAACCTTGGTGCTGATGACCTGACCATCTGCAGTCGCGTAGACAGAATTCCCGAAATTGGTGGCAATATCGATCCCGTAATGAAAGCCTTCTTTTCCAGTGAACGGATCTGTTCTTCTGCCAAAACCGGAAGTCAGCCAGCCGCGCGCCGGCCAGATCGAAGGCGTGGTGGCCAGCTGGACCGACTTGTCTTCAAAAAATCTCACCAGTGTGTTCAGAGTTTTGTCAACCTTCGCCGCTTCCTGGGCTATGTCCTGCGCTTTGGCCAGTCCCGAATCCTGAGGGATGCTGGAAAAACCCGCATCCTGATCGTCTCCCCGCCCTCCTCCGCCCACGCCGATTTCTCTCCAGACTTCAGGCGACTTGAGCCCGGCCATGACATTGATCTTCTTGGCATAATTTTGGAAATCCTCGACCTTCTTTTCGAGCTTGTTAATGGACAATTTGTATTTGGCGATGGTCTCTTTCTGGAGGCTGTTCTTCTCCTGAAGGGCCCGGTATTTTTGCCTCGTGACATTCATGGTGAAATAATCAATGAGAAAAATGGTGAGGAGGATAAAGAGGAAAGAGAAGATTCCAATCAGGAGTTTGACCCTCTTCTCGGAGAGAGAAATTGTTTTGGATTTTCCTTTATGATGCGGGACAAAAATCAGTGAAAAAAGCTTTTTTGCCATTTGTGTCTTCCTTTTATCATAATCGGAAATTCAAAGTCAAGCCGATTATCTGTTCTTTATAACTCACTTAGAAAAGTCCTTCTTCACCTTCTTCTCAATCCAGTCCACGATGTCCTGTGTGGAAGTGCCTGGCAAAAAAATCTCTGCTATTCCAATTTTCTTCAAAAATGGAACATCATTGTCGGGAATGATTCCCCCGGCAATGACCATGATATCTTCCGCTCCCTTCGTTTTAAGCAGGTCCATAATTTTTGGAAAAAGCACATTATGGGCCCCGGAGAGAATGCTCAAACCCAGCACATCGACATCCTCCTGGACAGCGGCGTTGACAATCTCCTCTGGGGTCCGCCGCAAGCCGGTGTAAATCACCTCATACCCGGCGTCCCGCAGGGAGCGGCAGATCACTTTTGCTCCCCGGTCGTGACCATCCAGACCGGGCTTGGCTATCAGGACTCTCAGCTTCTTCTCGGACATCGACAGGTCCCCTTCTTAGGAATAACATAAAAATACCGGGAATGTTGCAAAATTTTCTCCTTTAATAGGCGATGGGTTCTTTGTATTCGCCGAAGACCTCTTTCAGTGAATCCATGATTTCTCCCAGAGTGGCGTATGCCCTTACGCAGTTCAAAATGAATGGCATCAAATTCTCGTCGTCTCCGGCCGCCCTTTTCAGGTCCTGGAGCGTTTCCCTGACCCGAACGCTGTTTCTTGTCTTCTTCACTTTTTTGAGTCGGGCCAGTTGCTGCGCGGCAACAGATTCGTCGATCTTCAGTGTGGGAATGGGCTCGCACTCCATCTCGTGAGCGTTGAGGCCGACGATGATTTTCTCTTTTTTCTCCACTGCTTTCTGGTACCAGTATGCACTATCCGCAATCTCTTTCTGGGGAAAGCCGAGCTCGATGGCTTTGACCATTCCCCCCATGTCGTCAATTTTTCTGATGTATTCTTTTGCTTCCTTCTCCATCTGGTCGGTCAGGGATTCTACGAGATACGATCCTCCCAAAGGGTCGATGCTGTTGACGACACCGCTCTCATTGGCAATGATCTGCTGGGTGCGGAGGGCGATCGTCACAGCCTCTTCGGAAGGCAGGGCGTAGGTTTCATCCAGGGAATTGGTGTGGAGGGATTGCGTTCCGCCCAGGACAGCGGCGAGGGCCTGGATGGCGACCCTGACGACGTTGTTGTACGGCTGCTGGGCCATGAGCGAGACACCGGAAGTCTGGGTGTGAAACCGCATCCACCACGACTTGGGGTTTTTCGCCCTGAACCTTTCCCTCATGACTCCGGCCCAGAGCTTTCTGGCGGCTCTGAATTTGGCAACCTCCTCAAAGAAATCGTTGTGGGCGTTGAAGAAGAATGACAGCCGGGGAACGAATTCATCAACATCCAGTCCCCTTCGGAGGGCCCACTCGACGTACTCAATCCCATCCCGGAGCGTGAAGGCGAGTTCCTGGACAGCGGTCGAGCCGGCCTCTCTGATGTGGTAGCCTGAAATGGAGATGGTGTTCCAGCGCGGAACTTCCTTTGCTCCGTACTCGAAGGTGTCGACGATCAGCTTCATCGAAGGAGCCGGCGGAAAGACGAACGTTTTCTGAGCGATGTATTCCTTCAAAATATCGTTCTGGATTGTGCCAGAAATCTTCTTTGGTGAGACCCCCTGCTTCTCGGCAACGGCAATGTACATGGCCCACAGAACTGCCGCGGGCGGGTTGATGGTCATCGATGTGGAAATCCTATCGAGGGGAATCCCGTCAAACAGAATTTCCATATCGGCCAGAGAATCGATTGCGACACCGCATTTTCCGATTTCTCCATGAGCCACAGGATGGTCGGAGTCGATGCCCATTAAAGTCGGAAGATGAAAAGCCACGCTCAAGCCCGTCTGACCATGAGAAAGCAGGTATTTATATCTCCTGTTGGTGTCTTCGGCGGTGCCGAATCCGGAAAATTGACGCATCGTCCACAGCCGGCCGCGGTACATGGTCGGATGGATCCCCCGGGTAAAGGGATACTCGCCGGGAAAGCCCAGATGGCTCAAATAGTCAAAGCCGGCAAGGTCGGGCAAGGTGTAAAGCTCTTTAATCTTTTTTCCGGAAACCGTGGTGAACGCATCCTGGCTGCAGGAGGCACTGGCCATGGCTCTGTCGAATTTCTCCTTTTTCCAGCTTTCAAATGCCTGTTTCAAGGCTTTCTGAGAATCTTTTTTTCTCACGCAGGTTTCACCTCTTTCATTCAGGTGTCTATGCGCGGGTTTTTTCCTTCATCTTTGCAGGGAAGCCTTTTACCGTCAATCGCCTCACAAGGTGATTCAAGGGGTGATTTTTCACCTCCCCTTTCACCTTTTTAGGGGATGTTTTTCCGATTCCGATCCAGCCCTGCTTCAAATTCGAGGGAAAATCCGCGCCAGGTCCGAAAAGGGCTTCTGGACCGATTCAGGCCAATCTATTCTTCTCTCACCTTGTAGATGATGTCATTGTCCCGGACAGGGCTTTCCACTTTTATGCCCACTGACTCACCGGATTTGGCTGTCTCGACAGGACTGTGCTCCACCTGCATGGACTCCACTTTCTGATAAAAATCCGTGGTATGTCCTTTGATGTGGATGGTGTCGCCGATTTTAAGCTCCCCTTTGGAAAGTTCCAGAACGCCGACGTTGATTTTTGAAAAATAATGAGTGATCTTCCCGATTTCTTCCTCCATCCATCTCCTCCTGTTTTTATTCTATCTATCATGAACGCAATAAATAAAGTGACAACGTATGCGCGGCGCTGAGGCCGCCCCTCAAGCCCCCGGAGCGGAGAGGGATCTCCTCGGCTTTTCCGGCGGGGGGAACCGACGGGACTGGTTCCCCGGGGTTCGGGTGCTGGGCGCGGCCTGGGCGTCGCATATGTTTTGTCACATTCTCTATTGCGTTTGTATTAATAACTACCAAAATGAGAGAAAAATCGCAATACCAGAAGACCTTTTTCATTTCTGGTCGTTAAAAATCTCATCATTTTCGACTTCAGCCGCAGAGGATGGAGCCGCCATTCACATTCAGGACCTCGCCGGTGATATGCCTGGCCAGGTCGGAAGCCAGAAAGAGGATCGGTCCAGCGATATCCTCTGGGGGAGGGATTCTCCTCAGCGGAATGGACTCCTCGACACGCCTCCGGAAGTCCCGCTCGCGGAAGGCCTCCACGCACATCTCTGTATCCACCCAGCCAGGAGCCACGCAGTTGACGCGGATGTTGGAAGGAGCCAGCTCCACGGCCAGAGATTTGGTCAAGGAGACAACAGCGCCTTTACTGGCCGCATAATGGGAATGAAAGGCCTCTCCCCTGACCGCAGCCGTGGAAGCAACGTTGACGATCCACCCGCTTTTTCTTTCCTTCATGAAGGGAACCACCGCATTGCAGGCATAAAAAACCCCATCCAGGTTAATCTTCATCGTTTCTGCCCAGACCTGTTCGGACATGTTTCCCATTTCTCCATACGTCCAGATGCCAGCGTTGTTGACCAGGATATCAATCCGTCCCCATCTCTTGATCACCTCCTTGACCATGTGCTCGATATCCTCCTTCCTCGCCACATCTGCCTGAAAAAGCAGACATTCCCTGCCGAGCCTCTCGATCTCGAGCCTGATTCGCTCGGCTGCTTCCCTTTTTTCCCGATAATTGATGGCCACATCGCTCCCGGCTTTGGCAAACAAGAGGGAGGTCGCCCTCCCGATGCCTCTCGAGCCGCCGGTAATCATGAGTTTTTTTCCCTCTAACCGAATCATCGCTATGCCTCCATTGCGAGAGTCATTTGCACCTCCTCTGGCCCGGACTCTCTTTCACTTCCTTAACAGTCACTTCTGAACATCCCCGCGCTTCTTTCTCCTGAAATCTTTTTTTGCCTTCTTGGAAAATCGCGTGTTAATGGCCAGACAGGACTACTCTCTGGTCTCAGTAGTCAAGAGATGAATACTCCATTTCGTCGAACTGGAGATATCGGTAAATTTCACCCTTATGAGGGAAAATCCTCTTCTTATAAACCGACAGGTACTCCTCAGGAGTGGGGAGCTTCCCCAGGAGGGCAGCCACTGCAGCCAGTTCTGCGGAGCCCAGATAAACGCGCGTATTGTCTCCCATGCGGTTTGCGAAGTTGCGGGTGGAAGTGGAAATAATGGTTGTCCCTGGTCGAACTCGAGCCTGATTCCCCATACACAGGGAACAGCCGGGAATCTCCGTTCGCGCCCCGACGCTGGCGTAGATGGAAAAATAACCTTCCCGTATCAACTGAGCCCTGTCCATCTTCGTGGGGGGCGTCAGCCAGATTCGCGTGTTCAGGTATCCGGCTCCATCAAAAATCTTGCCGGCCGCCCGGAAGTGACCGATATTGGTCATGCAGGACCCGATGAACATCTCGTCGATTTTGTCCCCGGCGACATCGGAAAGAAGCTTCACATCATCCGGATCATTGGGACAGGCGACGATCGGCTCTTTGATTTTGCCCAGGTCGATTTCCAGAACCGCCGCATATTTCGCATTCGCGTCCCTCTGGAGGAGAACGGGCTTTTCCAGCCATCTTCGACAGGCTTCAATCCTCCGTTTTAAAGCATCAGCTTCCTGGTAGCCGTCCTCGATCATCTTCTCCATGAGGGCGATATTGCTCCGGAGATATCTGCTCACACTCTCTTCGTTAAGGGCGATGGTTCCGCCGGCTGCCGAACGCTCGGCCGTGGCGCAGGTCAGCTCGAAGGCTTGGTCCACGGGAAGGTCATCCAATCCCTCCATCTCGAGAATCCGGCCGTTGAAAATGTTTTTCTTTCCTTCTTTGGCCACGCTCAGCAGGCCTTCTTTGATGGCAACATAGGGAATGGCGTTCACCATATCCCTCAGGGTGATTCCCTCGTTCAATCTGCCCTTGAACACGACAAGGACCGATTCCGGCATATCGAGAGGCATGAAGCCCAGTGTGCCGGCGAAAGCGACAAGGCCCGAACCGGCTGGAAAGCTGAGACCGATCGGGAAGCGGGTGTGCGAATCGCCGGCTGTGCCCATGGTGTCAGGAATCAGGAAGCGGTTTATCCATGAGTGGATGACTCCGTCCCCTGGCCTGAGGGCAAGGCCTTTTCGCTCGACGATAAACTGGGAGAGAGACCGGTGCATTCTCACGTCGGCAAGCTTCGGGTAAGCCGCGGTGTGACAGAAAGACTGCAGGAAAAAATCGGATTGAAATTCGAGGCAGGCCAGTTCCTTCAACTCATCGGCGGTCATCGGGCCTGTGGTATCCTGGGAGCCGACAGTGGCCATTCTCGGCTCGCAGGCCGTTCCAGGAAGGACGCCTTCACTCTCGCAGGCTTTGCCGACAATCTTCTGGGCCAGGGTATATCCCTGCCCCTTTCCGGGGGAGGGATTCTCGGTTGTCGCAAAGAAATCGGCCCTGCCAAGGCCCAGAGCCTCCCGTGACCTGGCCGTGAGCGCCCGGCCGATGATCAGGTTGAGACGCCCCCCGGCCCGGTACTCATCCCTGATGGTCACCGGCTGAAAGGTGAAGGATGTGATCGTCTCCCCTTCTTCGCTGGTGATAACCTGGGAGCGGGTATCGATGGCGAGCGTCTCACCGTTTTTAATCTTCGAGACATCGCAGATGATCGGCAGCCCGCCTGAATCCTCAACGGTATTGAAGAAAATGGGGGCGATCAACCCGCCGATAACGACTCCTCCTTTCCGCTTGTTGGGAACATAAGGGATATCTTCTCCGATGTGCCACATGAGAGAATTGGTGGCTGATTTGCGGGATGACCCGGTACCGGCGACATCGGCGACAAAAGCGACCCTGTGGCCTTCATCTCGCCATTTCTTGATGGTGTCGATTCCTCCGGGAAAGCGTGTTTCTCCCATGGAAAAAGCGTGGAGGGGAATATCCGGCCTGCTCCAGGCGTATTTGGCAGGTGAGAGGTCATCGGTGTTGACCTCGCCCTCCACTTTGAAAACCTTGACGTTGATTGTTTCAGGAAGGGCGGGCCTGGAGAGTAACCAATCCCCGTTGGCCCAAGACTGAAGAACTTCCCGGGCATGGCTGTTTTTTCGGGCTTTCTCCACCATTCTGTCAAAGGCGTTATAGATGAGGATGATGTTCTTCAGGGCATTGACGGTCTCGGGTGCGAGTTCCTCATCTTCTAATAAATCGAGCAAAGACTCGACGTTATACCCTCCGAGCATGGTGCCGAGGAGAAACACCGCCTTTTTCCTGGAGACCATGGGCGAGGAAACTTCCCCCCGGGAGACCTTCGTCAGCCATTCCGCTTTAACCCTGGCTGCCGGGTCGACACCAGGCGGAACCCGATTCTCCAGCAGGCCCAACAGCAGAGATTCCTTGCTTCCGGGTGGATTCTCCATGAGCGTGCAGAGATCCTCTGTCTGTCCCGGGCTGAGCGGCAGTGGCGGTATTCCCTGCCGCAAACGCTCCTCCTCATTCTTGAAGTATGATTCCAGCATCCTCTTTCTCTGGATTTAATATCCGAAATCCAGTATAGTGTATATGATGTTCAGGGGTATTTGCAAAAATATTTTTGGGAGAGTCAGCGAAAAAAATCTGCATCTCGCGCAGTAGGAAGCATCTTTCCGTGATGAAGACCTATCTCAGGAGGATTAAAGAGGGTCAGGCTGGGTGTTGAGAAAACCGTGAGCAGGGCTGAGCGGGCATGGTATACAAAATGGGGACTGTCCCTCTGGA
The DNA here is from genome assembly GCA_964477275.1 of uncultured Eubacteriales bacterium. Classification (GTDB taxonomy): domain Bacteria; phylum Acidobacteriota; class Aminicenantia; order Aminicenantales; family Aminicenantaceae; genus CAYZDV01. Next base: position 9,095 of record CAYZDV010000025.1, read on the forward strand.
GAAAAGGGACTGTCCCCATTTTGTATGAGCGAAGCCCGAATCCGAGCGGGATTTCTTAGTCGGGGAAATTCCGCGTGCTTTCGATGCATCCAGCCTGAGCCCTACTCTTATTCGCTGTCACGGAAAAAAAGATACTTACCGCGCAGTATATTAGGTTGATTTTCCCCAAAAAAAAATATAAGATTCTTTCTTCTTTTCTCGTCATTTTATTCTCTCAATGGAGGAGTCATAATGGATTATGCCTCAATTACCGGAAAGGCCAAAGACCACTTTGGCCAGCTTGTTGAGGAGCAGCTCGAGCGGGTCGAAGAGTTGAAAAAAGCCCAGGACTGGATGGATTATTCCAGGGTCAAGCCAGTCCTCATCGGCATTATTGGCGGAGATGGCATCGGCCCATATATCGCCAAGGAAGCCCGGCGCGTCCTCGAGTTCATCCTTCAGGCTGAGGTCAAGAATCAAAAGGTGGAGATGCGCAACATCGAAGGTCTGACCATCGAAAACCGCGCTGCCTGCAACAAATCCATCCCCGACGATGTTCTGGAAGAAATCAAAAAGTACCATGTCCTTCTCAAGGGCCCGACCACAACGCCCCGCAAGGGAGACCCCTGGCCAAACATCGAAAGCTGCAACGTCTCGATGCGGCGCCATCTGGACCTTTTCGCCAATGTCAGGCCTGTCAAAGTGCCCAAGGAAGGGATCGACTGGATCTTCTTCCGAGAAAATACCGAGGGCGCTTACATCCTCGGCAGCAGGGGAGTCAACGTCACCGATGACGTTGCTTTCGACTTCACAGTCATCACCTCCCAGGGTGCGGAGAGGATCATCCGGCTGGCCTTCGAGTACGCCCGGAAGAATAAGATCAACCGGGTGACCATTGTCACCAAAGCCAATGTGATCAAGACGACCGACGGCAAATTCCTGGACACCGGCTACAGGATTGCCAGGGAATATCCCGAAATCGAAGTCGATGACTGGTATATCGATATCATGACCGCCAAACTTGTCGACCCTAAACGCAGGACCCAGTTCCGGGTCGTCGTCCTGCCCAACCTCTACGGCGATATCCTGACCGATGAAGCCGCTGAATTCCAGGGCGGGGTGGGCACTGCCGGCAGCGCGAACATCGGTAAACGCCATGCCATGTTCGAAGCCATTCACGGCTCAGCACCCCGAATGGTCAAAGAGGGACGCGCTCAATACGCAGACCCCTCGAGCATGATCCGGGCCGCCGTCATGCTGATCAACCACATCGGCTATCCGGAAAGGGCGAAGAACCTGGAGATGGCCCTGGATATCTGCGGCCAGTACGAAAAAAAGCTGGTGATCACAGGCCGTGATAACGGCGCGACCGGAGCTGAATTCGCTGACTATCTCATGGAGACGCTCCAGGACCCCAAGCTAAAAGAGAAGTGGGACCAGCACACAGCTTAGCGCTGAGAAGAAGACGTGGAGGCCCAAAGCGATCGGAAGCATTTTAACCTTATCAAAATATAATCCAACATCAGAGGAGGTTTCATCATGAGGAAAAAAATTTCAGTGGTCGGCGCTGGTCATGTCGGAGAAGTTACCGCATTCACCATTGCAGAGAAAGATCTGGGTGATGTTGTTCTTCTGGACATTGTCGAAGACATGCCCGTCGGGAAAGGGCTGGATATCCGTCAAGGAGGACCTGTCGGAAAATATGATTCTGCCGTGGTTGGAACAAACTCCTACAAAGACACCGCCGACTCAGACATCGTGGTCATCACAGCCGGAGTTCCCCGCAAACCAGGGATGAGCCGGGACGAGCTCGTCGGCACCAACTTCGGGATCGTCAAGTCCGTCACCGAGCAGGTCGTCAAGTATTCTCCCAATGCCATTCTGCTCGTCGTCTCGAACCCGCTGGATGCCATGGCCTACACGGCCTACAAGGTCAGCGGCTTCCCGAGGAACAGAGTCTTCGGGATGGCCGGAATCCTGGACACAACCCGCTTCAGGACCTTCATCGCCATGGAGCTCAACGTTTCCGTGGAAAGCATCCAGGCTCTGGTTCTCGGCGGACATGGAGACACCATGGTTCCCTTCTCCCGGTATACCACCGTCTCGGGAATCCCCCTTTCCCAGTTCCTTCCCCAGGACAAAATTGATGCTCTCGTCGAAAGGACCAGAGGAGGCGGCGGAGAAATCGTCAAGTATCTGAAAACAGGCAGCGCCTACTATGCCCCATCCCTGGCCGTGATGGAAATGGTCGAATCCATCGTCAAGGACAAGAAGAAAATCCTTCCCTGCGCCGCTTATCTTGAAGGAGAGTACGGAATCAAAGACCTTTATTTTGGCGTGCCCGTCAAACTCGGTGCCGGCGGCGTTGAAGAAATCATCGAGATCGACCTGACTGACGAAGAGAAAGAGATGATTAAAAAATCGGAGGCGGCTGTCCGCGTCGTCATCGACCTCCTCAAATTCTAAATGCAATGGCCGAACACAGAATCGAAACGCCAGTATCCGACGAAACAATCGCCGAACTCAAGGCGGGAGACAGAGTTTTTATCACCGGCTATTTGTACACCGGCCGGGATGCGGCCCACAAAAAGCTGGTCGACCTCGTCAAGGAGGGCAAGGAGCTCCCGATTGACATCAAGGGCCAGATCATCTACTACGTCGGTCCAACGCCCGCCAGACCGGGCAAACCCATCGGCTCAGCCGGCCCCACCACGAGCTACAGGATGGACTCTTATGCTCCAACTCTCCACTCTCTCGGCCTCAAAGGTACGATCGGAAAAGGCTCAAGAAGCCAAGAAGTTAAAGATGCCCTGAAAAAGCACAAAGCCGTCTACCTCGCTGCTGTGGGCGGTGCCGGCGCTCTCATCTCCAAGAGCATCGAAGGTTCCGAAGTGATCGCCTATCAGGAACTGGGACCTGAAGCGATCAGGAGGGTCAAGGTCAAGGATTTTCCCTGCATCGTGATAAACGACATGTTCGGCGGAGACCTTTACGAGGAAGGCAAGAAGAAGTACCGGAAAGAATAAAGTCCTGTTGCCAAGCAGACTCTCTCTGTTTGTCAGAGGAGGAATTTATTCCGATTCTGAGGGGAGATTCTCCACCATCTGGCGGAGGGAATAAAGCAAAATTCATCCGAGAGGACACATCCAATGAAAATCCACGAATTCCAAGCCAAACAGATTTTAAACAGGCACGGCGTTCAGGTTCCCCGGGGGGAAGTGGCTGACAGCGCTACAAAGGCCCGTGAAATCGCAGAAACGGTCGGGCCCAAAGTTGTCGTCAAGGCTCAGGTTCATGCAGGCGGCAGGGGCAAGGGCGGCGGAATCAGGCTGGCTTCCAGCCCGGAGGAAGCGGAAAAAATCGCCGGCGAGATGATCGGGATGACTCTGGTCACCCATCAGACCGGAGCCGAGGGCAGGCGGGTCAGAAGGATTCTTGTCGAAGAGGCTCTGGAAATCGCCCGGGAGCTCTACGTGGGGATTGTTATCGACAGGGCCAGAGAGGCGGCCGTGGTCATGGCCTCCAGGGAAGGGGGCGTCGACATCGAAAAAGTGGCAGCGGAGACGCCCGAGCGGATTTTCAAAGAGTCCATCAACCCGGCCACCGGATTCCTTCCTTTTCAGGCACGGAACCTGGCCTTCAAGCTGGGTCTTGAAGGTGAGACCTTCAAGCAGGGAGTGAAGTTCATCACCGGCCTTTGCAGGGCGTTCGAGGCCTGCGATGCGTCCCTTGCTGAAATCAACCCGCTGCTGGTGACGAAACAGGGAAATGTTATTGCTCTCGACGCCAAGATGAACTTCGACGACAATGCCCTCCCCCGTCATCCCGAGATCAACCAGATGAGGGATATGGATGAGGAAGAGCCGCTTGAAGTCGAGGCGTCCAGGCACAACCTGAATTACATCAAGCTGGATGGAAACGTCGGCTGCATGGTCAATGGTGCCGGGCTGGCCATGGCCACCATGGATATCATCATGCATTCTGGAGGCATGCCGGCCAATTTTCTCGATGTCGGGGGCGGAGTCTCGGAGGAAGCGGTCAAGAACGCCTTTAAGATTCTAGTCTCAGACAAAGACGTTAAGGCGGCCCTGATCAACATTTTTGGCGGCATCGTCCGCTGCGACCTGGTTGCCAGCGGCATCGTCAAAGCGGCCAAAGAAGTCGGGCTCAAGGTGCCCATGGTCGTCCGACTCGAAGGAACAAACGTCGAACTCGGAAAAAAGACCCTGGAAGAATCTGGCCTCTCGTTTTATCACGCCCAGACAATGAAGGAGGCGGCGGAGAAAGTTGTCCCCCTGGCCAGAGGTCAGGAAAGGAGTTCAGGATGAGTATCATCATCGATGAAACCACACGGGTGGTCGTTCAGGGAATTACCGGCGGAGAGGGAACGTTTCACACCCAGAGGATGCAGGAGTACGGGACAAAAGTCGTGGCTGGAGTCACTCCCGGAAAAGGAGGCACAACCCACCTGCGAGTCCCCGTCTTCAACACCGTATCTGACGCGGTGGAAAAAGAATGCGCCAACGCCTCAGCCATCTTTGTTCCCGCCTTTTTTGCGGCTGATGCCATCATGGAAGCCGCGGCCGCAGGAATTCAATGCATCGTCTGCATCACCGAAGGCATACCGACTTTTGACATGATAAAAGCCAAAACATTTCTCATGGATAAAAACTGCCGCCTGATCGGACCCAACACTCCGGGCATCATCTCTCCCGGAAAATGCAAGATCGGCATCATGCCCGGACACATCCACAGGCCCGGGACGATCGGAGTCATTTCCCGTTCGGGAACCCTGACCTATGAAGCGGTCGACCAGGTATCGAAGCTCGGCTTCGGCCAATCGACAGCTGTGGGAATCGGCGGCGATCCCATCGTGGGCATGAAGTTCATCGACCTCCTGAAGCTCTTCAAAGAAGATAGAGACACGGAGCTGGTCATCCTCATCGGCGAAATCGGAGGCACGGCCGAGGAAGAGGCAGCCGCCTACGTCCAGAAAGATTTCTCCAAGCCTGTGGTGAGCTTCATCGCCGGACAGACAGCCCCTCCTGGAAGGCGGATGGGCCATGCGGGCGCCATCATCGCCGGTGGAAAAGGCACGGCCAGGGAAAAAATGGAAGCCCTGGAAAAGGCGGGAGTCCACGTGGCAAAGAGCCCGGCCGAAATCGGACAAAAGGCCAAGGAGGCTCTGGGTTGATTGCTGATTCCCGTCCGGCCCGGCCGACGCCGCTGGTTGAGTCTCGTCGAGATCATTTACCTCGAACTGACAGAAGAGAAATCGTAACTTATCTTCTCCAGCTCTTGTAAGGGACGAGGGGGAGAGCCACATCATCCACCAGCCTGTAGAAGGCATAGATGCCCCCGGCTTCAGGGACAAGATGGAAGCTCCAGTATCGGATGAACCCGAACTGGGATTGGGGTTCAAGGAGGCCGGGAATGAGATTGGCGCCGGCCTGAGCACAACGCACATAAAAGTCCCCTCGCTTGACGGCGGTTTGGATTTTTTTCTTTTCAACCTCGATCGTCTCAGGCGGCAGATAATCATATTTTGACGGTTCGATTGTCTTCACTTCATACGCTTCCACCTCGAGGACCTTGTCCCGGGTCAGTATATCGACCTCAATACCGTGGCGGAGCAGGACTTCTGCCACATCGCGATGCGGGGCTGGAATGATATAGCCCAGAGGCCGGGAAACGCTGACGGTCGGGACAACAGCGGGGAACCAGTTCTTGACCACTTCCTTAACGACCTTGAATTCTCTCGGATAAGGGTAAGGTGCAATATCCTCAAGGCTCAGCAGGTCACCCGCTTTCTTGTCGACCTTGAGAACGCCCCTTATCGGAGTTTCCACCCGCTCGAACCTTTTGATGACCAGTTCCGGTTCCTTCTCATTCCTGGCATATTCCATCCTCAAATGAACCCGGTCATCTTCGGAATAGGATTTCGCTCTCTCCACAAGCTGCTGCCGGAGTCCGCGCACCAGGGACATGACCTCCGTTCCATGGCCAGCGATGGCTTCTGCAAAATAGCGAATTCCGAAATACTGCCACCCTGTCCGCTCTTTGAGGGTCTCCAGGTCATGACGCGAAGCGCCTTCCTGGATGAAGGACAACGTCTCATAGATCCCCAGGCTGTTTCGTCCGTCGTTGAGGTCGGCAGTGCTGAAGCGCATCATCATCTCTCTCTCTGAGGTCTCTTCCGGGCGATAGCTTACTCCAGCCGATGAATCTATGCCCATCGGCTGGGTAACCAGGTATTCATGGAAAGGGATGCGTTTTTTCTCCAGCTTTTTTTCCACTTCAGCCAGAATTGTGTGGCGAGAGAGCTCCTGCAGACGGGGATGAATGTTGGCGTTGGAGACACAGCCAATGGACACCCGGTAGTAATCGTCCCCTTTTTCGTGGACATCCATGGTCACTTCCGGCATCCATTCTCTGAACACCCGGCGGACGGCCTCGACCTCCGGAGCCTCGAGCTTAACGTGGTCCCTGTTTAAATCCAGGTTCTGTTCATTGCGGCGCTGGTCGAAGAAGCTCCCGTAAGGGTTTGCCTGAGGAATAACCAGAAAGTTGAGCTTTTTGACGAGCGGCCTGAGATCGGCCAGGGACAGGTCTCTGATGAGCCAGAGGGCTGCTTCCTTGGCCGACTGTTCATTCCCGTGCTGGGACGCGATGAGGAAGAGCGTGGGCTTCTCCCGGTTGAGCTTCTGAGGGCAGTCCACTCCTTCCTCAGTGATGATGCACAGATAAAGGTCTCTGGCAGGATACTGGCGCGTCTCTTTGGTCTGCCCGATAATCCTGACCGCCGTTTCCTCAGAAAGGTGATCGACCAGGCTTAAAAACTCGGTGATTTCTTCATGCTGGCTGTAGCGGGTGAAATTTGACCGCTCAGCGGGTGTCTTCACGTCTGCGGCCAGGCAGGCAAGAGCAAAGCAAAAAAGCAGAAGCACGGCGGAGATCATCGCGCGGATATGTTTTGTTCCATTTTGTTGTTGACTCATTCTCTCCCTCCTTTTTGAGAATTCATGGATGATCATGATTGATGGCACTAAAAAGCAGGAGATTGTTCTGGCGTCTCGCCCCGGGGCCTGTCTCATTATTCAAGCGTCAAGACAATCTCGACCTCAGCGCCGGTGCGAAGAATCCGAAAATTCACTCTGTCTCCCCAGCCAAGCGCGGCAAGATAGGCCCTCAGCTCGTTGATATCAGAGAAAGGCCTGCCGTCGACGAAGAGGATGACATCGCCCTTCTCGAAACCGGCGTTCAGGGCCACGCCGTCGATGGGCTTGCTCTCCACGACCGGGTTTTCCAGACCCTCAAAATTCTTCAGGCGCAACCCGATGTGGGGAAAAGCCGGCCTGTCTTCAGCAGGAATTCCCCAGACATAATCGGCCAGGCTCCTGGAAACGCGCACACTCTCTTCTCCCTCCGGAACCGAAACGCATATGACAGTTTTCGACGGTTGGCCGCCTTTCTCGTAAGCCCGGCGGTTGATGCCCAGGTTGTAAAGGAGATGACCGGAGCCGGCCAGCACAACCACTTTTTTGTTTTCTCTCCGGCGGGCCTTCAGAGCGTTGGATGCCATGACCTCATCCCAGGCTGACTGAGCCCTGTAGAGGCCTTCAAAGGCCGTCTCCAGGCCTTTTCCCTTCATCTGGTGCGGAAGCTCTGTGCTTTCGAAAATCGTCCGGATGAGAAACCTGTGTTCTTCATGGGAAAGGTCAGGCCTGGGAACGATGCGTTTCTCCTCCTCGCTGAGGGCTTCCCAGCCGTTCATCCTGATCCTGGTGATGGTCTCCCGCGGAGCATTGAGGCCGTAGAAAGGAATCCTGCATTCCTTCCCGAACTGGAAAATTCTCTGATAAAAGCCGAAGTTGTAATTCCAGTTGATATACCAGCGGGATTCACGGATGAATTCGTCCTCTGAGAGGATTCCCATGCTCCATTTGGTCAAAACCTCCTCGGAGGTCACGGGAAACATCTCCAGTCCCACGCAGAGGTTTCTGTCCTGCTCATAAAGGGCCTGGATGATTTTCTGCTGAACTTCATGCATGGTCAGGCTGGTATGAGTCTCTCCGATGAAGACGAAATCGCTCTCCTTCATCTCCTGGACCATCCTGGCAAAAGGAATGGCCCTCCCCAGCCTGGCAGAATACACCTGGCCGGGGAAAACAGCCAAAGTTTTATCTCTGAGAGTCCTGTCTCCGATGGAAAGGGTCAGTATTTTCTTCTCCTCTTCCTGGCCGCCCCGAAGAAGTGCGGCTATGATAAAAATCGCGATCAGAGAAATCTTTCTCCACTCCATTCCTGTCTCCGTTTATGTTTTCTGTCTCTGACATTTTGCTCGGATACCCGGGAGATGTCAATTGACTTTTGGAAACGGTAATTATATTTTCTGGGAGAAATTTCAAGCGATGAAAAAAGCGCACGAAACCAAAAAGACGATCCGGGCTTTTGCGGCCGCATCTTTCCTGAATGACATGGGCTCGGACATCATCTATCCCATCTGGCCCCTTTTTGTCACCACCGTTCTGAAGGCCAACATGGCCGCACTCGGGTTTCTGGACGGCCTGGGGGAAGCTCTGGTCTCCATTTCCCAGGCTGTCTCAGGTTATGTCTCCGACCGGATCAGGAAAAGAAAAATCTTTATCTGGACCGGCTATCTCTTTAGCTCCTTCTCCAGAATCGGTTATGCCCTTTCTTCTGCCTGGCCGCACCTCATCCCTTTTCGAGTGCTGGACCGGACCGGAAAAATACGGAGTGCTCCCCGCGATGCCGTGGTGGCGGATATCTCCAGCGACCTGAACAGAGGGAGACACTTTGGGCTGTTAAGAGCCATGGACCACCTGGGCGCTGTCTTCGGTATCCTCATCTGCATCGCCCTGTTCCATCTCCTGGGCTACCGGACTCTATTCGCCCTGGCTGCCATTCCCTCCCTGGCCAGCACACTCATCATCTTTGCCATCATCAAGGAAAAAGATCCGGGGAAGGTCAGTATTTACAAAGGAATATCCCTCAAAGACCTGAGTCGAAATTTCATCTTTCTCCTTGTCCTGAGCTCTGTCTTTGCGCTGGGAGCCTTCAGTTATTCCTTCCTTCTCATCTACGCCCGGGAATCGGGGTTCAAGGTCGTCCTTGTCCCTGTGTTTTATCTGATTTTTACGGTCACGGCTTCTCTCTCCTCCTATCCTTTCGGGAGGCTCTCGGACCGAACAGGAAGGAAATTCGTTCTCTTCATTTCCTATATGCTCTGGATGGCTGTCTGTTTGATTTTGATCCTGGGCCGGAGCGATCTCATGGTCTATCTGGCCTTTATCCTCTATGGCATCCACAGGGGAGCCCTTGAGCCAGTGCAAAAAACCTTTGTTTGCGATCTGGCGCCCCTGGATTTCCGGGCCAGCTGCCTCGGCGCTTTCCAGATGGTTGTCGGCCTCTGCGCCCTTCCGGCCTCTTTCATCGCCGGAGTGCTCTGGCAAACCCTCGGTATGTTCGCTCCTTTCTATTTTTCCTTTTTCCTGACCCTCATTTCGGGCATCATGCTGATGTTTGTTAAAAAGACACCCTTCCCAGTGGGGCATGAAATGAAACAAATTTGATTGACGGCTGTGATCGTTTTTCCCTATCCGGTTTGTCCAGCAAGGAAAAGGGAAGGCTGTCTCCCTTCAGGAGAAAAAAGCTCAATCGATCTTTATTCCTCTTCGGGCTTGACCCGGCCTTCCTTGACGGCTTCGTTGATGACCTTCTGCTGGAGATGGGCCGGAACTTCATCATAATGAGAGAATTCCATGATATAGGACCCTCTGCCGCCGGTGGTGGAGGTGAGAGTGGGCTCGAAGTCCAGCATCTCGGCCATGGGCACCTGGGCCTTGATGATTCGCAGGCTCCCTTTCTGCTCCATTCCCTGGACCTTCCCTCTCCGTCCGTTCAGGATGCCCATGATATCTCCCATGTAGGCTTCCGGAGTATAGACTTCGATATTCATGATCGGTTCGAGGAGAGTGGGCCTGGCCTCCTTCATCCCTTTTTTGAAGGCCATTGAGGCCGCTATCTTGAAGGCGATATCGGAAGAGTCAACTTCATGGTAGGAGCCGTCATAGAGGATGACCTTGAAATTCACCACCGGATAGCCGGCCAGCACGCCTTTCTTGCGAGCCTCCCGAATGCCTTTTTCGATGGATGGAATGTAGTTCTTGGGGATGGACCCGCCGAAAATTTTATCCTCGAATTCGAAATCCGAATCCCGTGGAAGAGGCTCCATCTTGAGCAAGACGTCTCCGTATTGCCCGCGGCCTCCAGTCTGTTTTTTGTACTTCCCCTGGACGTCTGATTTACCCTTGATCGTCTCCTTGTAAGGGATTTTGGGCGGCTTGAGGTCGACGTTGACGTTATACCTTTTCTTCAGCCGGTCGGTGAGGATTTCCACGTGGAGCTGGCCGTTTCCGGAAATAATCAGCTCATTGGTCTCCGGGTCTCTCTCAATTCTTGCCGCGGGGTCTTCCTCAGTGATGCGGTGAACAGCCTGGGAAATCCGGTCCTCGTCGGCCCGGGTCCTGGGCTGGATGGCAAAGGAGATGGACGGCTCGGGAAAGATGATGGGCGGGAAAATAACGACATTGCTTCTGTCACACAGCGTGTCTCCGGTTGACGTCTCCTTCAATTTTGCCGTGGCCACCAGGTCACCAGCCCTGGCCTGTCCGGCAGGAATCTGCTCCTTGCCCTGGAGAAAAAACAGGCCTCCCAGCTTTTCGCTCGTGTCTTTTCTCGAATTGAGGACCGCGGCATCAGGACCGAGCTTGCCAGAGAAGATTCTCATCAGCGAAATCCGGCCTGTGTACGGGTCGGAAATCGTCTTGAAGACGAGGGCTGCGAAAGCCTCATCGGGAGAAGGCTTGACCGTCTTCTCCTTTGTTTTGATTTCTCCCCTGTCTCGAGGCGAGGGCATAAAATGAACAAACCCGTCAAGGACAGGCTGGGTGGCGATGTTGCAGAGGGCAGAGGTGACGAAGATGGGATAGATCTGCCTCCGAAGAATGCTTTTTTTCAGGCCTTCCCGGAGTTCCTCCGGAGTGAGCTCTCCTTTCTCAAAATATTTTTCCATCAGCTGTTCGTCGTTTTCAGCAACCATCTCGGTCAGCTCTTCGACTCTCTTTTCCACCTCTTCCTTCAAGTTCTCAGGAATCTCTTCTTCTTTGAACTTTCCGCTCTCGTCTTTCTCGAAAATAAAAGCCTTCCTGGCCATCAGGTCAACGACCCCCCTGAAATTTTTCTCCTCGCCGATGGGAATCCCGACCGGAACAGCCCGGCGGCCGAAAAACTGATGGAGGGTCTGGACGGTTCTCTTGAAGTTGGCATTCTCTCTATCCAGTTTGTTGATGATGATCATGCGCGGGAGCTCCAGTTCCTCCAGCATCTCCCACACTTTTTCCGTGCCGACTTCGACACCGGCCACTGCGCAGACCAGAAGAGCTCCGGCATCGACAGCCCTCAGGCTGGCTCTGGTGTCCCAGAGGAAGTTGGTGTAGCCCGGACAGTCCACCAGGTTGATCCTGCATCCATTCCATTCCAGGAAGCAAACGGCAGAGTTGATGGAGATGTTTCTCTCGATCTCATCCGGGTCATAATCGGTGACAGTGTTGCCCTTCTCGACCTTGGTCAAGCGCGAGGTGACACCGGCATTGAACAGAAAGGCAGAGGCAAGGGATGTTTTTCCCGAGGAACCGTGTCCGATGAGGCCGACGTTTCTGAGCTTATCCACTGGATAGTCTTTCATTTTGAAGCCTCCAAAGAATAATTCGAATCAGTTATTGATGTCTGGAAATGCCGTTCTTCTCGAAAAAGAGCAAGTGATATGATACAACAAACCCTCCGTTCTTCTCAAGGCAAAATTTCGGCAGGTAAGCATCTTTTTTTCC
>CAYZDV010000026.1:0-17911 GCA_964477275.1 uncultured Eubacteriales bacterium
AAGATGCTTATTTTCAGGGAAGAAAATTCGAATAGAGGTAAAAGGCGCGGAAATCCAGTCTTTTCTGACTCGCTTTTCTTGCCAGCGCCCTGAAAGGCGATCTGTAATCAAAGAGGGACGACCTGAAAAGGATAAACGCTCCGGCTTTGAGCAGGTCGCTGAGAAAAACAGGATCGAGCCCCTTTTCCACGTGGAGAACAAGCTTTAATCCCTGAGAAAGAGCCGGTTTCAACATGTCCAGGACCAGCTTGTTGTCTTCAACATCCGGGAGGCTGCGGTCGGTGAGATGAAGCCATACACCGTGCGGGCTCAGCTCATTCAGGGAATTGGTCAGGGTCCGATAGTGATAATAGACGAGCCCGCTTCCGCCCCGCCGACAGTAAAAAGCCAGCTCACAGAGTGCCTGGACATCCCTTTCCTGCTCCCTGTCCGTCAGGTAAAAGCAGGCGCCGGCTTCGGCCAGGCCGCGAAGAGCGGAAAAAGAAAGGGCTGTTTCCCCGGTTTCTGACGTCAGAGGACCATAATGAAAATAAGCCAGGTGAGACCTGCCTCTCCGACAGGCTCCGGTCAAAAGGGTCAGTTCAAAAAAATCGGAACGGGCCTCATCCGACGTGTAGAGGTCTGCCCCGGCCTCGGCGAGCCACTCGAGGCTGGCGCTGTCCATGAGGCCGGAGTCGATCAGGCGAAACCGGAATCCTCTTTTCCGGCAGAGCTTCACCGCGTCCAGCAGCGCCGGGAAACCATACTGGTCGTCCCTGACCGTGATGTCCAAACCCTGTTCCACCTGTGACAGAAGTTCGAAAGCTCTGGCCGGGGATTCAGGCCCTTCGTCTTTCCTCTTCTCGTCTTCCATTTCTCTCTCTGCTCTCTCCCGTGAAACGGTTTTCCTCTCCAGGCCCCTGAAAAAGGGGCTTCACACAGGTCCTGAGGGTGCCCCGGAAACCTGCCCCTCGAGCCTCGAAACTTATACCATCAGCCGAGGCCGTGTCAAGCTGAACAGAAAACGCTTTGTCTTGCAAAAAAAAACCTTATCTTTTATCATCAGGCTGAATGTCGCCGCAAATGAAACACAGCCTCGTCCTTTTCTCCGGCGGAATCGATTCGACGACTGCGCTCTACTGGACCCTCAGTCAACGTCAATACGAAAAAGTGAGTGCCCTGACTTTCGATTACGGCCAGCGCCACCGAATCGAGGTCACCATGGCCCGCCAGATCACCCGGAACCTGGGCGTTGCGCAGAAAATTCTTGAGGTCAACCTCAACCAGATCGGCGGGTCTTCCCTTACCGATCCCAAACTTCCCCTGCCGCGGTACGAGAAAGCCGGGAAAATCGAATCTGAACTGCCCTTGACCTATGTCCCTTTCCGAAACGGCATCTTTCTCGCCCTGGCGGCTGCCTGGGCTGAAGTGGCGGGAATCAAAGACATCATCTGCGGTTTTCATGTCCTTGACTCTCCCGACTATCCCGACACCCACGGCCAGTTTGTGCTGTCCATGGAGGAAGCCATCAACCAGGGAACCCGGTTCTCCGCTGACCAGGACCGCCTGCAGATTCTGGCTCCTTTTGTCAAGATGAAGAAAGCCGAGATAATCCGGCAGGGCCTTTCCATGGGCGCTGATTATTCCTACTCCCTCTCCTGCTATGCCGGAGAAGAAATTCCCTGCCGGAAATGCTCTTCCTGCCTTCTGCGTCAGAGGGCATGGGAAGAAGTCGGCGAGGAAGACCACCTCCTCCTGAGGTTAAGGAAAGAGGGGAAACTATGAGCTGGCGCTTGAAGGTCAAAGACAGGTTTCAGGCCGCTCATTTCCTGAAAGAATACAGGGGAAAATGCGAGCGGCTTCACGGCCACACTTTCCAGGTCGAGGTGGAGGTGGAAACCAGGAAACTCGACGGAACCGGAATCGGAATCGATTTCATGGAAATCAAAAAAAAGCTCTCAGACATCCTCCCCGACCACCGGCTGCTCAACGAAGTCTACGATTTCAACCCTTCGGCTGAAAACCTGGCGCGTCATTTTTTCACCGAGATGAAGAAGCACTTCCCGGTCAAGAAAGTGACGGTCTGGGAATCGGAAGATGCCTCAGCCACATACCTTGAGGATCACTGAAATCTTTCCCTCCATCCAGGGTGAAGGCCTCAGGCAGGGAGAGGCCACGATTTTCATCCGCCTTTCCGGCTGCAACCTGAGGTGTCCTTTCTGCGATACCAAGTCCGCCTGGGAAGGGGGAAAAGAATTTTCGCTGCCCCGGATTCTGGAAAAAGTTCAGAAGCTGAGCCGCCGGTTTCCGGCACGATGGGTGTGCCTCACCGGCGGCGAGCCCCTTCTCCAGAGAATCGAGCCCCTGGCCGCTGCGCTCAAGAAGGGAGGCTTCAAGGTCCAGGTCGAGACCAATGCCACCCTCTACCGGCCGCTGACAGCCGACTGGTATTCCATCTCCCCGAAACCCGATGACTATTTCTATCAGCCCGAGTACAAAACACAGGCAAAGGAAGTCAAGCTCATCGTCACTCGTGGCCTTGACCTCCGAACGGTCCGCCGCCTGAGAAGAGAATTTCCAGAAGTAACCCCCCTCCTTCTCCAGCCCCAATCCAACAGGACGTGGAGCATGGCCCGGGCTGTCTCTCTTTTGAGGGAGGCGTCGAGAGCTGGCCTGAAAAACATCAGGATTTCCATCCAGCTCCATAAAGTCTATGGCCTCCGTTAGGCAAGGCCAACTCGGAACGGCAACTCAGGACTCTTTACTCCTTAGCGATGTAAAGCCGAACATCTTCGGCGGTTCGGGTCTCCTCGCTCCCCCTCTCGGCCGCTACCGCCCTCAGGGCTGACCACCTTTCCTGTTACGGCTGCACAAGACCCGCCTCTCGCTTCAATATCTCCTGTCCATGTTCCATCTATCCCCTCTGAGTGAGAGTCTTCAATCGCTCGAAGTGCCGGTAGCCCAGCCGGGTGAGATAGACACCGCCGAAGATGATCAATGCGCCGGCCGCCTTCAAGAGGGTGATCCGTTCGGCGAGAAAAAGATAGGCTATCAAGACGGCAAAGATGGGGGTCAGGTAGCCGTAAACGGCTGTCTTGCTGTTTCCCACCCGCTTGACGGAAGCGTACCAGACCACATAAGAGATGGAGATGGCAAAAATGGCGGAGAAGAGAAGACCTGCCCAGCTTTGAAAAGAGACTTCCTTCCAGGGAATGCGCAGGATGTCCTTCAGGCAGAAGGGAAGATAAAACACGGTACCCACGGCCAGGGTGATGGAGGTCCACTTCAGGGGAGAGATCCTCTGAAGCTGCGGTCTGGAAAAAACCGTATAGACAGCCCAGAAGAGGTTGCCGGCGAAGATCATCAAATCTCCCCTCAGGTCGGGCGAGGTCAAACGAAAAGCTTCGGCCGGCCTGGCGATGATGAAGTAAAACCCGAGGAAGGAGATAAAAATTCCCAGCCATCCGGCCCAGTGGATTTTTTCGTGCTTCAATACCGTGCTCAGAATGGCAACGAAGACAGGCGTCAGGGCCATGATGATGGAGGTGTTGGAGACGGTTGTCTGATTCAGGCCGTGGATGAAGAGGAGCTGGTAAGAGGTATGGCCGATGAGCCCCAGCACAATGGCCTTTCTCCAGTCGGCCCTGCGCATCAAAAAGCTTTCTTTTCTCATCAGAAGCACAAGAACAAGAGCGAGCGAGGCGATAAAAAGCCGGATGCCGTTGAACCCCTGGGGAGTGAGTTCGCGGAGGGAGAGCTTGATGACGGTGAAGTTGACGCCCCAGACAATCACCGCCAGGAGCATGAAGATGTCGGTGGTTCCGATTCCTTTATTCTCTTCCATGGAAACGATGAATTATATTGGATAAATTCAACGAAGGAAAGTCCACCAGGGCACAGACTGGCAACTTTTTTAAAAAAATGAAGGGTCCTATCCTGAACTCTTCTCTCGAGGATAGTGCGCCTCGACCACAGACTTCATCCCACCCCTGGGGTTGAATTCACCGGTGACCACGGCCCGCACCGGGCGGCAGGCCTTGACAGCGTCTTTCAGGATTCGGTTGACGGCATTCTCGTAAAAAATACCCAGGTTTCTGTAGGCCAGCATGTACATCTTCAGCGATTTGAGCTCCAGGCAGGCCGGCCCGGGCACGTAGCGGATGGTGATTGTTCCGTGATCGGGAAGGCCGGTCTTGGGACAAAGGGAGGTGAATTCCGGATATTCGATCTTTATCTCGTAGTCGGAAAACTGGTTGGGAAATGTCTCGATGGCCGGAAGCTTTTCCTTCAGGCCGGCCTTCGCTTCTTTCTCGCCCATTCGCGGCATCGGTTTTTCTTTCGTCTTACCTGTATTCTTTTTGCAGTATATACCAATTCCCGGGAGATGACAATCTCAGGGGAAACGCTTTCGAAGCTTTCAGGCCGAGAGGATGGAATTGTTTTTTCTGAATGATTTCTCTTGACACAGGGCAGAGAGTGACATATATTATTATTGAAAATGGTTTTCATTATCATTAAAAGAGGAGAATATGCACGGTCCTCATAAATGGCGGCACAGGTTTCGAGAGCACGTGACGCGCTGGACCATGCCCCGGGAAGCCATCCTCGGCCTTTTCAGTCAGACTTCCAGACACATGACGGCCAAGGAAGTCTATGCGGACCTGTTCAAGATGTACCCGGGAATCGGGCTGGCCACCGTCTATCGGACTCTGGACCTGCTGGTCCGCGCCGGCCTTCTCAACCGCTTCACATCCGGAGACGGGCAGAACCGATACGAGTTCAAGGCCGGAGAGAAAAAAGAGCACCACCATCACCTGACCTGCCTCCAGTGCGGGAAGGTCATCGACTACAGCGATTTTATGGAAGAGGAGATGGAACTGGTGAAGAAGACCCAGGAGGCTCTCTCCAAAAGACACCGCTTCCGTCTCCTGGGTCACAACATCGAATTCTATGGATTATGCGAAAAATGCCAGTAATTGAACTAAAAAATTTCGAGATGAGGAGGTGAACGAGATGCCGAGAGGAGACAGAACAGGACCGTGGGGACTTGGCCCCATGACCGGACGAAGAATGGGGTATTGCGCGGGATATCCCGGCCCGGGCTTCCTCTCTCCCGGTCCCGGCTTTGGTTACGGCCGAGGATTCGGGTTGGGCAGAGGCATGGGATACGGCCGTGGCCGCGGCTGGCGGCGTGCTGGATTCGGCCCCTTCTGGGGTTATCCTTATCCACCGGCGGCGCCGTTCGGTTATCCCTATGGAAGCCCTTTCGGATATCCGGCCCCCTTCCCTGGATTCCCCTACGGAATGGGTTATGGGCCCGGATATTCTTCAACCGAGGAGCACCCGGGCGGAAGTCGAAAAAAATAGGGCTTTGGAATTTTCCGAAACGGAGGTGAAGACAATGCCTTTTGGAATGGGAAGAGGAGGTTGGTTTGCCTGGCCTTATATGGCCGAATGGATGAGGGGCTGGCATCCGTGGTTCGCGGGTCCCTGCTGGCCGCCTTTCCCTCCATTATCCAGAGAGGAGGAGGAAGCTCTGCTGGAAGGCCAGGCTAAGATGCTCGAAGAGCAGCTCGCTCAAATTCAAAAAAGACTGGAAGAGCTGAAAAAAGAGGGAAAGGACAAAGGCTGAGCAACAGATAGCGGCGGAAGCCCGTTTCCCGAACAGTTCTTTTTTCCGGATTCGGTCAGAAGGAGTGAAAGATGAAGATTGCGGTCTCCACAGACCAGGGCTATGTATCGGCTCATTTCGGCCGCTGCCAATCCTACACGATATTCGAAGTGAAAGAGGGACAGGTTCAGAGCAGGGAAGAGGTTCCCAATCCGGGACACCAGCCCGACTTTCTCCCTGATTTTCTGTCCAGGAAAGGCGTCCATTGCATCATCGCTGGCGGGATGGGCCCGAGAGCACAGGCGTTATTCGCCGAGAAAGACATCGAAACCGTCATCGGAGTGCAGGGACCGGTCGAGGAAGTCATCGAGAGATTCATCAAACAGGAACTCAAACCCGGGGAGGATTTATGCGGGCACAGACACGGCGAAGGACATTCTCCCGACGCAGAGCTTCCCTGCGAACATTCCCATGCCGCAGGAGACAAAATCTGCATCACGGCCAGAGGAAAGGACCTCGAGTCCGAAGTGGACCCCAACTTCGGCCGGGCCCGCTATTTTCTGATCGTTGACCCCAGGTCCATGCGTCTGGACGCGCTCGATAACCCGAATACCGATGCTGCCCAGGGCGCCGGTATTCGGTCTGCCCGGCTCATCTCTGACCAGAAAGTGGCCGCTGTTCTCACCGGACAGTGCGGACCCCATGCCCAGAGGGTTCTGGAATCCGCAGGGATCAAGGTGGTCTCCAACATCAGGGGACGGGTCAGGGATGCCCTCCTGAGATACACATCGGGGTCGGACTGATGCAGGAGAAAGAAAAGAGGCGAATATTTTTTTAGGATGGGTCCTGTCATGGGGACACCCCATGGCACTCATTCTTACAAAATGGGGACAGTCCCCCAAAATCAAAATAAAAAAATGGGGACAGTCCCCAATTTTGCAGGCCCCAATTTTGTGCGGGGGACACCCCATGCCACCCATCCTGTTTTCAAAGGAAATGGCCATTACGCCGGAAAAAAAGATTCATGAATGAAAAAATAGAGTGTTTTTCATTCGATTCTGTTTTGATATAATAACTTTTTTGCAAAGAAACCTCTGCGTTTCAATCCTTGAGAGTCTAAAAACATAAATTCCGAGGGTCAGGGACTCTCTGGAAATGGCAGAGAAAGAGAAAACCATGGGCAAAGATGAGACTATCGACAAATTTGCCCGCGAACTCCAGGAACAGATCATGGCCCAGATCAGGAAAACCTACTCTGAAGCCGTCATCGACCACTGGCAGAACCCGAGAAATTTCAAGAAAATCGAAAGTCCGGACGGCTACGCTTCTGTCAAAGGCTCCTGCGGGGACACCATGGAGATGTTCCTCAAGCTAAATGATGAGAGAATCACCGACTGCGGGTTCCAGACCGACGGCTGCGGGACAACCATCGCCTGCGGAAGCGTGGCCACGGAGCTGGCCCTCGGCAGGAGCTTCACGCGGGCGCTGGCCGGGGTCAGTGCCCAGGAAATCCTCAAGCGCCTGGGAGGTCTTCCGGCGGGAGATATCCACTGTGCCCAACTGGCGGCTGAGACCATGAGAAGGGCTCTTGCCGACTATCTCTACCAGAAAAAAAGCCACTGGAAGAAACACTACCGGCGGTTCTGAACTGAAATTTTGATTGGAGCTCATCATGAAAGAATGCCGAAGCGAGAAAAACCTTGACGCCTGCAACTGCACCTGGGAACCGTGCAGCCGCAAGGGCCTCTGCTGCGAATGCATCCAGTATCACTGGGGCATGGAGCAGCTCCCTGCCTGCCTCTTCCCGGACGACGTGGAAAAAACCTACGACCGTTCGCTGAAGAGATTCATCGAGGTCTACAAAAAGAGGATTTAAGGGTTCATTTTTGGGCAGAAGACAGGAGCAAACGCATTCCCTTCATCTCTACGGCCCGGTGCCTTCCCGGCGGCTCGGCTTTTCCCTGGGCATCGATATCATTCCCTTCAAAACCTGCACCCTCGATTGCGTCTACTGCCAGTTGGGCAGGACCGTCTTCAAAACCCTCCGCAGGAAAAAATACTTCTCCCCGGATGAGATTCTCGAGGACATCCGAGAAAGAATCGCCTCCGGTTCTCAGATTGACTGCATCACCTTTTCCGGCTCGGGAGAGCCGACCCTGAACACGGCTCTGGGCAGGCTGATCCGGGGAGTCAAAAAGATGACTTCCGTGCCGGTGGCTGTCCTGACCAACGCGACGCTCTTCTCTCAAAAAAGCGTGAGAAACGATTTGATGGAAGCGGACCTGGTTGTTCCTTCTCTCGATGCCGCCGACCAGGAAGTTTTCGAAAAAATAAA
This sequence comes from uncultured Eubacteriales bacterium, assembly GCA_964477275.1. Classification (GTDB taxonomy): domain Bacteria; phylum Acidobacteriota; class Aminicenantia; order Aminicenantales; family Aminicenantaceae; genus CAYZDV01. The sequence goes on from CAYZDV010000026.1 coordinate 7,926, forward strand.
CCTGCCTTGCTCTCCTTTGAAGGTCGAAGACGTCATTGGGGGGCTCCAGGCCTTCCGCCGGGAATTCAAAGGCCAGATCTGGCTGGAGATCATGCTGGTCAAGGGTGTGAACGACTCTCCCGCGCATCTTCGAAGACTCAAAGAGGCTGTGGCCAGAATCCACCCAGACAGGGTCCAGCTCAACACCGTGGCCCGGCCGCCGGCAGAGAAGCGGGCCATGCCTCTGAGCCGGGAAAAGCTGGAGAAAATCCAGGAGTTCTTCGGTGAAAAATGCGAGATCATCGCTGATTTCGGCCGCGGCACCCAGAAAAGGCGCCCCGGAAAGCTGGATGAAGCCATTCTGAGTATGGTCAAAAGAAGGCCGCTGACTCTGGACGATCTGTCGGCTGCCCTCGGCCGCCATCCCAACGAAATCGTCAAATCACTCGAGCGGATGGTCAGGAAAGGAAGGATTCGGACGGTTACTCATAAGGGCAGGAGGTATTTCGAGCCGGGCTGAACGCTCGGAGCCGGCAGAAGCCGAGAGAAAAAATTCGGGCCTCCTGGAAAGGGGAGACGATGAAAGAGATCAAGGATTTATCCCGGCAGCAGCTCCTCGAACTTCTCGAAGACGCGGCCAAGAACTGGCTTGCCCATGACGGTCTCTGGTTTCGCGCGGTCGAAGACCGGTTCGGCATTGAAACAGCCATGGAGCTCGACCGGAAGGCCTGGGAGAAGTTCACGGTTATCGAAGCCCGGAGAATCATGAACAGGCTGGGGATGGAGCCAGGAGGAGGCATTTCCGCGCTCGCCCGGGCGCTCCAGTTCAGGCTTTACGCCCGCATCAATGTCCAGGAAATCCGGGAAATGAGCGAAACGCGCTGCGTTTTCCGCATGACCAATTGCCGGGTGCAGGAGGCCAGACGACGCCAGGGGCTTCCTGATTTTCCCTGCAAACCGGTGGGCATCGTTGAGTACAGCGGCTTTGCCAGAACCATAGATCCACGGATTCAAACCGCCTGCCTGACCTGTCCTCCAGACCCCCATCCGCCGGATGTCTGGTGCGAATGGGAATTCCGGATCAAGCCCGATCTTCCATGAGCCGCAGGGAAAAGGTCAAGACATACGATCAGACATGGCAGGAATACGACAGGTGGTACGACGCTCATCCCGCCCTCTACCGGTCCGAAATCAAGGCTCTCCAGAAAGCGCTTCCTTCAGGCGAGGGGCTGGAAATCGGCGTTGGAACCGGAAGGTTTGCCTCTTCTCTCTCAGTCCGGTTCGGCCTGGACCCTTCCTTTCCCATGCTCAAGCTTGCCCGGCAGAGAAATGTCCAGGTCGTCCAGGGTTTTGGCGAAGAACTTCCCTTCAAAAATGAGGCTTTTCATTTCATCCTGGTTGTGTATACTATAGAACTCGTCAATGATCCCATTCATTTTCTCAGAGAAGCGACAAGAACGCTGAAGACAAAGGGCGCTTTGGTGTTGGGAATTCTGGACCGGGAGAGCTCCTGGGGCAGGTTCTATGCCCGGAAAGCCTGCCGGAGCCAGTATTACTCCTTTTTTCGTTTCTTCTCTCCCCGGGAGATCCTTCAGCTTTTTAAAGATGTTCCTCTGGTATTTGAAACCGCGTTCCAAACCCTCTTCCATTCCCCACCAGACCTTGAGCACGTCGAGGAGCCGCACAGCGGTTTCGGCCAGGGAGGATTCGTCGTCCTCAAGGCGATCAAAAAACCTCTGTCAGCGGGCAAATGAGAAAAACGGTCATCATTCGCTTTTGTCATGCACAAAGCGTGTCATCATAAAGGAGAGCGTATGTTCAGCAATACTCATTTTCCACGAGCCAAAAAGTTCTGGCACCAGGGAAAGCTCTACAAATGGTCGGAAGTTAGCGTCCACTGCATGTCCCATGTCCTCCATTACGGCACCTCGGTGTTCGAGGGAATCCGGGCTTACCCCACCGACAGGGGGCCGGCCATTTTCCGCCTCAGCGATCACGTCGACCGGCTCTTCCATTCAGCCTCGATCCTGTCGATGACAGTTTCCTTCGGCAAAGAGGAGATCGCCGAAGCCATCAAAGCCGTTGTCAGGGCCAACAGACTGGATTCCGCCTACATCCGCCCCCTGCTTTTTTACGGCTACGGGAATCTGGGCCTGGTGCCCAAATTCTCTCCGGTGGAGCTGGTCATTGGCGCCTGGGAATGGGGAGCCTACCTGGGGGATAAAACGGAAAAAGGGGTCCGGGTCTGCATCGTCCCCTGGAAGCGCATTCATCGCTCGCAGCTGGAAATGACGGCAAAGCTCGGCGGGGTCTACGTCCAGTCCGCAATCTGCGGCATGGAAGCCCGCACCAGAGGATACGATGAAGCGGTCTTCCTCAATCTGGAAGGGAACGTTGCTGAAGGCCCGGGAGAGAACATCTTCATTGTCGAGGACGGCCAGCTCAAAACCAACGACAAGAGAGAATCGATCCTGGAGGGGATCACCCGGACGACTATTCTGGAGATGAGCGAAGACCTTGGCCTGAAATTCTCGGTCGGTCCAATCACCAAACAGGACTTTCTTCAGGCCGAAGAGGCCTTCTTTACAGGAACGGCTGTCGAGATCGCGCCCATCGTCCGGGTGCTGGACCTCTCCAGCCCGGAAGAAGAGAAAAAAGAGGACATCATCGGTTCTGGAAAAGCCGGAGAGGTCACGCTCCGGGTGGCGAGAGCCTATCGCGATGTTGTGCGGGGGGAAAACAAAAAATTCGAGAAGTGGCTGACCCATGTCGAGGACTGAAGGGCGCTGGCGACCCAGTCTTCCCGGTGCCAATGCGCTCGTCTCTTTGAGGATAAATCGCCATGAAAATGTCAAAATCCATGGAGATCAAGCTCAAACCCATCGGGATTGCGCATTCGCCGTTTAAGAAAAAAGAAGACATCGACACGGACAAATTCGCGGACTCCCGGGGCTTTGATTCTGTCCAGGGCGAGCTGGAGATCTTCAGGGAATACGAAGAGGGATTAAAGGATACAGAAGGATTCTCCCATCTTATCGTTATCTTTGCTTTTCATGAGTCAGAAGGATACAGGCTCCATACCAAACCCTTCCTCGACGACACGTTGAGGGGTGTTTTCTCCACCCGGAGTCCTCACCGGCCCAACCCGATTGGAATGACCGTCGTCAAGGTCATCGAGAGAAAGGAAAATATCCTCAGGGTCTCGGGAGTCGATATGATCGAGGGCACGCCGATACTCGATATCAAGCCGTACACCCCCCGCGACCGGAAATCTCCGCTCGAGCTCGGCTGGCTCGGGCCCAGGATGAAAAAATAGGCGTTCTCGCTTTTCTCTTTCAATTCTGGTATATTTTTTCGCAGGCTTGAATGGAATCGCAAACCCGACATCTTCATAGGAGGTCATAAAAATGATAAAATCCATTTGTGCGTTCCTCGCGCTTCTCCTTTTTCTGAGCCTTCCCTCTCTGCTGCTCGGGTCCAAAGTCTTCCCCTATGACTACAAAGTCGAAGTGCTGGAAAACGGGCTGAAGGTCGTCTCCATCCCTCTCGACAACCCCCACATCATATCCCACTACGTCATAGTCCGCTCCGGCTCGCGGAACGAGGTCGAGCCGGGAAAATCCGGCTTTGCCCATTTCTTCGAGCACATGATGTTCAAGGGCACCCAGACCATGCCCCAGGAAGCCTACGATGACTTCCTGACCAGGCTCGGAGCCGGCACCAACGGCTACACCACCGACGATTACACCTGCTATTTTGTGGTCTTTGCCGGAAGGGAAAACCTGGAGGAAGTGGTCAGGACAGAAGCCGACCGCTTCATCAACCTCTACTATGACGAGGAGATGCTGAAAACCGAGGCACCGGTCATCGAAGGAGAATATTATGCCAGTGTCTCCAATCCCTCGCGCCGCCTGTTCGAAACTCTGAGAGATACCGCTTTTGAAAAGCATTCCTACAAGCATACAACTCTCGGCTATCTGCGAGACATCCTGGACATGCCCAACCAGTTTGAATACAGCCAGCTCTTCAAGAAGCGCTTCTACGCTCCGGACAACACCGTCGTCCTCGTCGCCGGCGATTTTGACCACGACCATCTGATGGAGTATGTCCGCAAGTCATACAGTGGCTGGGAACCATCCCGCTACATGCTGGTCACGCCGGAAGAGCCTCCCCAGACCGGACAGAAACGCGGCCATTACGAATGGCCCTCCAGGACGCTGGCCAGGCTGGCCATCGGTTTCCACGGACCGGCGTACTCCGAGGAGAAAATCGACAAGGCCGCCCTCGACCTTCTGGCCGAAGCCGGCTTCTCTTCATCCTCCCCCCTCTACCAGAGGCTGGTCATCGAGGAGCAAAAATGCGTCACCCTCAACGCCAGCTTCGCCGACAGGCGCGATCCGTACCTGCTGGTTTTCAACGCCATCGTCCGCAGCGACGAGGACCTCGGCTACGTCGAGAAGGAAATCTTCAACGAGCTGGAGCGGCTCAAGAAAGAGCTCCTTCCAGAAGAGCTTCTCCAGGACATCAAATCCAACATGAAATACTCCTTTGCCCATGCCCTGGGCACCACCGATGGAATTGCGGGAATTCTTGCTCATTACATCAACCTGACCACTGACCCTGGCACGGTCAACAAACTCTTCGGCCTCTACGAGAAAGTCACCCCGAAAGATATTCAGGACATGTGCCAGAAATACTTCGTCAAAGCCACCAGCACAGTGGTCACCTTATCAGGAGGGAAAGCAAAATGAAAAAGCTCAGTCAATTCTCTCTTTCAGGAGTCCTGGTGTTAGGTCTGCTGATAATGACGGTCTCCTGTGCGAAGGTCAGCCCTAAAAAACTCTCGACCGAACTCCTTCCGGTGAAGGGAAATCCCCTGGTCAGCTTGAGAATCCTTCTCCATGTCGGCTCGGCCAACGACCCGCAGGGGAAGGAAGGAGTCTGTCTGCTCACCCTGAGCTTGCTGGCTGACGGAGGAAGCCAAAGCTTAACTTATAAAGAAATCCAGAAGAAGTTTTATCCCATGGCCGCCTCTGTCAGGCTCAGCGTGGACAAAGAAATGTCTGTCTTCACCGGCACCATCCATGTGGACAACCTGGAAAAATACTATGAAATCCTCAAGGACATGCTTCTCAACCCCGGTTTCCGCGAGGAAGACTTCACCCGGATCAAGACCAACCAGCTGAATTTTCTTGAAAAAACCCTTGTCAGCAACATGGACGAGCAGTTCGGCAAGGAGATCCTGAACCTGGTGATGAACGAGGGCCATCCCTACGGTCATCACGAAGCAGGCACGGCAGAGGCTCTCGAAAAGCTGACCATCGATGATGTCAGGGCCTTCTACAAGGAGCATTTTCTGCAGGGAAACATCGTCATCGGCCTGGCCGGAGGCTATCCCGACGATTTCCCGGCCAGGGTGAGGGAAGACTTCTCCTCCCTCCCCGAGGGATATACGCAACGGCTCGACCTGCCGGCGCAGCGGAAGCCGGAAGGCCTGGAAATCGTCATTGCCGGGAAACAGACTCCGGCCACCGCCATGTCCATGGGCTTTCCCGTCTCCATCAGCAAAGCGGACGACGATTATTTTCCCCTGTGGATCGCCGTCTCCCACTTCGGAGAGCACAGGCAGCATCTCTCCCTCCTTTTCCAGAAAATCCGGGAAGAGCGCGGCCAGAACTACGGGAATTATGCCTATCCCGACCATTTCATCCAGGGCCGGGACAAATTCCCGGCGCAGAATTACTGCCGCCAGCAGCAGTATTTCTCGATCTGGATCCGCCCTCTCACCAACACCAACCGCCATTTCGTCCTGCGCCAGGCCCTGAGCGAGCTTAAAAAGCTGGTGGAAAATGGCGTCCCGGAGGAAAGGTTCGAGCTCACCCGGACCTATCTCCTCAATTACACCCGGCTCTACGCCCAGACCCTGAGCGAACGCCTCGGCTGGCAGATGGACTCCCGATATTATGGCTACAAGGACTTCCTGGAAGAAGCGCAGAAAAGACTTCCCAAGATCACCCGTGAGGAAGTCAACCGGGCCATCAAAAAATACCTGAATTCAGAAAACATCCATGTCGCGCTGATCACCCAGGACGCCCGGTCGTTCAAGGATGCCCTGGTGGCCAACACGCCTTCGCCCATCACCTATGCCAACCCGAACATGCCGGCGCACATTCTGGAAGAGGACACGGTCATCCAGGTCTTCCCTCTTGAGGTGAAGCCGGAAAAGGTCCGCATCGCACCGGCTGCGGAGTTCTTCCAGAAAACCGGGCTTCCCCAGTCTGAGTAGAGGCAAACCAGCCGGTTCTGAAGCCGGCGAAATTAGCTCTGACTGTTCTTCACTGGAAAAAAGCTACCAAAAGAAGAAAATGAAAATTTAACGAGGGGGACACATGCATCTAAAAAAAACGGAAACGGCCAGGGTGAAAAGTCTTTTCGTCTGGCTTGGAGGGCTTTTCCTTCTCTCTTCATTCAGCCTCTCTGCCAGCCAGGATTTGTTGAGCAAGCTGGGCGAGCATCAAAACTACCGAAGCAAGCGCATCTCCTCCTATGACCGGACAGGAGGGAATGCCGACCGGTTGACCATCGAGCCGGGGGAGACGGCGGTTCTGGCGGAGATCGAGGGGCCGGCCGCCATTCATCACATCTGGGTGACCATCGCTGCCGAGCCCTTCTACGGCCGCAAGACCGTGCTAAGGATGTACTGGGACGGTGAGACAAGCCCATCCGTGGAAGCGCCCATCGGCGACTTTTTCAGCGTCGGCCACGGCCTGAACCGGAACTTCAGCTCTATTCCCATCAACTGTTCCTCCAACGGCCGGGCCCGGAACTGCTACTGGTACATGCCGTTCCGGAAAGACGCAAGGGTCACCGTCACCAACGAAGGGACAAGAACAGTGGGGGCCTTCTACTACTACATCGACTACAGGGAGCTTCCGGAGCTTGCCCCGGACACTCCCTATTTCCACGCCCAGTACCGCCAGGAAACGCCATGCCTGCCCGGGAAAAACTATCTCATTCTCGAGGCGGATGGCCGCGGCCACTATGTCGGCTGCAACCTGAGCATCCTCCAGCGGGCTATGGGCTGGTGGGGAGAAGGCGACGACATGATCTATGTCGACGGCGAGGATCATCCTTCTCTTTACGGCACCGGATCCGAGGATTACTTCTGCGATGCCTGGGGAATGAGGGAGGATGAAAGCCCCTTCTACGGCTGTCCCCTCCAGGAACCCGATTTCCAGACCGGGGCGAAGGCGACGGTCTACCGCTTCCACATCCCCGACCCCATCCCCTTTCAAAAATCCATCCGGGTCACCATCGAACACGGCCACGCCAACGACCGCTCAGACTATTTTTCATCCGTCGCCTACTGGTACCAGAGCGAGCCCCACAAGCCCTTCCCTCCTCTCCCTTCAGTCGAGGAAAGGCTTCCTTTTGCCCTGGAATCGCCGGCGAATTTCATCCTTCCCCGCTGGCTGGAGAAAAAGCGAGAGCGGATGCCGGACTTCAAGGATGAAATATCGGGGATGGTCTTCAGCGCCGAGCACCTCTCCCAGCAGCTCACTTCCTATTACAACCAGAGCGGGGAGAGGTATCCTGCCCTCGTCACAGAAAATGCCAGGGCAGGGACACGGGCCAGGCTCTCATTCCCGGTTGAAATCGGGGAGCACTATAACATTGAACTGTTCTTCCTCAAGGGTCCATCCATGGGCACCCTCGCTGTTTCAGAAGTCAGAAGCGGAGAAAAAACAGCCGAAGTCGAGGCGGCAACCTTTGATGGCTACTCACCGGAGAGAACAATCGATAAGCTCGTCCTCCGGAATGTGCTCCTCCATTCCGGGCTCAACGAGGTTGTTTTCGAGATGAGAGGAAAGTCTCCTCAATCTGCGGGAATGGACCTGGGCTTTGTCGGACTGACCGTCTCTCCCTCCTCCCGCCGCTTCATCACCGACTGGAACCTCATCGGGCCCTTCGATGCCCCGGACATGAGCTATCTCCAGATCTCTTATCCACCCGAGAGAGAGCTCGACCTCAGGAAAAAGTACCGGGGGAAGGACAACCTGGAGGTCCAGTGGAAAAAAATTCGGGCGGCCGAATCAGGGTTTGTGCCTCTCGAACGGCTTCTGCAGCCCAACGAATGGGTCATTGCCTACGGCCTTGTCTATGTTTATTCTCCCGATGACCGCAGGGCCCGTCTTCTCATCGGAAGCGACGACGGGGTCCGCATCTGGTTGAACGGACAACTGGTCCATTCCAACCCGGCGTACAGGGGGGCCTACCCTGACCAGGACAGTGTAACGGCCGAGCTCAACAGGGGCTGGAACACGCTGCTGATCAAAGTCCTTCAAGGCGGCGGAGGCTGGGGGTATTATGTCCGGTTTGTCGACCCCGAGGGAGTGCTGCGCTGGAGCACTGAACCGAAATAATCATCCGGAAGACCAGGAGTGAATTCAATCACCTCAGGAGTTCTGCGGCCTTGACGGTGATGAGCTCCCAGGCCTGCCGCACATGGCGCTCCTCGGTCAAGCGCGAGCCGATGGCCAGCCGCAGCACGTATTTTCCCCTCAAAGTGGTGTGAGTCAGAAAAAGTTTTCCCGTCCTGTTCAGGCTTTCCAGAAGCTTTCTGTTGAGGTGGTTGAGGGTTTCCTCATCCCGGCCGTCGTTCAGGCGAAAACAGACCAGGCTCAAGGGAACGGGGACCATGAGCTCGAATGACTCATGTTTTTCCACCCAGTCCTTGAACATCTGGGCCAGGCGGATGTGTTCTCTGACAATCTTCTGCAAGCCATTCACTCCATAGGAGCGGATCACAAACCAGAGCTTCAGCGCCCGGAAGCGGCGGCCGAGCTGGATGCCCCAGTCGCGAAAATTTTTCACCTGCCTGTCCAGGTCGGTCCGGAGATACTCCGGATGAATTTCGAAAGTTCGGATAAGAGTTCCCGGGTCTCTGACAAAATAGGCGGAGCAGTCGAAATTGGTCAGCATCCATTTATGCGGATTGAAAACGAAGGAGTCGATATGCTCGGCGCCCTCCAGCATCCCTCTTTTCTCAGGAAGGATGGCCGCTGTCCCGGCAAAAGCCGCATCGACATGGAGCCAGATGCCGTGGCGGCTCGAGATTCTCCCCATCTCAGCCAGGGGGTCGATGGCCGTGGAGGAGGTGGTGCCCAGGGTGGCCACCACACATGCCGGCTGGAAACCCTTCTTTTTATCCTTTTCAATCGCCTCTTCCAGCCTTGCCGGAATCAGGGCAAAGGACTCATCTGTCGGAATATAGCGGAGGTTCTCCCTGCCGTATCCGGCGATCTTGACCCCTTTCTCGATGCTCGAGTGCGTCTCTTCAGAAGCATAGACGGTGAGCGGCCGCTTGAGGCCCCTGAGGTTGGACTGGAAACCGGTCGCTTTTTCTCTGGCCGAGAGCAAAGCACAGAGAGTGGCGGTGGAAGCCGTGTCCTGAATGACACCGGCCATTCCTTCCGGAAGGCCGATCATCTGCCGCAGCCATTCCATGACCACTTCCTCAAGCTCCGTCGCAGCCGGCGAAGTCTGCCAGATCATGCACTGAGCGCCGAGGGCTGCGGTCAGCAGCTCGGCCAGCACAGAGGCCGGGCTGTTGTTGGCCGGGAAATAGGCGAACCAGCAGGGATGCTGCCAGTGGGTAATTCCGGGGAGGATGATCTCCTGGAAATCCTGGAAAAGTTTTTCCATGGATTCTGGCTCGAGAGGCGGCCGGAAAGGAAGTCTCTCTCGAATCTCCCCCGGCCTGACCTGAGAGAGGACCGGATAGGTCTCCATTTTTTCCATGTAGTCTGCAACCCAGTCCACCAATCGATGGCCGAACATACGGAATTCTTCTCTATCCATGCGAGGCTCCTTTTTCTCCAAAAATCCCTCTCAAACCCCAGTGTGTCATTCTAAATAATATCCATTTTTTAGTCAAAAACCCCTAAAAAAATGTCTGGTTCCGGTCATTGCCGGCCATAAAACGTCAAAAAAGCCTCATTTCGAGG
>CAYZDV010000026.1:17921-20776 GCA_964477275.1 uncultured Eubacteriales bacterium
CGGCCTGAGCACCGCATAAACGGCTTTTTTTGAAAATTGAAAGAAATTTGTTGCATTATGAAAAAAAGTTGTGATATAATATTTATACAATTTTGACGCCTGAGGGGGGAATGCAAGAAACGGCGAGTTTCCCATATTTACGGCACGCATTGATTCCTCAAAATGCTGCAATTGCCATCAGGATATTTTTGATGCAACTTTATTTCTTCTTTCGACGTATTAAGAATTGGAGTGCAGTCATGAAGCCGTCAACAGCACAGAATGCACGCCAACACCTCCTTTTTGCCCCTCCTTTTTTAAGGGAGTTTCATATATCCCCCTTTATCAACTGATTTACCCTCTTCACCAGGCTGTCCTCTGCGCCGCAGCGAGAGGACAGCCTGCCTTTTCATGGCCAACATCTCGCATTCATGGAAAAGACTTGACAAGTCCGTCCGCTTTATCTTTAATGAGGAAGCGCGGATCGAGCTTCTTTGACAACTGAAACTCTGGTTCAGAGGGAAGGGAAGTCCGTGAAAAGCGGACACAGCCCCCGCTACTGTAATCGGGGACGAATCCCGGAGAACGCCACTGTCCCCCGCCGGGGACGGGAAGGCACGGGATGAGGATGATCCGAGAGTCAGGATACCTCCCTCGAACCAGCAAAGCCCATCTTCGGGAGGAAGCGTGGGTTGTTTTTTTTTGCTTTTCGCCTGAGAGAAGCGGAGAAGAGATTCGTTCTCCGGCCGCAGTGGCGGGGGCTCACCAGATTGGAGGAATTCGCCATGAAAAGGAAAATTGTGAGCACCGCCCTCGCCGCCATCCTGGCGGCTTCTTTGCTTTTACCCCAGGACAACAGTGAAGAGGAAGACCAGGTCCCCCCTCTCCAGCATCAGGTGGTGGTCACCGCCACCCGGCTGGAAACCCCGATGAGAGAAATCGCCAGCTCGGTGACCGTGATCTCCCGGCAGGAGCTGGAGCGGATGAAAAAAACATCCGTCCTTGAAGCTCTCCAGGATGCACTGGGACTGACCGTCGTTCAGTCCGGTCCTCCGGGGAGCGCAGCCTCTGTCTTTCTTCGCGGAGCCAATTCAGAGCACACCCTGGTTCTGCTCGACGGAGTCGAGCTCAACGACCCGATTTCGCCTGCGCGCTCGTTCGACCTGGCTCACCTGACCCTGGAGACCGTCGAACGGATCGAGATCCTCCGCGGCCCGCAGAGCCCGCTCTACGGCTCCGATGCGTTGAGCGGAGTGGTCAACATCATCACCAGAAAGGGAGAGGGAACTCACCGCCTCTCCTTCTCCAGCCTGGCTGGTTCTTATGCCACAGTTCTCCATGAAGTGAGCATCGGCGGAAGGCCGGGAAATTTCCATTATTACCTGGGCGCTTCCTTGCTTCAAAGCAGCGGCTTTTCTGCGGCCAGCGCGGAATACGAAGGGAACAGCGAGCGTGACGGATACAGAAACCTCACTTTATCCGGAAGAATCGGCTATCAGCCGAAGGAAACTCTCGGCTTTGATCTCGTGTTTCGGCGCTTTGAGACCCGGACCGAAGTCGACAATTTCGGCGGGGCCTTCGGCGACGATCCCAACAATGTCCAGGAGTACAATTCTCTGTTCCTCAGGGGAGAGGCCCGCTCGCTCCTGATGGCCAACCGCTGGGAACAGAAGCTCGGGATTTCTATCGTCGATTATGACCGTCATCACCAGAATCCGCAGGATCCGGCTCATCCTTTCGATCAAGAGAAAGGATACTTTAACAGCAGGCTCTTCAAGCTCGACTGGCAGAACACCCTTTTCCTCCATGAGGCCAACACCCTGATTTTCGGAGTTGAACGCCAGCAGGAAGAGGGAGAATCGGAATACCATTCTGAAACATCCTGGGGGTCGTTCACGAGCATTTTTTCCCTCCGGAAGGCATGGACAACCGGCATCTATATCCAGGACCAGGCCAGGCTTGCCCAGAAGCTGTTCGCCGCGCTCGGCGTCCGGGTTGACTTCCACAGCGAGTTCGGTCCATCCTTCACTTTCCGCTTTGCCCCGGCCTGGCTGATGGAAAAAACCCGGACAAAGCTCAAAGCCACGCTGGGGACGGGTTTCAAGGCGCCCTCCCTTTACCAGCTTTTTGCGCCGGCCACTCTCTTCGGCCCCATCGGAAATGAGAATCTCAGGCCCGAAAGAACGACCGGCTGGGATGTGGGCATCGAACAGCAACTCTTCGGAGGAAGGGCCTTCTTCGAGGTCATTTATTTCAGAGGCGACTACAAAGACCTCATTCAGTTCGATTTTCTCCAGGGTTATACAAACATCGGTAAAGCCGTTTCCAGGGGCTTTGAAATTCTGGCCCAGGCCCAGCCTCATCCAGACATCATGATCAAATTGGCCTTCACCCGAACAGAGGCGAGAGACGAAAACTCCGGCGCTGCCCTCCTCCGGAGGCCCCGGAACAAGTTCTCGGCCATGATGAACCTCCCCTTCACAGGGAAAGGAAGCATCCATCTCTCGCTTCTCCGCGTCGGAGAGAGGGAGGACATCGATTTCTCATCGCCTCCTTACGGAGAAGTGACGCTTCCCGCTTACACGCTTCTCAACGCCGTCCTCTCCTATCATCTGGTTCAAAACGTTCAGATTTTCCTTCGCCTGGATAATATCTTCAACACGAGATACGAAATGGTCAAAGGATACGGCACGCCGGGATTTTCTTTCTCCACCGGGGTGAATATTTCTCTTCCCGAATAGATCCGGAAAGCTTTTCCAGATCCGCGGGCAATGAGAAATGCTTTCCAACTCCTTTAAAAATTGGAAGCATCTTTTTTCCGTGGAGGCCAATATTTTTTAGGATGGGTCCTGTCATGGGGTGTCCCCCGTCCGTCC
>CAYZDV010000027.1:0-19788 GCA_964477275.1 uncultured Eubacteriales bacterium
CTTTTATCCCCTTTCTTCAAAGAAAAACAACAGCCAATCTGAAGGTTCTGGAAAAGGATATTCTCGGGATCGATCTTTCGGAGCTCATAAAAAATGAACGCTTTCCCGCGTGCCGGGTCAAGCTCGTCGGCAACCTCCCCTATTCCATTTCCTCGCCGCTTCTGTTCAAAATCCTCGAAGAGAAAGATTTTTTCTCCGAATGCATTTTCCTTCTCCAGAGGGAAGTGGCAGAAAGAGTCTGCGCTCAGCCCGGATCGAAATCCTTGGCACCTCTTTCCATCCTCCTCCAGATCCATTTTTCTCCCAGGATTCATTTCATCATCCCTCCGCAGTGCTTTTCTCCGCCCCCCAGAGTTGAATCCGCATTGATTTCCCTGACGAAAAGAGAACAACCGCTTTATGATATAAAAGATAAAGAGCTTTTTCGGAATTTCCTGAGAGAAGCCTTCCAGCAGCGGAGAAAGACCCTCTGCAATAACCTGAAGAGGCTGGGATTCCCGAGCCCCATTCTTGAGGACGCGCTCCTTAAGCTCAATCTGGGGAAAACCGTGAGGCCCGAGGAACTTTCCATTTCTCAGTTTGTCGAGCTCTTCAAACTCCTGGCTTTTCCCGGTATTCACTGAACCTTTCGAACAGGACCTTTCGTCCTCCATGGAGTCAGGCTGCCAATTCTAATACAAACGCGATATAGAAAGCTATAAAACACATGGGGCAAGATCGGCTCGCCCTCAGGCGGTAAAAAGGCCGATTTGAGATAACAGAAAGTGTGGGTAAAATACACGGAAATGGAAGAAGCGACCTTGAAGATTTTGCCTTCACGAACCGTCCACCGAGGGAAGCCGATGAAATCGGCCGCCGAGTATGTTTGAGCACGTGATGATCAATCTGATGAAAAATGATGGAGTAAGGTCATTCGGCTGGAAGTAGCATGCTTGAATGCGGAGTTACGCAGGCGCCGAAGGGGACGGTGAGGGAATGGCGTTTAAAATCTGAAGGGAGCGATGCCATTTCCGTGTATTTTTGACATTTTTATAAATGCCATCACGTCGTTTTGAGGCGAAACGGCACGCTTAGGAAAACACCTTAAATATGCTATAATGCCGACAATGAACAAGAAAAAAAAGCAGTTGCCATCGCTGGCTTTCGCTCAGACAAAGCGGCCGCGAGGCGTCAGGTCTTCTGATGTCATCGGCGTGCTGCTGATTTTTTCAGCTCTTTTCTTCTTTCTCAGCCTCATCAGCTATGATTCCCGGGATCCATCCTGGACAAACACCGGCTGGCTGGAGGGAGCCACGATGAAGCTGAAAATCCACAACTCTGCCGGCAGAGCTGGCGCCTATGTCTCAGACGCCCTGCTGCAAATCTTCGGTTTTGGCTCCTTTCTTTTCTCTCTCGGATTTTTCTATCTGGGTATCCGGATGTTTTTTTTGGATAAAGAGAGAAGATTCTACCTGAAAATCGGAGAAGTTTTCTTCCTCGTTTTCATCCTCGTCTCCCTTCTGTTCATGATTTTCGGAACAGTCTCCTGGAGGGGAGCGGAAATTCAGGCTGGCGGTTTGCTGGGCCGGATGATCTCTTCTTTTTTGATTCGCTATTTCAGCCGCATCGGAACCTTTCTTGTTCTCTTCGCCCTTCTCATTCTCTTTATCCTCCTGACCACAAAAATCTCCATTGCCAGCATCTTCCATACCCTGTTTGCAGTCTTCCAGTTCGTGTTCAAAGAGGTGAGGGTTAAGGTCATCCGCTACAAGAAATCCAAACTCCGGGAAAAGATGAGAAAAAAAGTCATTGAAAAATATGCTCTACCTCCCCGGGAAGAGATGAAAAAGACCGAGCGGAAAAGAAGAAAAAAGGAAAAGACGAAACAGCCCGAGCCGGCGCTGGCTGTCACCAAGTCCGTTCCGCCGCCTGTTCAGGAAACGTTTCTTTTTCCAGAGATGGAATTCAAGGGGGATTACCAGCTTCCGCCGATCAGCCTCCTGGACGCCGGCACCGCAGCCGAGAAAATCGACAAGGACGAGCTCTACCTGAAAAAGCAACGGATAGAGGAAAAGCTTGCGGAATTCCGCGTTGAGGGAGAAGTCCGGGAATATCACCCCGGCCCGGTCATCACCACCTACGAATTCTACCCCTATCCGGGAATAAAGGTCAGCCAGGTGGCCAACCTCACCGAGGACCTCTCCCTGGCCCTCGGAGCGGAATCGGTCCGGGTCCAGAGGATGCCCGGCAAGTCGTCTCTCGGCGTTGAAATCCCCAACTACAAAAGGGAAATTATCAAGCTCCGGGATGTCATCCAATCTGAAAAATTCCGGAACTCTCCCTCCAAGCTGACCTTTGCCCTGGGAAAAACAATCCACGGCGAGGTCTACACCACTGACCTGGCCATCATGCCCCATCTTCTGATTGCCGGTGCCACCGGCATGGGAAAAAGCGTGGCCCTCAACAGCCTCATCGCCAGCATCCTTTACAAAGGAACCCCTGAGGAGGTCAAGCTGATCCTCATCGACCCCAAAAGGCTGGAGTTCGCGCTCTGGGACGGAATCCCGCATCTTCTCAGCCCGGTGGTCAAGGACCCCAAGAAAGCGGGAGCGATCCTGCTCAACACCATCAGGAAAATGGAAGAGCGCTACCAGAAACTGGGGATGCTCAGGGTCAGAAACATCGAACAGTACAACCAGCGGGCAGCAAAATTGAGGAATGAGAAAAAGGGAAGGCTGAGCGAAAGCGAAAAGGAGGAGCTCAAGCCTCTCCCTTATCTTGTCATTATCATCGATGAGCTGGCCGAGCTGATGATGGTGGGAGCCCAGGATGTGGAGTACTGCATTGCCCGGCTGGCGCAGCTGGCCCGGGCCGTGGGCATTCATCTGGTGATGGCCACCCAGCGGCCCTCCATCGACGTCATCACCGGAACCATCAAGAACAATTTCTCCAGCCGCATCGCCTTCCGGGTTCCGACCAAGGTCGACTCCCGGATCATCATCGACGCTTCAGGCGCAGAAAAGCTCCTTGGCCTCGGTGATATGCTTTTTATGCCGCCCAACTACCCGCGCTTCATCCGGCTCCACTGCTCCCATATCTCTATCGCTGAAATTACCAGGCTGGCGAAGTTCGTTAAGGAACAGGGAAGTCCCGTCTATGACGAGAAGATTGTCCGGACCCTCAAATACCACACAGAACCGGAATGGGAGGATCTCGGCGAAAAGGATGAGCTCTACGAGAAAGCCCTCGAACTGGTGCTTTTCACAGGCCAGGCTTCCGCATCCTACCTGCAGAGAAAGCTCAAGCTCGGTTATGCCCGGGCGGCAAGGATCATCGACCAGATGGAACAGGAGGGAATAGTCGGACCCTCAGAAGGAAGTAAGCCCCGGGAGTTTCTGGTCGACCCGAAAACTTATCTGGAAAAAATGAAAAAAGAGGGATGAGTGTTTTCCCGCAGAAAAAGGCGAAAAACGGTCAGGAAAGCACTCAATGACACCAACCTTCAGAGGGCCCTCGAAAAAGCTGCCGCCCATCATTTCGATAAATACCAGGCCACAAAGAACGAAATCGCCTGGGAAGAGTACAAAGAAAAAGCCCGGTCCGTTCGTCAAGCCTGCCTGAAGCGCCTTCCTGAACTCATCAAAAAATTCACAGAGGAAGCGATAAAAGCCGGTGCCCAGGTTTATCAGGCATCAAAGCCTGAAGATGCTCTGGAGACAGTGGAAAAAATCCTCAGGGAAAAGAAAGCCGGGCTGGTGGTCAAAGCCAAATCTATGGTCAGCGAGGAGATTCAGCTCACAGACTTCCTCCAGAAGAAAGGCTGCAAGGTTGTGGAGACAGACCTGGGAGAATGGATTATCCAGCTCGCCGGAGAAAAGCCTTCCCACATCACCGCTCCCGCTTTGCACAAGACCAAGAAAGAAGTGGCAGAGCTCCTCAGTCGCCATCTTGGCCGGGACATTCCGCCTGCGCCAGAGGAAATCGTGAAGATTGCCCGCCAGCATATGCGCAGGTTTTTCGTGGAGGCGGACGCGGGCATTTCCGGAGCCAACCTGGCCGTGGCCGAATCGGGAACCCTGGTCATCATCAGCAACGAGGGAAACGCCCGTCTCGCCACGTCCCTCCCGCCCGTTCACATCGCCCTGGTTACCACCGAGAAATTCGTGGAAACTCTCGAACAGGCCGTCACCCTGATCAAAGCTCTGGTTCCTGCCTCCTCCGGTCTCAAGATGACCGCCTATGTCTCCTTTATCACCGGTCCCAGCCGAACAACTGACATCGAAAAAGAGCTTGTCATCGGTGTCCACGGCCCCGGGGAGCTGCATATCATCATCCTCGACAATGGAAGACTCCGGATCAGCCAGGATAAACACCTGGATAAAATTCTCTACTGCTTGAAATGCGGCGGCTGCATGCTGGTCTGTCCTGTCTTCAAAGCCCTGGGCGGCCATGTCTTCGGGGGTCCTGTCTATCCGGGAGGGATCGGTATCCTGCTGACTGCTGTAACCCGTTCATTCAAGGATGCCTCAAGCCTGGTTGACTTCTGTGCCGACTGCAAAAAGTGTGAGGAATTCTGCCCGGTGGGAATCCCCATCGCCGATCTCCTTCTCCAGCTCAAAGCCAGAATTGGGCCAACGCTCCTGGGAAAAAGCCTTTCTGCTTTTTTCAGGCACAGCTCCCTTGCCGAAGGGGTCATGAAGATCCTCTCGGTCCTCCAAAAGCCCTGGCAGAAAAACGGCAAATTACAGCGCCTTCCCCTGGCCTGGGCCAGGGGCAAATCCCTTCCAGCTATCTCTCTTCCAAAGACCGGGTGTTCCGGAAAGAAAAATGGCAAAAAAGCCTACCTCTTCCAGGGCTGTCTGGTGAAGTTTTTCTTCCCGGAGGTCAGAGAGAGTGTTGTCCACAGCCTATCCCGATTGGGTTTTGAGGTGGTCTGCCCTTCTGGCCAGGCCTGCTGCGGAGCGCCCAGCCTCCATCTGGGGAGCGAAAAAGACCTCCGAAGCCTTGCCCTGAAGAACATCCAATCCTTCGCCAGGGAAAATCCCGATTGCATCCTCACCGTCTGTCCCACCGGAAACTCTCTCTTGAAAAACATCTATCCTGAGCTCTTGCCAGAAGCTTCCCGCTGGAAGGAAAGAATCTTCGACTTCAGCGAATTCCTCCTTAAAAAGGGCTTGCTCCCCGTGCCAAAACCGAACCGGGCAAAAAAAGAAATTTTTTATCACTACCCCTGCCATTATCTGAACACCCTGAAGTTAAAGGAGGAGCCAAAAAAGGTCCTTCAAGCTCTCTCCTTCACCGTCAGGGAAGAGGAAGAGCCCTTCACGTGCTGCGGGTTCTGCGGGATCTTTTCGTTCAAAAACCCGGAAGTCTCAAGCCATATCTGGGTGCAGAAAAAGAGAAAAATTCTCGACAGTGGCGCCGAGCTTATCGCCACCGACTGCCCTGGCTGCCTCATCCAGCTCAAGGCGAACCTGGAAAAAGGAGAAAAACCCTTGAACATCGTTCACACCGCAGAGCTCTACGCTCGTTCAGTCGAATGGGCTGAGGAGACAGGGAAAGGAAGGCCAAAAGCGGTTATTGAATCATCCAGGAAACAAAGGGAAGGAAAAATGAGGCGTTAAGCCCGGTCAATTGACGATGGAAAGGGGAAGGGGTCTGTTTGATTCCGTCTTGATCTGATGCCATTTTTCAACCGGGATGGAGAGAAAGACATCGGCGAGAAAGGGGTCAAACTGGGCACCCCGGCTTTTCTCAATTTCGAAAAGCGCCTCATCAAAGCTCCGGAGCGAATTGTAGGGCCTCTCGGAAGTGATCGCGTCCAGCGTATCCGCCAGAGCAAAGATTCGGGCCTCCAGTGGAATTTCCTCACCGGCCAACCCGAATTGATAACCCCGGCCATCGTAGCGCTCATGGTGAAAGAGGACAACCTGAGCGGCCCTTTTCAAAAAATCAAACTCCTCAATCATCTCATAGCCCAGGACAGAATGGTCCTCGACAACCTCTCTTTCCCTTTCGCTCAGCGGGCCCTTTTTTCTGAGGATGGACTCGGGGACCCCAATTTTCCCGATGTCATGGAGAAGGGCGCCTCTCTCCAGGTTAATCAGGAAATTTATGTCTTCGATGCCCAGAGTTCTGGCGAAATGAACGGTATAGCGGGCCACAAGCTGAGAATGGCCCAGGGTATCCTCATTGCCGTCTGTGGCTGCGATCAGATAAAGGATGTTCGAATTGAAGAAGGCTTTCTTCTCCCCGCTGTCCTCCTCAAGGCCGAGGATTTGATCCCTGAAAATTTTCTTGTAATGCTGGTCGAGGTTCTTCAAAATCCTTCTGGCCAGAGAAATTTTGGTCGCTTCCCAACTCTTCTGAGCCAGAAAGAGGCCTTCCTCGGCCTCTTCGAGCCCTTCGAGCTGAATAGCAAAGGGGAGAGAATCTTTCCGCCTGCTTGAATTTTCTCCGACGATAAAACTCTCCACCGCTTCAGGACTCCCCGGGAAAAGGGGGACATGATTCTTCATCCCGGACAAAGGAAGCGGGTTATCCTTTTTTTCGAAAAATGAGAGTTGGGAGGGAAAAGCCAGCTCTCTTTGCCACTCCTGGTTGACAACCCTTTCTTCCACCATTTCACCTCGCTTTTTTGAGCATGGGTGTTAGTCGAGGCTGATTTAAAAAAATTGAAAAATGCCAGCTTGCCAATTTCTCTCTGTGCTTATATAATTGTGCTTCTTATGGGAAATAAGACAGAAGAAACCACTCTGGAAGAGATCTTTCTCAAGTTTAAGCCAATCGTCAGTTTCCGGGTAAAAAAGTCCCTGGGAGCTTACAACCCTGATTGCGACGATATCGTCAGCGAAATCCTTACCAATGTCATTGAAAAGATCAATTCGGGAGAGTTCAGAGGAGAATCTTCGATCGGGACCTTCATCTATACCATCACCAGCCGCAGGATCGTGGATTATATCCGCCAGAAGACCAAAGTCCTCAGACACGTCCCAGAGCCTGCCTCCTATCCGGATCCCCAGACTCAGATTGAAAACGCCGAAAGAGCTGAAATGATGGTCAAAGCGATAAAAAAGCTGAAGCCGAAATACAGAGAGGTGCTCTATTTATACTATTACAAAGAGCTCTCCCGGGAGGAGGTGGCCCAAAAATTGGGCATCTCGCCCCGAAGGGTGAGTGAGCGAGTGAATTACAGCCAGAAACTTCTGAAAAAATTGGTGAAAAAATGAACTTTTTTTCCGTATTTTTGCATTTTTTTCGACTAAATTTATGAAGTTAATTTGGAAGGAAGAAGGCGATGAGGAACTGCAAACTCAAAGAAAAGATCGATGATTACCTTTTAAACAGGTTATCCGAAGAGGAAAAGGACCGCTTCGAGGAGCATTATTTCAACTGCTCTTCCTGTTTTGAAACGCTGGTGGAAAGAGACGAGCTCATTTCCGTCATCAAGAGCAGGGGTTCAACGCTCTTCAAGGATGAATACGTGGCCCAATCCGCAAAAGGGGAAACCTGGCTCGAAAAAGTCTCTTCCTTCCTTACTCCGGGACAATGGGCGACAGTCGGAGTGGCCGCCCTTCTTTTCGTCATCGTCACTTTTGCCATACTCCCTCTGTTCAAGCCTTCTTCCACTCAATTCTTCATCAATGAAGACAGGGTCAGAGGCGGATCCATCACCCTCATCTCTCCGATCTGGGAGTCAGACACTGTCCCGCCGAAGTTTGAATGGAAAAAGCTGGGTGAGGATGTGGAGTACAAAATTTACATCTACAACAACGGCGATGTCCTCTGGAAATACAGGACCAAAGAGAACTTTCTCGTCCTTCCCCAAGAGGTGAAAGCCATGCTCGCCTCAGGCGAAAAATATTCCTGGCAGGTCAAAGGCTTCTCACCGGATGGAAGTCTGATCTCGGTTTCCAGCCGGGTTCAATTCAAAATTAACTACCCACCCAAAACCAAGTAAGCCCTCCTCTTCCTTCGGTTCCTCGGTCTTCTGAACGCTTACTCTTCGACTTTCTCTTCTTCTGTGTACATCCGTCCGCGGGTCTGGTCCTCAAAGGCAAGGCAACACATCAGGCGGCCGCATAAGCCGGATATCTTTTTCGGGTTGATGACAATCTGCTGTTTTTTAGCTCTCTGGATGGTCACCGGCTCGAAACTCTTCATGAAGGTAAAACAGCAGAGCGGGCGGCCGCACACTCCCAGCCCTCCGACCATTTTGGCTTCATCCCGGACTCCGACCTGGCGCATCTCGATCCGCATCTTGAATTCCTTGGCCAAATCTTTCACCAGCTGCCTGAAATCGATGCGGCCGTCGGCGGTGTAGTAGAATATGCCCTTTTTTTCGTTGAAGAAGTAGCGCACCATGACCAGCTTCATGGGCAGGCTCCGGGCCTTGATCCTCTCCAGGCAAAAATCAAAGGCCTTCTTTTCCTTTCTCTTCAGCCATTTGAATTTATCGATATCCTCTTCGGTAGCTTTGCGAATGACATTGACCGCCTCTTTGCCCGCTTTGGGATGAACACAAATCTTGCTCGAGTCATCGACGACGACCGCCAGATCCCCGCCCAGCTCTGACTCGATGATGCAGTAGTCCCCTTTTTTCAGCTCCTCATTTCCCTTCCGGGCTTTAAAAGTTTTTCCCGAAGACTCGGAAAGCACGCAGACGATTTCAGACATGTTCTCATTCCTTGAAACTGGCAAAAAATGAACTCATCAGGAGGTTAACGTTCAAATTCTTCTCAAAACCATAGATCGCATAATCTATCCTGTTCAAGCAATCCATCAGCCATTCTCTGCTGACAAGGCGCCCGGCGGCCCGGATATCTTCTTCGCAGTCAGGGTTCATCAGCCAGCAGACGTCTCCCTTTTCCTTAAGCAGAAGCGCATCGCGGCAAAAAGATGAGAGGATTTCCAGAATCTGCTTCCTTTCCTCCCTCACAGCCTCCCGGTAAGAGAAAGCGGTATTCCGGAGAAAATGAGAAAAATTCTCTTTCCTGAGAAGGGAGGAAAACAGCTCCCGGCCCTGCTTTCTCAGGGCCTGAACCTCTTCCCATTCCAGACTGAGAGCCAGGCGGACGTTGCCGCGAACAAAGAGAGAGATGATCCTGGTTTTTTCCGGCTCATATCCTTTCTCCACAAGAAGGCGTTCGATCTCTTGGCTGGAGACAGGGGCAAAATTCACGACCTGACAGCGTGATTTAATGGTGGGCATGATCAGGAAAGGGTTAGCGGTGACGAGAACAATATAGGTGAAAAGGGGCGGTTCTTCCAGGATTTTGAGCAGGGAATTCGCCGCTTCCTCGGTCATCTTCTCCGCTTCATCGACGATGAAAACCTTTTTTCTTCCTGACATCGGCCTCAGATAGGCAATCCACCTCAGCTCCCGCATCTGCTCGATCTTAATCGCATTTCCCTCGGGCTGGATCTCCATCACGTCAGGATAGTTCCCGGCTTCGATGGCTCTGCAGGCCAGGCAGGACTCGCAGGCGTCATCTCTCTCTCGTTCGCAATTCAAGGCTTTGGCCAGCACCATGGCCATCCTTTTCTTTCCCACCCCTTCAGGCCCACAAAAAAGATAAGAGTTGGGCACCTTGCTCTTCTGCAGGGCTTTGCCCAGGGTCTTCTTGACGCCGTCATTGCCGAGGATATCCTGAAAAGCCATCTCTTTTCCATGTCCTTTCTAAAGATCAGCACAGCCTTTCTCAAAAAAGGCCTTGCCTTCCTCAAAGACTTTTTTAAGGAATTTTCCAGTATAGGAACGTTCAACCTCCGCCACTTTCTCGGGAACGCCCTGAGCCACGATCCAGCCTCCTTCCTCCCCTCCTTCAGGCCCTAAATCTATAATATAGTCGCAATACTTCACAACATCAAGGTTGTGCTCGATGATCACCACTGTATTTCCGAGCCGGACAAGCTCGGAAAGCACCTCGAGGAGCTTGCGGACATCATCGAAATGAAGGCCGGTGGTGGGTTCATCCAGAAGGTAGAGCGTCTGACCGGTGTTCTTCCGACTGAGCTCTTTGGTCAGCTTGATGCGCTGCGCTTCCCCTCCGGAAAGCATCGGGGCCGGCTGGCCCAGGCGGATGTATCCAAGACCGACTTTCTTCAGGATGCCCAGCTTCCTCTTCAGAATCGGATGCGCCTTCAGATATTCATGAGCCTCATCCACGGTCATGTCCAGATAATCGGCAATCGTCTTGCCCTTGTAGTGGACGGCCAATGTCTCGGTGTTATAGCGCCTGCCGCCGCAGCGGTCGCAGGTGACGAAGACATCGGGAAGGAAATGCATCTCGATCTTTCTCACACCTGCTCCCTGACATTCCTCGCAACGTCCGCCCGGAAGATTAAAGCTGAAGCGGCCGGGCCTGTAGCCCCTCATCCGGGCATCCTGGGTCCGGGAGAACAGCTGCCTGAGCGGTGTAAACAGCCCGGTGTAGGTGGCTGGGTTTGAGCGGGGAGTGCGGCCGATGGGCTTCTGATCCACGGAAACGACCTTGTTGATCTGTTCGGTACCCAGGATGGCTTCGTGTTTTCCCGGCCTTTGTCTGGATTTGTAAAGAGTGTTCATCAGGCTCCTGTAGAGGATATCGTAGACAAGAGTGCTCTTTCCCGAGCCCGAGACGCCGGTCACAGCGGTCATCACTGATAGAGGAAGGCGGACGTCAATGTGCTTCAGATTGTGCTCCGCGGCCTTCTTGATCGTCAGCCATCCCTCCGGCTTTCGCCGCCGGGAAGGAACGGGGATGCGTTTCTCTTCCCGGAGATACTGGGCAGTCAGGGAATCCGGAGAGGAGAGGATTTCTTTCAGGCTGCCCTCGGCAACCTTGAACCCGCCTCCCTCGCCGGCACCGGGCCCCAGGTCCAGAAGAAAATCTGCGGAGCGGATGGTCTGCTCATCGTGCTCGACAACGATCACCGAATTCCCCAGGTTCCGGATGTCCTTCAGCAGAGAAATCAGGCGGCTGTTATCTCTCTGATGGAGGCCGATGGTCGGCTCATCCAGGACATAAAGGATTCCCCTCAGGCGTGCACTTACCTGGGCGGCCAGACGCAGGCGACGCGCCTCCCCTCCGGAGAGAGAGGCGGTTGTCCTCGAGAGCTGGATGTAGGGCATCCCCAGCTCGACCATGACCCTGAGCCTGGATAGAATCTCCTTCAGGATTCTGGAAGCGATGAGCTCTTCCGACGGGGTGAACGACAGCGAGGTCAGCTCATCGACCAGACGGCCGACCGGAAGCGAGCTCATCTCGTGGATATTCTTAGCTCCGACCCTGACAGCCAGGCTTTCTTTTCTCAAGCGGCTTCCCTCGCAGAGAGGGCAGAATTCATCGGTCAGCTCGACTTCGCCCCATTCATCCACAACGGTCTTGAAGCCCAGCCCATGGCAGCGGGGGCATGCTCCGTAAGGGGAGTTGAAGGAGAAATTGCGGGGCTCGAGCTCGGAAATACTGATCTCGCAGAGCGGGCAGAGGAGACTCAGGGAATAATAGACTTCTTTTCCCTCCTTCCCCAGCACCAGGAGGTCGCCATCGGCCATCTCCAGGGCTTTGTCCACAGCTTCCTTCAGCCTCTTCTCAGAAGCGGCGGAGACAGAGATTTCATCGACCAGAAGCTCAACGGTGTGTTTCTTGGTTTTCTCGAGGAGAATCTCATCCTCCAGCTCCCTGAACCGTCCGTCCACGCGCACTCTGAGAAAGCCTTTCTTTTGCAGCCGTTCAAAGAGCCTCTGGTATTCCCCCTTGCGGCCTTTGACCAGCGGAGAGAGGACATTGACTTTTTCCCCCGAAAATGAGCCGAGAATTCTCTCCAGTATCTGCTCGGGGGTCTGGGAGCTGACCCGTCGGCCGCAGCGGGGACAGTGGGGAATACCCACGCGTGCAAAAAGAAGTCTCATGAAATCGTAGACTTCGGTCACGGTTCCCACCGTTGACCGCGGGTGGGAAGAAATCGTCCTCTGGTCGATGGAAATGGAGGGTGAAACGCCCTCGAGCGACTCCATCTCCGGCTTTTCCATCAGCTTAATGTACTGGCGGGCATAGGCAGAGAGGCATTCAATGTACCGTCTTTGCCCTTCGGCGTAGAGGGTGTCGAAGGCCAGGGACGATTTGCCTGAACCGCTGGGACCGGTGATGACGATCAGCTTGTTGCGGGGCAGGTTGACATCGATCCGCTTGAGATTGTGCTGGGCAGCTTTCCGGACTCTGATCGCATGGAGCATGACGGAATATTTTACCATACTCCGGACTCCGGACAATAAGGAAATAACGCCACTGGGAACAATTCTCAAAAACAGGGCGTTACAGGAAACGAATCTCATTGACCGTCTTGCGTTGATGATAATAAGATAGAGTTATGAAGGAAGAGAACGAGCCATGAATAGAGAGAACAGCCTCATCAGGTCCCTCGAGATTCTGAAAGAAATCGGGGTCAAGCATGACTCCATCAAGGCCATCAACCACATCCCGGCCCAGGAGGGCGCATACCGGGAGTATCCGGCAGAGGTCCATCCGGCCCTCGCCGAAGCCCTCAGGACGATGGGATTCTCGAAGCTTTACTCCCACCAGCACCGCTCATGGGAGCTTCTCCAGGAAGGCAAAAATATCGTTGTCGTCACTCCCACAGCGTCAGGAAAGACGCTCTGCTACAATCTTCCCGTGCTGGATGCCATGCTGAAAAACCCTTCAACCCGGGCCATCTATCTCTTCCCGACCAAAGCTCTCTCCCAGGACCAGATGGCAGAGCTGGATGAGACAATCAAGCGCCTTCCGGGGGAAATCCGGATCTTCACCTATGACGGCGACACCCCCCAGGACGCAAGAAAAGCCATCCGGGCCCGCGGGCAGATCATCCTCACCAACCCAGACATGCTCCACACCGGCATCCTCCCCCACCACACCAAATGGATCAAGCTGTTCGAAAACCTCAAATACATCGTCATCGACGAACTCCACAACTACCGGGGCATCTTCGGCAGCCATCTGGCCAATGTCCTGCGGAGGCTGAAGAGAATCACCCACTTCTACGGTTCCCGGCCGCAGTTCATCCTTTCCACCGCGACGATCGCCAACCCCCAGGAGACGGCCGAAAAAATGACCGAGGAGAGTGTTTCCCTGGTGGACAACAACGGCGCTCCCCGCGGAGAAAAATATTTCATCTTCTACAATCCTCCGGTGGTCAACTCATATCTCGGCATCCGGCGCTCCTACATCAACGAATCGCGGCGGGTCGCTTCCATCTTCCTTCAGAACAGCCTCCAGACCATCGTCTTTGCCCAGAGCCGCTTGATGACGGAAGTCCTGGTGACCTACCTGAAAGAAGATATCGAAAAAACAATCAAGGACCAGGGGCAAATCCGGGGTTACAGAGGTGGCTACCTCCCTCTGAAGAGAAGGGAGATCGAGAAGAACCTGAGAGAGGGAAAGATCAGGGGCGTGGTTTCAACCAATGCCCTGGAGCTGGGAATCGACATCGGGAGCCTGGACGTGGCCGTCCTCGCCGGCTATCCCGGCACCATCTCCAGCACCTGGCAGAGAGCCGGACGGGCCGGACGCAAGGTGGGCCGATCGGCAGTGGTGCTCGTCGCCTCCAGCTCTCCGCTCGACCAGTTCATCATCAACCATCCCGACTACTTTTTCTCCAACCCCCCGGAGAAAGCCCTGATCAATCCTGACAATCTTTCCATCCTGGTCAGCCATGTCGAGTGCGCCGCCTTCGAGCTTCCTTTCAGCGACGGCGATTTGTTCGGCCGGGTCAAAATCGACGACATCCTCCGCTTCCTCGAAGAGGAAAAACTCGTCCATCATTCCAGGGACAAATGGTTCTGGACCTCAGATGCCTATCCGGCCGACGGGGTCAGCCTGAGAAGCATCAGTTCCGACAACTTCGTGGTCGTGGATACCACGGAAAAAGTCAGGGCCATCGCCGAGGTCGATTTCTCCTCAGCCCTGACCACCCTCCATCCCAAGGCCATCTACATGTGCGAGGGGGAGCAATATTTTGTGGAAAAGCTGGATTACAGCCAGAGAAAGGCCTATGTCCGGAAAACCGACGTCGATTATTTCACCGACGCCATAGACTACACCAAGATCAAAATCCTCGATGTTTTCGACAGAAAGAGCCTGGAGAGATGTTCCATCTCCCATGGCGAGGTGCACGTGGCCACCCAGGTGGTGGGCTTCAAAAAGATCAAGTTCCACACCTCGGAAAACGTCGGCTCCGGGGACCTGAGCCTTCCCCAGAACGAAATGCACACCACTGCCTACTGGCTGACCATTCCTGCCGAATTCTTCGAGGCCATGCCCTTTTCCTCTGAAGAAAAGGTCAACGGCCTCTTCGGCCTGGCCTACCTCCTCCACCATGTCTCCCCGCTTTTCATGATGTGCGACCTCCATGACGTGGGCGTCTCCATCGGCGACAACACCACAGGAAAGTCTGTGCCGCCCCGCAACATGCCTCTCAAAATTTCAGAGGAGGAATACTCCGTGTTTTCCGATATGGCCTTCGAGCCCAACATCTTCATCTATGACAACTATCCTGGTGGTATCGGGCTGAGCCCTTCGCTCTTCGACCTGGAAAAGGAGCTTCTCGAGCAGTGCCGAAAGACGATTTCGGCGTGTCCATGCCAGGAGGGATGCCCTTCCTGCGTCGGCCCCGCCAAGGAGAGCGGGAAGCAGGCCAAGCAGGTGGCCCTGGAAATACTGAGAAAATTGACCTGAAAAACTGATGAATCAGTGAAAATCAGTCAGCAATCCAGCACGATAAACTTCAGAATATCCGGTCAAATTCCTGCTCTCACCTGATTTCAGGCTTGTTTCCGAAACGCGAAAATCTGGCCTGCTTAATGCATGTCCTGAGGGATAACAGAGAGAGGCGAATGGGAAATCTTTGAACTTAAATGGAGTTTATTTTTCCCAGAGCTTTTTCCTCACCGATGATGATCAGGATGTCGCTGTCTTTGATGACAAATTCGGCGTGGGGAGCGAAAGTCGTTTTCCCCGGGATCAGCTCCTTGACCGCGATTACCTGAACTCCATATTTGTTTCTCAAGTCGAGCTCTTTTAAAGACTTCCCGATGAATTTTTCAGGAGGAGCGATCTCCTGAACGCTGAACCCGGAGACAAGAGGGAGGTACTCAAGCACGTTGGGACAGCTGAGCTTGAGTGCTGTCCGGACGGCCATGTCTTTCTCGGGATAGATGACTTCTGTGGCGCCGACCGCCTCCAGGATTTTGGCATGGTCTTCGGTTAAGGCCTTGGCCAGTATCCGTCTCGCGCCCAGCTCGTGAAGATGGAGGACGGTGAGGATGGAAGCTTCCATCTCCGGCCCCAGGCTGACGATGACCACATCCATATCGTTGATCCCCACGGCCTGGAGGTTTTCCTTGTCTCTCGCATCCA
Source organism: uncultured Eubacteriales bacterium (assembly GCA_964477275.1). Lineage (GTDB taxonomy): Bacteria > Acidobacteriota > Aminicenantia > Aminicenantales > Aminicenantaceae > CAYZDV01. The sequence continues at coordinate 15,375 of CAYZDV010000027.1, forward strand.
TGTTCACCGCCTTCGAGACGAAGGTCTTGAACTCCTCTATTTTCTCCTTATCGTCATCCACAGCCAGCACCTCGTTTCCCTTTTCATAGAGAGTCTTGGCCATGTTCGAGCCGAAGCTGCCCAGTCCGATGACCGCAAATTTCATATCTCAAACTCCTTTCTTGATTCTATCCTATCATCACGCTTTCTTCAACATACTCATACCGGCCGAAGGCTTTCCGACGGCTGAAGGCATAGAGGAGAACCAAAGGGCCGATCCGGCCGATGTACATGGTGAGGACAATCACGATTTTGCCCGCAGGGCTCAGTTTGGGAGTCATTCCCAGAGAAAGGCCCACGGTGCTGAATGCTGAGAAAACTTCAAAAAGCACATCTTTCATGTCGGCCCAGGGATGAAAAAGGAGCAGGAGAAAAAACGACAGGGAGATGACGCAGAAGGCCAGGGTCACCACGGTGAAAGCCTTCATGGTCGTCTCCTGGGGAATCGTCCTGTAAAACAGGTTCACTGATTCCCGGGCCGTTAACTTCGATCTCAGGAAGCCAAAGATCAACCCTACTGTGCTTGTCTTGACGCCGCCCCCTGCAGAGCCCGGGGAAGCACCGATAAACATCAGAATAATCAGGAGAAAAACCGCCGCCAAACTCAAGGAGTTGAGGTTCACGGTGTTGAAGCCTGCGGTTCGGGGAGTGATGGCTTGAAAGAGGGAGGACAGAATTTTCTCCTTCAGCGTGAAGGATCTCAGCGATTGATTCCACTCCAGGAGCATGAAAAGAATAAAAGAGGAGAGAATGAGAACAGAAGTCATGGTGAGGACGAGTTTGGTGTGAAGCGAAATCTGAATCTTTCTCCTCTTCAAAATGGCCGGAAATGCCGTCCACTCTTCCTGAAGAACCAGAAATCCCAATCCTCCTAAAACGATGAGGAAATACAGCGTCAGGTTGATCCAGAGGTCCCCTTTGTAGGAAACGAAACTGTCGCTGAACAGGGAAAAACCGGCGTTGCAAAAAGCGGAAATGGAATGAAAAACCGAAAGAGAGAGTGCTTTCAGCCAGCTGAAGTCTTTCAGCCAACGGAGGAAAAGGGACACAGCTCCTGCAGCCTCCAGGACAAGAGCAAAAATGAATATGTTCTTGATGAGGGAGAAGACATCCTTTGCTCCTCGTTGATCATATCCTTGCTGAATGATGAGCCTGTCCTTTAATGAAATTCCCCTTCCGGCAACCATGAGAATCAAGGTGGAAAAAGTCATGATGCCCAGCCCGCCCAGCTGGAAAAGAATGCAAATGACGATCTGCCCAAACGGGGAGAAAAAGGTGAGCGTATCCTGGACGATGAGTCCGGTGACACACACTGCGGATGTCGCTGTGAACAGGGCATCCACAAAGGAAATCTGTCCGGACCTCGTGCTGAACGGCAAAAGAAGAAGCAGTGTCCCCAGAGCGATGGCCACGATGAAGCTGATGGCCAGTAATTGGGCAGGCCGGAATTTTTTATCTGCTTTAATATTGATTCTCCTTCAGGCCTTTATTGTGATTAATTATCAAATCTATTATTTCACCGCTGTTTTGTCAATCAACCGAGACCACTTTTAAACTTTACGACAGTCCGCTTTTAAAATTTGAATCATCGCAAAAATGAGTACCTGGTACGAAGAATGCGGAACAAACGGATGGGTCCTGTCGCGGTATATCTCCGTCCTCGCTCCACCCATCCCCCCGTGGGGAACCCCTTCCGCTGCGGGCGGAGATACACCGCGCCACCCATGCTTTATGAATTATCTTCTTTTCATTCCAGATACTCATTTCCGCGATAAACATAAAATATAACTCACATCGATCATCGCCGGCTTCGAGCTTGAGCCACAAACGAGTTTGACTAAAAGCCCGGCCTATGTTAATTTTTTAATGCACGGACAATGAATATTTTCCGACTCATCATCGAGGCCACCTTCGTCGTCCAGATGGTCCTCATCATCCTCATTTTCTTTTCCGTCTTCTCCTGGGCAATCATGATCTTCAAAAGAAAAACGCTGAAGACCGCCTCGCTTCAGTCGCAGAAGTTTCTCAAGGTGTTCCGGAGGAGCAGCGACCTCTCCGAAGTGAACCAGGCCTCGAAAATCTACCGCGCCAGCCCGCTGACCGCCCTTTTCAAGGCCGGATACAAGGAGCTGGCCTACCTTAACAAAACAAACGGAGGAACCCTCAACGCCAGCAGGCTGGAGAGCGTGAGCCGGGCCCTGGCCAAAGCTTCCAACCAGGAGATCTCCAAGCTGGAGAGCATGATGAGCTTCCTGGCCACGACCGGAAGTGTCACTCCCTTTATCGGCCTTTTCGGAACCGTCTGGGGAATCATGCATGCCTTCCTCAACATCGGTGTGGTCAAGTCGGCCAGCCTGACCGTGGTCGCTCCCGGCATCGCTGAGGCCCTCATCGCCACCGCAGCCGGCCTCTTCGCCGCCATCCCGGCCGTCATCGCCTACAACCACTTCCTCCACCGGATCAAAGACGTCATCACCGAGATGGAAGACTTTTCCTACGAATTCTTGAGCATCGCGGAGAGGCTCTATGGCTCTTAACCCGCATCCTCTCGGAAGACGCCAGCCGGGGACTTCCCTCTCCGAGATCAACGTCACACCGTTCGTGGATGTCATGCTCGTCCTGCTGGTCATCTTCATGGTCACTGCGCCGATGATGCAGTCAGGGATCGGGATCAATCTTCCCCAGGCGGAAACGGAGTCAGCCCCGGCTGAAGAAGGCCTGACGCTGACCATTACCGAGGATAAATACATCCACATCGAAAATTCTGTCATCAACCAGTTTCTGCTGGAACAGAAACTGAAGGAACATTTTTTCAACAAAGAAAAAAGAATTGTCTTCATCCGGGCTGATGAAACCCTCCCCTATGGATATATCATGCGCATCCTGGATATCACCAAGAAAGCCGGGGTGGAAGTGGTCGGGCTGGTGACTCAACCCATAGAGGCGGAAAAGCCCCGAAAGAAAAAATAAGATGTCCGCTATCGCCAGAAACAGCACCACGTTCAAAAAGGCTGTTTTCTTTTCTTTCGTTGCCCACCTGGCACTCTTTCTGCTCGGGGTCATCTCCCCTCAGCTCCCAAAATCTTCAAGAAAAGGGATGATTCACTACGTCAGTCTTGTTTCTTTCCCGGGGGGAGGGAGTGGCAGCGGGTCAGGCGGAGGCGGCAGCGCCGCCGGAAAAGAGGGAGCAGAAAAAACTCCACAACCGGCCTCTGCGAAAAGAGAGACCCTGAAAGACCTGACAACTCCTCAGAAGCTGGAACAGGAAGCGCCATCCTCCCTGAGGCATCCGGTGGAGAAACCGGAGAAGGAAACAAGACCTCAACCAGAAAAAAAAGCGGTCATTGAAAAGGCCGCCAGGACAGACATGACCAGCCCTTCTGCGGCGGAAAGCGCAGAAACGGGAAGCGGACCGGGCACGGGTCAAGGAGGGAGCGGAGTGAGGGTTGGAGGCGGCGGCACAGGAGGAGGCGGGGGAGGAGGTTTTGGATCGGCTTTTTCCTCCCAGATCGGTCTTTCGGGCTTTCCTTACACTTTTTACCTCCAGATCATCATCAACAAGGTCTCCAGCAACTGGTTCACCTCTCTCGTTGACCCGGGAATCAGAGGGAATTTTCAGGCGACAGTCTATTTCAAAATCCTCAGGAACGGCCAGATCACGGACGTGAAAATAGAGGAAACCAGCGGTATCAAGAGCCTGGACCTTTCGGCCCTGCGCGCTATCCAGAGTTCGGCGCCGTTTCCACCGCTGCCCAGAGATTACGAGCACGAGTATCTGGGCATCTTTTTGATATTCGAGCATTCCAGATGAGAAACTCGAGAGTCTTCTTCTGTCTGAGCCTCTTTTTTCTCACCGCTCTCCTCTATCCTCAACAGGAAGTGGTCATCAGCATTAAAGACGGGATGCCGGCCATTCCTCTGGCTCTGCCCGAATTCATCACCTTGTCGGCCTCTCCCGAAATCGAGGCTGTTGCCAGCGAACTCCATCAGGTCATCACCGATGACCTCAACTACAGCCGCGTATTTCAGCTCCTGCCCAAAAGCTACTACAGCTACATCCGGCCTTTAAACCCCGAAAAAATAATCTTCAAGGACTGGCAGTCCATCCAGGCCAATATCCTGCTGGTGGGACAGGTTTCGGAAAGCGAGAAGAATGAGTTTCTCTTCGAGGGAAAAATCTATGACGTCAAAAGCGGGCGGTTCATCAGCGGCAAACGCTACCAGTCAGCCAGAAGCCTCGTTCGCCTGGTAGCCCACAAGATGGCCGATGAAATCATGAAACTCTACGGAGAACCGCCACTTTTCACCTCAAAAGTCGTCTTTGTCTCGGACAGAGACGGAAACGACGAGCTGTACATGATGGATTATGACGGTG
>CAYZDV010000028.1:0-19636 GCA_964477275.1 uncultured Eubacteriales bacterium
CCGACGGTGGTCCGTCTGATCCAGGTGAAGTATCCTGACCTCATCGACCAGATTATTCCCATCAATACCCCCCGGGAGATTGCGGCGCGGGAAATCAAGAGGAAAAAATCCCGGCAGTACGGCCTCAAGGAGGAAGACATCGGGACTTTCTACCTGACCCCCTGCCCGGTCAAAATGATATCCATCCGGCAGCCAGCCGAGGGCGGCAAATCCCATCTCGACGGCGCCATTTCCATCTCCGATATCTACGCTCCCCTTCTCTCCGCCATGGAAGGCATCGAGAAGGGAAGCTACCGAAAAGCCCTGGAGAGCATCTGCATCCTGGGTATTGGATGGGCGATGGTGGGCGGAATCTGCCGGACGCTGAGGTTGAAAAACTCCCTGGCTGTCTCCGGGCTTCCGGAAATTCTGAAAGTTTTCGACGACATCGAGAGAGGAAAACTGCGAAACATCGATTTCATCGAAGCCTATTCCTGCACCCAGGGCTGTGTGGGAGGCTCCCTGACCGTGGAGAACCTCTACATCTCTTACAACAAAATCCTCAAGCTGATCGAGACTCTGGAATACGAGAAGATCAAGGCCTGCCCGGACATCCGAGAGGTCAGGAGTCGGTACCGGAATAACTATTTCCTGATGGAGGGCAAGCTGGAGCCGCGGCCCCTCAAACCCCTGGATGAAGACCTGGCTGTGGCCATCCGGAAACGGAAAGAAAAAGAAGAGGTTTACGAAAGCCTGCCCAAAATCGACTGCGGCGCCTGCGGCTCTCCGACCTGCCTCACTTTCGCCGAGGATGTGGTCAGGGGAGAGGCGGAGCTGACCGACTGCATTTTTAACGTTCCCCGGAGATTCAAAGAGCTCTCCCGGGAACTTGTGGAATTGTTTGAAAGACCGTTTTTCAGGAACCCGGCACAGCCGGAGGCTAAAAAACCAAAAGGAAGGAAGAAAAAAACATGAGACTGAAAGAGATCATAGAAAAACTCCTGCTTCGGGTTCTCACCGCCAAGGTCAACCTGGAGACAGAAGTGAGCGGCGGCTACACCAGCGACCTTCTCAGCGATGTCATCGCCAACAGCAGCGGGGGAAACCTCTGGATCACGCTCCAGATCCATCAAAACATCGTCGCGGTGGCCAGGTTAAAAGACCTGGCGGGAATCATCATCGTCAACAACCGCCAGCCGGACTCTGAGACCCTAAAAAAGGCTGAGGAGGAAAAGGTCCCTCTTCTCCTCACCGAGGAGAGCGCTTTTATCACCTCAGGGAAGTTGTATAAATTACTTGGCCCAGAAGGTTAATCCATGTTAAGGAACTACAAAGCAGACTTACACATTCACACCTGCCTTTCTCCCTGCACCGAACTCGAGATGTCGCCTTCGGCTATTGCCCAGCAAGCAAAAACGAAAGAGATCGATATCCTCGGCATCTGCGATCATAACTCAGCTGAGAATGTCCCTGCCGTCATGACCGCAGCCAAGAAATTCGATGTACACGTTTTGCCGGGGATTGAAGTGACCTCTCAAGAAGAAGTCCATATCCTGGCCCTCTTTGATGAAACAGAGTCAGCCTTCAAGCTTCAGCAAATCATCTACGATAATCTTCCTGGGGAAAACGATGAACAGGCCTTCGGAATGCAGGTCGTGGTCGACCATAAAGGAGAGGTTCTGCGCTTCAACAAGAAACTTCTCATCGGGGCCTCGACCCTCTCTCTGGAGAAGGTCGTCGATCTCATCCATTCCCTGGAAGGATTGGCCATCGCTTCCCATGTCGACCGTGAAGGATTCAGCATCATCAGCCAGCTCGGCTTCATTCCGGAGGGCCTCGAACTCGACGCTCTGGAGGTCAGCCCGGCCTTTTCTCCGGAAGAAGCTCTTCGCCGTTTCGGATCGCCCTTTCCTCTGACTTTCTCATCCGACGCCCATTACCTCGAGGATATCGGCAAGGCCTCGACCTTCTTTTTCATTGAGGAAGGGACGGTCGGAGAGATCAAGAAAGCTCTCCGGAACGAGCAAGGCAGGAAAATCATTCACTAAAGGTGACCATGGAAGATTTATCTTTGCATATCCTCGATATCGCCGAGAACTCAATCGAAGCCGAAGCCAAAAAAATTGAAATCAAGATAGAGGAAAACCGAAAAAAGGACCTTTTATCTCTGGAAATAGCAGACGATGGAAAAGGAATGAATAAGGAAGCATTGAAAAAGGCCCTCGATCCCTTTGTCACCACGAAAACAACCCGTCGGGTGGGACTGGGATTGCCCATGCTGGCCGAGGCGGCCGCAGCGGCCGGAGGCCGGCTCACCCTCCGCTCCCAACCCGGAAAGGGAACGAAGGTCAAAGCCACCTTCCGGCTGAGCCATATCGACATCAAACCCTTGGGCGATATGGCCCAGACTCTGATCACCATGCTCATGGGGCACCCCGAAGTGGATCTCGTTTACAGCCATACGGTCAACCAGCAGACATATTCATTCGACACTTGCGAAATCAAGGAGCAGCTCAACGGAGTCCCCATCAATTCTCCGGAGGTCATCAAATCCATCAGGAAAAACATAAAAGAAGGCCTAGACCGCATAAGGAGGCAAAAATGAACGGTGAAAAAATCACGGAAATCATGCAAAAATACGGAGCTGACCAGAGCTCGATCATCTCCATCCTTCAGGACATTCAGGCCGAAAACGGCTATCTAGAAAAGAACGCCCTGATCCAGGTTTCCAGAGAACTGAACATTCCTCTCAGTCGCATCCTCAGCCTAGCCACCTTTTTCAAAGCGTTCAGCCTGAAGCCGAAAGGAAAGCATTCCATCCATGTCTGCCTAGGAACCGCCTGTCATGTCCGCGGTGCGCAACTTGTGCTTGAAAAATTCGAGAGAGAGCTCGGCATCAAATCCGGCGAGACGAGCGAAGACCTGGCCTTCAGTCTGGATGAGGTCCGCTGTGTGGGTTGCTGCGGACTGGCCCCGGTGGTCATGGTCGGCGAGGAAGTCCACGGAAAAATCACACAGACGAAAGTCTCTGGAGTCATCAAAAAATACAAGAAATGAAGGAGGTCCGACATGCCAAAGCTTAAGCTGGAAGACCTGGAAAAGATCAGAGAGAAAACCAAAAAGACAATAGCTCTTCGAGAGGGCGGGGAATACAGAGCCAAAGTTACTGTTCACATGGGAACCTGCGGGATTGCCGCAGGAGCCAGAGCCGTGATGAACGCCTTCATCAAAGAAATCGAGGATAAGGACGCCGGGAATGTCCTTCTGACCAACTCGGGCTGCGCTGGTCTCTGCAGCCGGGAGCCGATGGCCACGGTTGAAATTGTCGGGCAGGCTCCGGTCAAGTACGTTGACCTGACGGAGGAGAAGGCGAAAACAATCTTTGAGAAGCACGTCATGGGCGGAGCCATTGTCGAGGAATACGCCCTGGGCATCGGCAGCGAAAAAACCGATTACTGAAAAGGAGTCCAAACATGGCCGAAAAAACAAAAGAGAAAACCTACAGACTCCACCTCATGGTTTGTGCCGGGACAGCATGCGTCTCCAACAAGTCCTTTGAAATCAAGGCGGCCCTGGAGAGGGAAATCCAGAAGCAGGGGCTGGAGGATGAAGTTCTGGTGGTCACCACAGGCTGCAACGGGTTCTGTGAAAGGGGCCCGCTGCTGGTCGTCCAGCCTGGAAACATCTTCTACCAGCAGCTGATCCTGAAAGACATCCCCCATCTGGTGGAGGAACACTTCCTCAAAGGACGGCCGGTCCAGAAGCTGATGTACACACCTCCCGAGGAAAAAATCCCCATTCCCGTGCTCAGCGATATCGATTTCTTCAAAAAACAGGTCCTCATCGCCCTGCGCAACCGGGGATTGATCGACCCGGAAAAGATCGAGGAGTACATCGCCCGGGACGGATACAGGGCCATGGCCAAAGCCCTGACCGAAATGAAGCCGGATGAGATCATCACCGAGATCAAGAACTCCGGTCTGCGGGGAAGAGGCGGAGCCGGATTCCCCACCGGTCTGAAATGGGAGTTTGTCCGCCACGCGAACAGCAACGGCGGCCCCAAGTATCTCGTCTGTAACGGCGACGAAGGAGACCCCGGCGCCTTCATGGACAGGAGCATCCTCGAGGCTGATCCGCATTCGGTCATCGAGGGAATGGTGATCGGCGCCAGCGCCATCGGCGCGGCCGAGGGGTTTGTTTACGTCAGGAACGAGTATCCGCTTGCCCTGCAGCGTTTGAACAAGGCCCTCGAACAGGCGCGGGAATTTGGCCTCCTCGGGAAGGATATCCTGGGCACGGGTTTCGACTTCGACATCCACGTCCACCGGGGAGCCGGCGCTTTTGTCTGCGGTGAGGAAACCGCACTCCTGGCCTCTATCGAAGGGAAATTGGGAGAGCCAAGGCCCAGGCCGCCCTATCCTGCCCAGAGCGGCCTCTGGGGAAAGCCGACCTGCATCAACAATGTTGAGACCTGGGCCAACGTACCGGTCATCATCAGCCGCGGCTCCAGGTGGTACTCGGGCATCGGGACAAAGACTAGCAAGGGAACAAAGGTTTTCTCCCTGGTGGGAAAGATCAACAACACCGGCCTGGTCGAGGTTCCCATGGGAATCACCCTTAAAGAGATCATTTATGGCATCGGAGGAGGCATACCTGAGGGAAAAGAGTTCAAGGCTGTTCAGACCGGGGGTCCTTCAGGAGGCTGCATTCCCAAAGAGAAGATTAACCTGCCCATTGACTATGAAAGCCTGACCGAAGCCGGCTCCATGATGGGCTCAGGCGGAATGGTGGTCATGGACCAGGACACCTGCATGGTGGACGTGGCCCGGTACTTCCTTTCTTTTACCCAGGATGAGTCCTGCGGAAAGTGCACTCCCTGCAGGGAAGGGACCAAGGCCATGCTGGACATCCTGACCCGTATCACCGAGGGGAAAGGAACCGAAGATGATCTGGTTCTTCTGGAGGATCTGGCTCATTTTATAAAAGACACCGCCCTGTGCGGGCTGGGAAATACTGCTCCCAATCCGGTGCTGACCACACTCCGCTATTTCAGGGATGAATACGAAACTCACATCCGGGATAAAAAGTGTCCTGCTCACGTCTGTAGAGCACTGAACACCTATACCATCGATGAAAAGATCTGCGTCGATGTGGGCCACGGCTGTGACCTCTGCCGGCGCAATTGTGCCTCTGATGCCATTATCGGAGAAAAGAATAAACCGCACAGAATCGACCAGGAAAAATGCATTAAATGCGGCGTGTGCTACGACGTATGCAACTTCGGCGCCGTAAAGGTTGAATAAGGAGGAGTAAATATGGTCAATCTCACCATAGACGGAAAAAATGTTCAGGTAGAAGAAGGAACCACTATACTTCAGGCAGCTGAAAAGCTGGACATAAAAATCCCCACCCTCTGCTACCATCCTTTGCTTGAACCCTATGCGGCCTGCAGGGTCTGTGTCGTCGAAAGAAAAATCGGAGAAGATAGTGTTTTGGTCACCTCCTGCAACACGAAAGCTGCCGAAGGCATGGTCATTTACACTGACTCGGAAAAAACTCTGAAAGCCAGGCGCCTGAACGTGGAAATGCTCATGGCCCAAGCACCCGCGGCGGAACCCGTTCAAAAAATTGCCAGAGACATGGGCATTGAAAAAACGCGGTTCGACATAAAGGACCCGAACGAAAAATGCATCCTCTGCGGCCTGTGCGTCCGGACCTGCGAGCAGGTCGTCGGAGCCAACGCCATCAGCTTTGTGGAGAGAGGAAAAGAGCGGAAGGTCATGCCTCCTTTCGGGGAGCCATCCGAGGCCTGCATCGGCTGCACGGCCTGCGCTTTCTTCTGTCCCACCGAAGCCATGACGGTTGAAGACATCAAGGGAAGAAAGGTTATCCATGAGGAATTAATACTCGGACCATCCACAGCCATCCGCGTTCCCATCCGCCAGGCCGTTCCCATGGTCCCATTTATTGATGAAGAAGCCTGCATCCACTTCAAGACCGGAGAGTGCAAAATCTGCGAGAAGGTCTGCGAGAAAGAAGCCATCAATCACGAAATGGAGGATGAAACGATTGAGGTCGAAGCCGGCTCGATCATCCTGGCCACCGGGTTCAACACCTTTGACCCCAAGAGAATTCCGGCTTACGGCTACGGAAGATTCCCCAACATCATCACCGCCATGGAGTTCGAACGGCTGGTCAATGCCTCTGGCCCGACCGAAGGAAAAATCCTCCTTGCCAACGGAGAGGAACCCAGAGCCGTGGGGATTGTCCACTGCGTCGGGTCCCGTGACAAGAACTACAACGAATACTGCTCGAGAGTCTGCTGCATGTACTCGCTAAAATTTGCTCACCTGATTAAAGAAAAAACAGATGCCGACATCTACGACTTCTACATCGACATGAGATGCTTCGGAAAGGGCTATGAGGAGTTCTACCACCGGCTGCTCGAGGAAGGAACAAAATTCATCAGGGGCAGGGTGTCGGAAGTGGCCGATATCCCCCTGACTCCCCAGGAAGAAGGGAAGCTCATCATCAGGGTGGAGGACACGCTGCTGGGGATGGTGCGGAGAATCCCGGTGGACATGGTCATCCTGGCCGTGGGCCTGGAGCCGGGGATGGACCACAACGAGATCGCCAAGGTGTTCAACATCTCCTGCAGCCAGGACATGTTCTTCCTGGAGAGACATCCCAAGCTCGCTCCTGTTTCCACTTTTTCCGACGGCATCTTCCTGGCCGGAGCCTGCCAGGCGCCGAAAGACATTCCGGACACCGTGGCCCAGGCCGGCGCCGCTGCCTCGGAAGCCCTTGCTCTGGCCGACAAGGGAACGTTCGAGCTGGAGCCCATCACGGCCGAGATCGACGAGGAACTCTGTTCGGGATGCCAGATGTGCGTCGGGCTCTGTCCCTTCACCGCCATCACCTACAACAAGGAAAAGGGAATCTCCGAGATCAACGATGCTTTGTGCAAGGGATGCGGGACCTGTGTCTCCGCCTGTCCTTCCGGCGCTTCCCAGCAGAAACACTTCCGCGATGCCCAGATTTTCGCCGAGATCGAAGGAATATTCATCGAGTAGCGTAAAAAAAGGAAAAGACCGATTTCGGATATAATTTTTTCAGCCGAGCTTAAAACGAACGCGCAATCATAAGGAGGCCGCAATGAGTAAAGACGGATTCGAGCCCAAGCTCGTGGGCTTCTTGTGCAACTGGTGCTCCTACACAGGTGCTGACCTTGCCGGCACCGCCCGAATGGTCTACGCGCCCAATATGCGGATCATCCGGGTCATGTGCAGCGGCCGCGTCGACCCCCAGTTTGTCCTCAAGGCTTTTCATGAGGGGGCTGACGGCGTCCTCATCTCCGGCTGCCATCCGGGAGACTGTCATTACCAGGAAGGCAATTATAAGGCCCTGAGAAGGCACCGGCTTCTCTCCAGGATGCTGGAACAGTTCGGGATCGAAAAGGAACGGTTCCGGCTGGAGTGGGTCTCTGCCGCTGAAGGCGTAAAATTCCAGAAAGTCTGCAACGAGTTCACCGAACAGATCCGACAACTGGGTCCTTTAAACTTGAACGGAGGTCAACATGAGCGCAGCGAAGCCTAAGGTTGCCTTTTACTGGTGTTCATCCTGCGGGGGATGCGAGGAATCCATCGTGGACCTGGCCGAGGACATTCTCAAGGTTGTGGAAGCGGTAGATATCGTCTTCTGGCCCGTCGCTCTGGACTTCAAGAAGAAAGACGTGGAGGCCATGGAAGACGGCTCGATCGCGGTCAGCTTCATCAACGGTGCGGTCCGTCTCTCCGAGCAGGAGGAGATGGTCAAGCTGTTGAGGAAAAAATCAGGGCTCATTGTGGCTCACGGCTCCTGTTCCCATCTGGGGGGAATCCCCGGTCTCGGCAATTTCTGGAACAGGGAGACCATCTTCCGCCGCGCCTACCACACCACGCCCTCTACCGAAAACCCTGACCGGACAGTTCCGCTGGAAAAAGCAATGGTCGATGGCAGGGAGCTCACCCTGCCCAGTTTTTACGACACGGTTTACGCCCTGGACCAGGTGATCGATGTCGACTACTACCTGCCCGGATGCGCACCACCCCGGGACCTGATTCTGAATGCCGTTCAGGCCATCCTGGAAGGAAAGCTTCCGGCCAAAGGCTCGGTCCTGTCTCCGAACAAGTCGCTCTGCGACGACTGCGAGAGAAACGAATCCAAACCGGAAAAGCTGGCCATCAAGGAAATCAAACGGCCCTGGGAAGTCATGATCGACCCGGAAAAATGCTTCCTGGCTCAGGGAATCATCTGCATGGGGCCAGCCACCCGAACCGGATGCGGCGAACGATGCATCGAGGCCAACATGCCCTGCAGGGGCTGTTTCGGGCCTACCGACCAGGTCTACGACCAGGGAGCGAAATTCCTGTCCGCTTTCGCCTCCATCCTGGATACCAATGACGAGAAGGAGATCGAAAAAGTGGTGGAGACCATCGCCGACCCGGCCGGGACATTCTACAGGTTCAGCCTGCCCCACTCTATCTTAAGACGAAAACGAATGGAGGCCATAAAATGACCGACGCCAAAAGAATCACCATCGACCCCATCACCCGTCTGGAGGGTCACGGAAAAATCGAGATCTTCCTGGACGATCAAGGAGACGTGGAAAGGGCCTTTCTCCAGGTTCCCGAGCTCCGCGGTTTCGAGCAGTTCGCCGTGGGCAGGCCCGTGGAGGAGATGCCCCGCATCACGCCCCGCATCTGCGGCGTCTGCCCCACCGCCCATCACATGGCATCGACCAAAACCGTGGATGCCATATTCCATGTGGAACCGACGCCCGCTGCCAGGAAAATCCGGGAGCTCATCTACAATGCCTTCATGATGGAGGACCACACGCTTCACTTCTTCTTCCTCGGAGGACCCGACTTCATCGTCGGTCCACAGGCGCCGGCGGCGGAGAGGAACATCCTGGGGGTCATCGGAAAAGTGGGCCTCGAGATCGGTGGAAAAGTCATCCGTGTCCGGCGGGAATGCCGGGACATCCTCAATTATCTTGCCGGAAAAGTCATCCATCCGGTCTGCGGTCTTCCCGGCGGGGTCTCCAAAGGCCTGGATGAGGAACACAGAGTCCAGTTTCTGGAAACGGCCAGATTCGCCGTGGAGTTCGCCCAGTTCGCCCTCCAGGCGTTTGACGACATCGTCCTCAAGAACAAAGAATACGTGGATGTGGTGGTGGGCGATGCTTACCAGCTCGTGACCAACTACGTGGGCCTGGTGGACAACAACAACAAGGTTGCTTTTTACGATGGGGACGTTCGAGTGGTGGACACCGAAGGGAAGGAATACGCCAGATTCAAGCACCACGAATATCTCAACCACATCGCCGAGCATGTGGAGCCATGGAGCTACATCAAGTTCCCCTTCCTGAAGAAGATTGGCTGGAAAGGTTTTATCGAAGGAAAAGGGACCAGCATCTACCGGGTCGCCCCTCTGGCCAGGCTCAACGCTTCAGACGGCATGGCCACCCCTCTTGCCCAGGAGCACTATGAGAAGATGTACAAGACCCTGGGCGGCAAGCCGTCCCATCACACCCTGGCCTTTCACTGGGCCCGCCTGATCGAAGCTCTCCAGGCAGCCGAGACCATGGTCCAGCTCCTGGAAGACAAGGACATCACTGACCCCAACATCCGCAACATCCCCACCGCGACTCCCGATGAAGGAGTGGGGATCGTCGAAGCGCCTCGCGGGCTTCTCATCCACCACTACAAAACGGATGGAAAAGGCATCGTCGAGGAAGCCAACCTCATCGTGGCCACCGTCCACAACGCTGCGGCCATCACCATGTCCGTGGAGAAGGCGGCCAAAGCCTTCATCAAGAAAGGGAAGGTCTCGGAAGGGCTGCTGAACATGGCCGAGATGGCCTTCCGGCCTTATGACCCCTGCCATGCCTGCGGGACTCATGCCCTTCCCGGGGACATGCCGCTCATCATCAACATCTACGACAGGCAGGGCGCGCTGGTCAAACAGCTCAAGAGACATTAAAGCGGAACCCGGTTTTTTTACGAGCGCTGGTCCTTGCGGTGCTTGATGACTTTCCCTTCGGCGATGTAAATCACTTCCTCGCAGATGTTGGTGGAGAGGTCGGCGATGCGCTCCAGGTTGTTGGCCACCCGCATCACCTGCAGGGAGCGTTCGATGGTCGCCGGATCGGAGATCATGTAGGTGATGAGCTCCCTGTAAATCTGGTCCCTCATCTCGTCGATCACGCTGTCTCTTTCGCAGACGTCCTTGGCCAGTCGGGAGTCTTCCCGGCCAAAGGAATCCAGGCCGTCCTTGAGCATCCGGACCGCGATGTGCGCCATCCTGGGGATATCGATAAAGGGCTTGACGAAGGGCCTTTCAATGAGGAACAGGCTGCTTTCAGCGATGTTGACGGCGTGGTCGGCCATTCGTTCCAGAACATCGGTCATCTGAAAAATCATCAGGATGATCCTCAAATCCTTGGCTGCGGGCTGGTATTTGGCGATCATGGTCGTGCACTGCTCATCCAGCTCCACATCCAGGTCGTTGGACTGCGACTCATCCTTTTCCATCACTTCGCGCAGAAGGGCATTGTTCTTTTCCAGAAGGCCCTTGATGCTCTTTTCAATCATCTTCTCCACCAGGGCCGAATACTCGGTGAGCCTTCTTTTCAGTGAGGTGATTTCATCGGCTAACATGGTCTTCTCCTCCCTTTTTCTCAGGGCAAAATCCGTCTAATCTTTGCCGGGAGCGGGTTTCCGGAGTTCTCCGCCATGTTGAAAGGTTCTCTCCATCCACTCCTTGATTTCATCCCGGACTTCCCGGAAAACAGTCAGGATTTCCTCCTCTTCTCCTTCCGCGCCGGCAGGGTCCTTGAAGCCCTGATGGATGACCGCACCCCCCGGGAAAAAGGGACACGACTCCCTGGCCCTGTCGCAGACGGTGATGACATAATCGAATCTCCTGTCCAGGAACTCATCCACGCTTTTGGCCCTCTGGCCGGAGATGTCGATTCCGATTTCCGCCATGACCTGGACCGCATGAGGGCTCACGGAGGTGGGTTCTGTGCCGGCGCTGGAGACTTCGTAACGACCGCCGTGCAGGCTCCTCAAAAGGGCCTCCGCCATCTGGGAACGGGCGGAATTGTGGCTGCAGACGAAAAGCACAGATTTTTTCTCTTTCTCCATATCTTCACTCCTTCGATTTCCAGAGGTCCGCTCCTCATCCGAATTTTCCGGTGAGGTAATCCTCGGTCATCCTGTTCTTGGGCACCGTGAACAACTCATTGGTGGGAGCAACTTCCACCAGCTCTCCGAGGTAGAGGAAGGCCGTGTACTGGGAGACCCTGGCGGCCTGCTGCATGTTATGGGTGACGATGACGATGGTGTAATCCTTCCTCAGCTCCTCGATGAGCTCCTCGATTTTCCTGGTGGAAATGGGGTCCAGACTGGCGCAGGGCTCATCGAAGAGAATGACTTCCGGCTCCACCGCCAGGCAGCGGGCGATGCACAGCCGCTGCTGCTGGCCGCCGGAGAGTTCCAGGGCGCTGTTCCGCAGCCTGTCATTGACCTCATCCCACAGGGCGGCCTTTTTGAAGGACTCCACGACCTTATCCTTGATCAGGTTCCTGTCCCTGATGCCGTTAATCCTCAGCCCGTAGCTGAGGTTATCGAAGACGCTCTTGGGAAAAGGATTTGGCTTCTGGAAGACCATGCCCACCCGTCTGCGGATGTCCACCACATCCACGCCCGGGTCGTAGATATTTTTCCCGTCGAGAAGAATCTTCCCCTCAAAACGGGTCCGGGGAATGAGGTCGTTCATCCGGTTGAGCAGACGGATGAAGGTGCTCTTCCCGCAGCCTGAAGGTCCGATGAGGGCGGTGACCCGGTTTTCGTAGATATCCATGCTGATATTCTTCAGGGCCTGGGTCTTCCCGTAAAAAAAGCTCACTTTCTCCACCCGAATCTTCACTCGCTCAGTCATGGGAAACTCTCTGTTTCTGGCGGATGACGATCGCCGCCGCGGATATGGCCAGGACCAGAACGAGGAGAAGAAGGGCGCAGCCGTAGGCAATCCTGGTCTGTTCCACCGGATGGGTCCCTTCGGTCATCAGTGCATAGATATGATAGGGCAAAGCCATCACTTCGGAAAGAGGGGATTTGGGAAATCCCCGCGTGTAAAAAGTCGCAGCGGTGAACATGATAGGGGCGGTCTCACCGGCCACCCGGCCGATGCTCAAAATGACACCGGTCATGATTCCGGGCGAAGCAGATGGCAGGACGATACTCCGGATGGTCTGCCACTCGGTGGCTCCCACCGCCAGCGATGCCTCCCGGTAGGATTGAGGAATGGCCATCAGGGCTTCCTGGGAAGCGGAGATAATCTGGGGAAGGACAAGGATGCCCAGGGTCAGGCATCCGGAGAGCACTGAGACCCCGAACCCGAAAAACTTGACGAAAATCCCGAAGCCAAAAAGTCCGAATACGACGGAGGGAACACCGGCCAGGTTGTTGATGCTCATTCGGATGATATTGACCACGAAGCTTTTCGGAGAATACTCGGTCAGGTAGATGGCACAGGCCACACCCAGGGGAAGGGCAAAAATGATCGCCCCCATGACCAGATAAAGCGTCCCCACGATGGCCGGCCCCACGCCTCCTGCGGTCATGGCACTCCTGGGGACATCGGTCAGGAATTCCCAGGAGATGATACGGAATCCCTTGATGAAGATGAAATAGAGGATGGTGCCAAGGAAAAACAGCGAAAAAGAAATGCACAGGAATAACGTCGCAAACCCGATATTCTGGGAAACGTTCCTCCTCATCTTCCCACTCCCAGTTTCATCCTGAACCTGCGGCTGATGAGCTCGGCGATGACGTTAAACAGGAAGGTGATGATGAACAGGATCAAGCCGATGGCGAAGAGGGCATGGTAATGGGTGCTCCCTATCACCGTCTCGCCCATCTCGGCGGCGATGGTGGCGGTCATCGGCCTCACCGGCTGAAAGAAAGAGCGGGGGATGACCGCGGCTCCGCCGCAGACCATGAGCACGGTCATGGTCTCTCCCACTGCCCGGCTCATCCCCAGGATAATCCCCGTGGAAATACCCGATGCCGAGGCGGGAATCACCACTCTGGTCAGTGTCTGCCAGCGGTTGGCGCCCACGGCAAAGGAAGCCTCACGGAAACTCCGGGGAACGAAGCTGAGGGCATCCTCGGCAATGCTGCACACCGTGGGAGTGGCCATGATGCCCAGGATCAGGCTTCCGGTGAACGCGGTTAAGCCCACGGGCAGCTTAAGGAGATTCTGCAGGAACGGCGCGACGATGACCATCCCGAAAAATCCGTAGACGATGGAAGGGATTCCGGCCAGGAGCTCGATGAATGGCTTGAGAACCGCCCTGAGCTTTCGTCCCGCCAGCTCGTTGATGAACAGCGCGCTGCCCACCCCCAGGGGAATGCAGATGAGGACAGCGCCCGCTGTCACATAAAAAGAGGCGAGGATCAGGGGCAGGATGCCGAATTCCGCTTCTTCGTGGGTGGGATACCAGAACTTTCCGAAAATGAATTTCAGGAAGGGAACGTCTTTGAAGGTGGGAGCGCCCTTTATGAACAGGCTGAGAGTGATCCCCACCAGAAAAAGAAGAGAGGCAAAGGCCAGAACGGCGAAAATCGCCTTATAGATTCTTTCCTTGAGTCGTCTGGCCTTCGGTCCCAATTGGAAAACGCTTCCCTTATCTGACGGCGACAAATCCCGCCTTATCCACCAGCTTCTGCCCATCCGGGCTCAGCACAAAATCGATGAACTCTTTAACCAGGCCCTCTGGCACGCCGCTGGTGTACATGTAGAGCTTTCTGGCCAGGACATAGGAACCGTTCACGACATTCTCTCTGGTAGGCTGAACGCCGTTGACAACCACCGCCTTCACCGAGGGTAAGAGATAGCCGAGGCCGACGTATCCGATGGCATTCGGGGTCTGGGCCACTGTCTGGGCCACAGCGTTATTGGAAGCGCTGAGCAGAGCGTCCGGCCTCACTTTCTCTTTGTCCAGAGCCAGCTCGTTAAAGGCCTCGAAGGTTCCGCTCGCGCTGTCACGGGAGATGACAACAATCTTTCCTTTCTGGCCGCCGAGATGCGACCAGTCGGAAATCCTCCCCGTATAGATATTCTTAATCTGATCCTTTGTCAAATGGCCGATGCTGTTTCCGGTATGAAGGATGACCGCAATCCCGTCCAGGGCCACCACATTCTCGTAGACCTCAACGCCTTTCTCCCTGGCTTTAGCCGTTTCCTTTTCCTTGATCGACCTTGAAGAATCGCCGATGTCGCAGGTCCGGTCGATGATGGACGCGATTCCCACTCCCGAGCCGCCGCCCTGAACCGAAATGTTGACATCCGGATGTTTGTTCATGAAGGCCTCCGCGCAGGACTGGGCGACGGGCAGGACGGTGGTCGAGCCCCTGATGGTGATGGTTTTTGAGGCGGCGAGAGCGCTGGGCCCGAAAACCAGGCCAAGGCCCAGGGCCGCGGTCAAAGCCGCCAGCATCACGCTGAATTTTTTCACCGAAGCTCCTCCCGTTTAAATTCCCTTCTCATGATTTCACGTTGTTCCGTCGCACGCCTCATCTTTTAACAGTTGAGGTGGTCATTTTAGCCGCGGCCGGTTAACGGGAAATTAAGTTTTGGTTAATTTTTGGTTAATTTTTCATGAGGGCTCGGGATAGTTCGCTCAAAGTCACGCGGCTTTGCCCCGGCGAGGCAAAGCCGCTCGATTCAGTCCTCGCTCTCCTCCCGGCTTCGCCTCGAGGAACCGTGCCCGCTCGTCCTTCATACGGACTTTTCCGCGAACCGTCCCTCGCCAGAAGAAAATGATCTCTTCCATATACGGTGAGGGAATGGCGTTAAAAATCTGAAGGGAGCGATGCCATTTCCGTGTCTTTTCGTCATTCAATGACCCCCCACAAAATGGAAGAGAACCAAGAAAAAAATCATCTATAAGATGAAAGGAGGATTAACAACGTAATTGTGGGCTCGGGACGATTCGCTCAAAGTTCGGGAAGGAGGACTGTGAATTTTGTGCCTTTTCCGGGAGTGCTCTCCACCCTCACTTCGCCTTCGTGCAAGAGGGCGATGTGCTTGACGATGGAGAGGCCCAGGCCGGTGCCCCCCAGTTTCCTCGATCGGGATTTATCCACCACATAAAACCTTTCAAAGATGCGCGGCAGGTGATTCTCCGGGATCCCGATTCCCGTGTCCTCGATTTTCACGGACAGGTATCCCGGGATTTTCTCGAGGGAAACGGTGATTTTTCCTCTCTCCGTGTACTTCACGGCGTTGTCGATAAGGTTCATGAACATCTGCTCCAGCCTGAACGGGTCGCCCGGGACAGGGAGAATCCTGTTTCTGACCAGGATGTCCACCTCCAGATTTTTTTCTTTCCTGCTCTGCTCGAAAATCCGGAGGACATTCTCCATCAGGCGCCGGACATCCACCTCCTCCTTCTCCAGCTTGACCTCTTTCTCCTCCATCTCTGAGAGCAGGAGGAGGTCCTTGACAATATGAATGAGCCTGTCAGTATGTCTCCTGATGATGTCCAGATAATTTTTGGATTTCTCGTCCACCTCTTCTTCCAGGGTCTCCACGTATCCTTTGATGGCCGTCAGCGGTGTGCGGAGTTCATGGGAGATATTGACCACAAAATCTTTTTTGATTTTTTCTATTTCCCGGACAGGGGTTAAATCGTGAAGAGTGATCACCACCTCTTCCCGGGAAGGAAGGAAGGCGGCACTGGTGAGATAGCTCCTGCCGTTGAGAAAAAGCTCGTGCGAAGCGCTTTTTTTCTCTCTCTGGACCTTTTTGATCAGATCGCCGAATTCCGGCTCCCTGACGACCTCCCAGTAGTATATTCCCTCCGCCGCCTCAGTCCGGGCGATTTTCCTGAAGCTCCGGTTGCTGAGCAGAATCCGGCCGGTCTTATCGATGACCAGCAGGCCTTCCTCGATGGAGGAGAGGACGCTGTCCAGCTCTTCCTTCTGGCGGGTGAGCTGGTCGAAGAGCGACTTGATCTCTTCGGTCATGAAGTTGAAGCTTTCGGCCAGCTCCCGGAGCTCATCCCGATTCTTCAAAAAGACCTTGGCTCTGAAATCTCCGGCTGCGATCCGGCGCGAAGCGGCCTTCATTTCTTCGATCGGCCGGACAAGGGTGCGGGTGAACAGGAAAGCGCCGAGGAGAGCGAGGAGGGTGACCGCAAGGCCGATCCGCCAGATATTGGCTCTCAACAGGGAGAGAAGAATGCGGATATCCCTGAGATAAAGGCTGAGCCGCAAAACGCCCGCGACCTCATCCCCTTTCTCCAGGGGCAGGCCGACATAGAGCATGTCCTCACGGACAGTATGGCTGAAGCGCAGTGACTTGCCGACATGGCCAGCCAGGGCACGGTAAATCTCCGGCCGGAATTTGTGGTTCTCCATTGACAGGGGGTCTTCTTCGGAATCCGCCAGGACGACCCCTTCTCTGTCGACCACGGTGATCCGGGTGTTGATGTGCTTCCCGAATTCTTTGACAAAGGCATCCAGCTCCGGGAAGCGGCTGGCTTCGAAAAATGGCACGAGTTTGAACCTCAAAGCCAGGGCGAGGTTTTCCAGGCTGCTGGACAGGCACTGCAGGTGGAAATTTTTGATGGCGCGGTAAGAGAGGACAGAGATCAAAACGGCCATGAGGATGATGACGATCAAATAGCCGCCGAACGCCTTGAGGAATAGAGAGCGCTTCATGGGTCCTCTTCCAGTTTATAGCCCACTCCCCGGATGTTTTTGATCAGACCTGATGCCTTTCCCAGCTTTTCCCTCAGGTGTTTGATGTGGACATCGACTGTCCGGTCCACAACCGCCTTCTCCTCGCCCCACAGATGATTGAGTATCTGGTCCCGGGTGAAAACCCAGCCTTTCTTGGAGCTGAGAAGCTGGAGAATCCTGAACTCTGTCGATGTCAGCTCGACCTTATTCCCCGCAACATAAAGCTCATGCTTTTCAGGGAGAATCGTCAACAGACCTCCAATCTCGATTCTGGGAAGCTCCTCTCCTTTCTGCTGTCTTCTTAAAACCGCTTTAACCCTCGCCACTAATTCCCTGGGCGAGAAAGGTTTGGTGACATAATCGTCTGCACCCAGCTCTAAACCCAGGATTTTGTCCGTTTCTTCTCCCTTTGCCGTAAGCATGATGATCGGGATGGACGAGTATTCCGCCTGATTTTTCAATTCTTTGCATATCTCAAGTCCATCGGCATCGGGGAGCATCAGGTCGAGGATAATCAGGTCAGGGCGTTCTGAACCCAGAAAGCGCTGGAAGTTTTCCGCATCCTCGAAGCCTTCCACCCGGAAACCGGCTCTCCGGAGATGGAGGGAGACGAGCTCCAGGATATCCGGCTCATCGTCGATGATGGCGATCAGTTCCTTCAAAGGACTTGCCCGTTTCGACAGTCAACCCGAACCGCTTTGAAAGTCGCAGACTTTCAAATTCCCGCCCATTATACATTCCCTTTACGGAAGACACAATGACCGTTTCGCTTCTCCAGCCCTCACCCTATCATAAAAAAGAATTTCCGGGGGAAGCCTTTTTTTCCGTGACAGCGAATAAAACGAGAGGGTCAGGCTGGGTGGTGAGAAAACCGTGAGCAGGGCTGAGCGGGCATGGTATACAAAATGGGGACAGTCCCCCAAAATAAAAAAATTGGGGACAGTCCCCATTTTGCAGTCCCCATTTTGTATGAGCGAAGCCCGAATCCGAGCGGAATTTCTTAGTCGGGGAAATTCCGCGTGTTTTCGATGCACCCAGCCTGACCCCCTTAACCCCCTTTATTCTTTTCCTTTCTGACGATTTGTTATATAATTCAATTTAATAATTCAAACCTTGCTCCTGAGATGAAATTTCCGCCTCTCTCCTTAAGGATAAAGCTGATCATCAGCTTTCTCGTGGTCATCATCATCGGCGGCCTGCTCTCTCTGAGCCTTGGTTCGAGGCTGATCAGAGAAACACTCATCACTGAAGCCCAAACCAAGGTTCAGCATGATCTGGCATCGGCCTGGATGGTCTTCAACGAAAAGCTCAACGGCATCAAGCTGGTGGTCAGCCTGACGGCCAGACGGGAAAGCCTCCACGAAGCCCTCAAGAGCGAACGCCATGATATCCTCCTGAGATTTCTCAGCCGGGTCAGAGAAGAGTCCGACCTCGACATTCTCACCCTTACCGACAGCAGCGGACGGGTCATCATCAGGACCAGGAACCCCGGAGTGGTCGGAGACGACCAATCCCAGGATGAAATCGTTAAACTGGCCACCGAGCGGGAGGTTCTGGCTTCCCCCCAGATTGTTCCCAGGGAAGAACTCCTCAAGGAAGGAGAAGACCTGGCCGAACAGGCCTACATGGAGTTCATCCCTACCCCGAAAGCCGCTCCCCGGCCTGAAAACACGGAGACCAGCGGCATGATGCTCAAGGCCGCCGCTTGTATCAGAGACGACGGCGGCGCCCTCCTCGGCGTCCTCTATGGCGGAGTGCTGCTCAACCGCACATATGAGATTGTCGACCGGGTAAAGGAAATTGTCTACAGGGAAGAAAAATACAAAGGACGGGATAAAGGGACAGCCACCATCTTCCAGCACGACCTTCGCATCTCGACAAATGTCAAAAATGAAAAAGGAGAAAGGGCCACCGCCACCCGGCTCTCCAAAGAGGTCAACGAGGCGGTGCTCGTGGAGGGGAAGGCCTGGGTCGACAGGGCTTTTGTGGTCAATGACTGGTACATCACGGCCTATGAACCCATCAAAAACGTCAACAATGAGATCATCGGCATTCTCTATGTGGGGATGCTCGAAAGGCCTTATATCGACACGACCTACCGGGTGATGCTGACATTCGTCCTGATCGCTTCTCTCTGCGTCCTCTTCCTGCTGGTCATCCTCTATTTTTCCACCTCCCGCATCATCAACCCCCTTCAGAAAATGGTGGTGGCCACTCAGCTCATTGCCAGGGGAGAGCTTTCCCACAAGGTGGAGGTAAACTCCAGGGATGAGCTCGGCGACCTGGCGGATTCCTTCAACCGGATGACAGAAAACCTGAAAGCGGCCAACCTGAAACTCATCGAATGGGGGAAGACCCTGGAGAAAAAGGTCGAAGAACGCACCCGGGAATTGAAAGAAATGCAGGCCCACCTCATCCAGTCGGAAAAGCTCGCCTCCCTGGGAAAACTGGCTGCCGGCATCGCCCATGAAATCAACAATCCCCTCGGCGGCATTCTCATCTACAGCCATCTGCTGCTCGAGGATACAGATAAAAAAAGTCCCCATTATGAAAACCTGAAAAAAATCGTCAAAGAGACATCCCGCTGCAAGGACATCGTCAAGGGACTTCTCGAATTCGCTCGACCCAGGGAGCCCGAAGTGTCTCTGGTCGACATCAGCCAGGTCGTCGAAAAATCTCTGGCCATCGTCGAACGACAGGCCCTCTTCCAGAACATCAAGATCAAAAAATCCTATGCCTCCGGCCTGCCCAAAATCGCGGCCGACGGCTCCCAGCTCGAACAGGTGTTCATGAACATCATCATCAACGCCGCCGAAGCCATGGACGGGAAAGGAGTCCTCACCCTCAGCACAGCCCTGAAC
>CAYZDV010000029.1:0-4493 GCA_964477275.1 uncultured Eubacteriales bacterium
AAAATGAGTATCTGGGATGAAAAGAAGATGATTCAAAGAGGATGGGTGGCGCGGTATGTCTCCGCCCGCAAAGAGAATAAGGCCGCACATCAGGGAGACCCCGGTCGAACACTCGCCCTGTCTCAGCAGATTGGGAGACTGCAAGGCCTATCTCAAGCTTGAAAATGCACAGCTCACCGACAGCCGGAGCAACCCGGAAAAGTCCTCTGTGAAAAGGATAAAAGACAAAGATGAACTTCAAGAGAGGTGGAAATGAAAATCGAGATTTTTGAAATGGAAAGGACCCAGTCCCTATGGGAAAACAGGGTCAAATACAACCTGACCGAAAGCGGCGTCCATCCCTACACACTAAAAGAGCTTCTGGAGCCAGATGAAGTCCGGGAGCTCCTCTCCCTCCGGCTCGGCTACGGCCAGACCAACGGCTCTGAAGAGCTCCGCGAAGCCATCTGCCGCCTCTATCCAGGAACAGGCCTGGATAACGTCCTGGTGACCAGCGGCTCGGCGGAAGCCAATTTCCTCGCCATCTGGAGCATGTTGGAGCCAGGGGACGAGCTGTTGCTCATGCTGCCCAACTACATGCAAATCTGGGGCCTGGCCCGCTCTTTCGGGGTAGCGGTCAAGCCTTTCCATCTCAGGGAAAAGTTCAACTGGGCACCTGACCTCCCCGAGCTCGAAAGTCTCATGTCGGCCAGGACAAAAATGATCGCGGTCTGCAACCCCAACAACCCGACTGGTGCCGTTCTCAGCAAAAAAGAGATGGAGGAAATCATCCGCCTGGCCGGTAAAGCCGGGGCCTGGATTTACAGCGATGAGGTTTACCGGGGCGCAGAAATCAACGGAGAGGAATCGCCGACCTTCCTCGGCCGCTACGAGAAGACGATTGTCTGTGGCGGACTGTCCAAGGCCTACGGCCTCCCCGGTCTGCGCATTGGCTGGCTGGCTGGGCCCAGGTCGGTGATCGATAACGTCTGGGCTTATCATGATTACACGACCATTTCATCCGGAGCTCTCAGCAACCGGCTGGCAACCCTGGCCCTGGAGCCCGAGCGGAGAAGGAAAATTCTCACCCGCAGCCGGAATATCCTCAGAGAAAACCTGGCCTTCCTTGAAGCCTGGGTCGAGCGCCACAAACCGCTTTTCCACCTCATTCCCCCTCGCGCCGGCGGGGTGGCCTTTCCGCGCTACACGATGCCTGTCAATTCCACAGAATTCGCCACCAGACTCCTCGATGAGAGAAGCGTTTTCGTCGTGGCCGGGGACTGCTTCCAGATGGACGGCTACATCCGCCTGGGAATCGGCACAGAAAAAGACTCTTTTCAGGCCGGTCTCCGCCTTGTCGATGAAACTTTGAAGGAAACGGCCGTGTGAAAAGGAGCCGCTGCGTTCAGTCAACGGTGAGGGTTTTGCTGATATTCCGCGGCTGGTCCGGGTTGATTCCCTTCTCCTGGCTCACATAGTAGGAGAGAAGCTGGGCGACGACGACCTCCAGGATGGGGGCGAGATAATAACTTTTTGAAGGCAGGGGGATGAGCTCATCTGAATTGAGGGAAAGGGAATCGTCATCAGGGGCGATTGTGCAGATTTTGCCCAGGCGGCAGCTGACTTCGTTGATGTGGGAAAGCGTCATGTAGGCATCCTCGATTGTCGAGAGAAAAAGAACCCAGTCTCCCTTCTTGATGATGGCCAGCGGGCCATGCTTGAACTCCGAGGAATACATCCCCTCACAGGGTATGTAAGTGATCTCTTTCATCTTCAGAGCCGCTTCCAGGCAGGCCCCGAAACTCACTCCGTAGCCGAGATAATAGAGGTAATCTTTTTTCGCCAGAAGACGGGCGAGCTGCTGGCACTTTTCCTTTGTCCGGGAGAGAGCCTTTTGAATAAGGGAAGGGAGCCTGTCCAGTTCCTTCTCCAGCCCATCATCCCTCTCTCCCTTTGTTTCCTTGAGCTTGATGGCCAGGTAGAGAAAGATGATCACCTGGTTGGTGAACGTCTTGGTGGCTGGAACGCTGACTTCGATGCTGGACAGCAGGGGGAGATAATTTTTCACCCGGAGCTGGAGCGAGGAACCAAGAACATTGACCAGGGCCAGAATCTTCCCTGCATTTCTCTCCTCCAGGAAATTCAGGGCGCTCACCACGTCCTTGGTCTCTCCACTCTGGGAGACCAAAACGTATGCGCCTTGCGAGAGGTCGGCCTGGCCAAGGAATTCCTTGAAGGCGCCGGCGAGCACCGGAAAAGCCTGGACGCCGGCCAGCCTGTTCAGGTAATAGGCGCCAATCACGCAGGCATTGTAGGATGAACCGGAACCGACAAGGAAGATGCGGTTTTCCCCCTTGAGCACCTCGAAGAACTCCCTGGCCTGGCTGGATTCCCGCAGAAAACGGATCAGGGCCTGAGCTCTTTGCGGCTGTTCATGAATCTCTTTGAGCATAAAATGCGGGTGCTTCCCTTTGCGGGCATCCTCGATCCCCAGCGCGCACCGGTAAGGTTTTCTCTCCACCTTTTCTCCTGTGGCCAGCTTCCTGATCTGGTAGGCGTTCCAGGTGAATTCCACATACTCGCCGTCATAAACGGAGACGATGCGGTCGGTGAACTGGATTATCGAAGGCAGGTCTGAAGAACAGCAGATGAAATCCGGGCCGACGCCGAGGTAGAGTGAGGAATATTTTTTAACACAGTACATCCGCTCAGAGTCCTTGCGGGTGATGACATAGGCATAATCGCCGTTGAGGATGGTTTCTGCTTCCTCCACGGCCGCGTTCATGTCCTTTTTCTGCTTGTAACTTTCTTCCACCACATGGACCACAACCTCTCCGTCGTTCTCCCCCTGGAAGATGTGCCCTATCTTCTCCAATCTCTGGATCAACTCTCTGGTGTTGACAATGTTTCCGTTATGGGCGCCCACCATCTCCTTCGAGCAGTCGTAGTGAGGCTGGGCATTTTTCCTGGAAGGCGGCCCGAAGGTTGCCCAGCGAAGCTGGACGATTCCTTTGTCGCCTTTTAGCTTCTCGAAATGGTATTTGCGGTTGACCTCTTCGATCTCACCGGTGTCCTTATGGAGCCGGATGGAACCAGCGCTGAAGGCGGCCATGCCCACCGAATCATATCCCCTGTAGGTGAGCCTGCGGCCGGCTTGAAGCAGAATCGAGCCCAGGTCTTCCCTTGCGTCCTTAAAAATGATTCCGAATATTCCGCACATTTCTCTGTTTTTAATACAAGTTATTATGAACGCAATAGATAAAAATCCCTGATCGATGAGACGATAACATCCTGCTGTTCTGAGTTAAGCTCGGGGTAAATGGGCAGAGCCAGAACCTCCCGGGCCGCTTTTTCGGCGACGGGACAATCTCCCTCCCGGCAGCCAAGATAAGCGAAGCATTTCTGGAGGTGAAGGGGAAGAGGGTAATAGACGGCTGTGCCAATGCTTTTCTCTTCCAGAAATGTCTTGAGTTTGTCTCTGTCTTTGGCCTTGATGACGTATTGATGATAGGTATGGAAGTTCCGCGCTCCGCTCTCCCTCCAGAGAGCCTCGGGAACCTGCACCAGCTCCTCGTCGATAAGGCCTGATTCTCTGAAGAGCACGTCATAAAGCGCGGCTCTCTCCCGTCTTTTCTCCTGCCAGCCTTCCAGGTGCTTGAGCTTGATTCTGAGGACTGCGGCCTGGAGAGCGTCCAGCCGAAAATTGCCGCCAAGAAGTTCATAATAATAGGCATTTCTGGAACCGTGCACCCGCAGCATCTTCAGCTTCTCTTCGAGGGCCTCATCATTGGTCAGGACCATCCCTCCGTCACCAAATCCTCCCAGGTTTTTGGAAGGAAAAAAAGACAGGGTCCCCAGATCTCCCATCGAACACGCGGGCTTTATACCTCCTGAGGAGGGGTATTCGGCGCCGATCGCCTGCGCCGCATCTTCGATGACGGACAAGTCATATTCCCTGGCCAGGGCCAGGATGGGGTCCATATCCGCACACTGGCCGAAAAGATGGACGGGGATAATGGCTTTGACCGATCTCCGTCCTTTTTTTCGGTATCGAGCTTTGAGCAATTCGGCGAGTCTTTCCGGGTCGATGTTGAAGCTTCGTTCCTCGATGTCACAGAAGACCGGCTTTGCCTTCACGCGGACGACCGATCCAGCCGTGGCAAAAAAGGTGAACGGAGTGGTGACCACCTCATCTTCCTCTCCGATTCCCAGGGCCATCATGGAGATGATCAGGGCATCAGACCCGGAGGAGACTCCCACCGCGAACCGCGTCCGGCTGTTCTCCGCGACCTCCCGCTCCAGGGCTTCCACCTCAGGACCCAGCACAAAATTCTGGGAAGAGACGATTTCAAGGACCTTCCGGTCGATTTCCTCCCTGATACTCCTGTACTGAGCCCTGAGGTCCAGAAAGGGAATATTCATCTCCGTCCTTCCTGATTTGAGTCTCCCAATGTATGCAAAAGAGGAAAAATTGTCAAACACTGCGGAGAGATTCTTGATTTCCGCGCCTCATA
>CAYZDV010000029.1:4593-19624 GCA_964477275.1 uncultured Eubacteriales bacterium
AAAGAGGAAAAATTGTCAAACACTGCGGAGAGATTCTTGATTTCCGCGCCTCATAAGGTTGAAGTGGTCGGGTAATGGAGCAAGAGGATGGGTCCCCTCCGCTGCGGGCGTTGCGGGGGAGCCCCCCATGCCACCCATCCTCTCTGGCCGAGGGGTGGTTCGCGGAAAAGTCCGTGTGAAGGACGAGCGGGCATGGTTCCTCAAGGCGAAGCCGGGGGGATAGCGAGGACTGAACCGAGCTCACTTGGTTAATTTCTTCAGCTTTTCCTTCTCGATGATCAGCTGGCCCTGGTAGCTCACATATTTGAGCAGGATGAGAACCCTCTCCTTATCCGTCAGTTCTTTCTTGAAGATTCCTCTCAACCCTTTCAGCGGACCTTCGGCGACCTCGATCTCGTCTCCCACTTCCGGCTCCTCCCCGTATTTCCCGACTTCGATGAATCCGTTGAACTCCCTGGCCCTGAGCTCCAGAATCACCTCTTCCGGGATGGACACAGGAACCTCCTTGACTCCCACCAATCTTTTCACGCCCCGGGTGTAGCGGACAAGCTGATACTGAGCGGGGTATTCGAAAAGGATGAACTCATAGCCGGGAAAAAAGGGTTTCGCTTTATTGTTCTCCAGGTATTTGGGGTTGTAAATGGTGAACCCGCCCTCCATAAACAGCCTCTCGACCCGAGACTCTTTCTTGGGCTTGGTGTTGATAACAAACCAGCTCTTCATCTGCAAATCATCGGCTCCCGTTATTCTGCCTCCATCGGACTTTGTTGAGCAACCCGAAAGTGCGGTAGAAATCAGGACGTCTGTCGGGCAGGAAATGCCTTTTTGCCGGAGCTCTGGGGATCAGGCGGAAATCTCAATCCGCATAAATGTCTGAAAAACGTGGCCTCTAAACCGTTTGAAAAGTGTTTCCTCACTGTTCGTACAGGTCGTCCTCGGCGAACTCCTTGCCGCAGCACTTGCACTCATAGCTGACGAATTCCTCTTTATTCGGGTTATCCTCAACGGCCCTTCCCCGCCCCATCCCGACGCTCTCTCTTCGGATTTTTATCCTGATGCTGGAGCTGTAGCAATTAGGACATTTTATCTCCTGTTCCATCTTATCCTCCTCTGGTTTTCATCTATCCGGAGTGGCTCATCGATGAGTTGAGCACTGCTTCGAAACATTACCGCGTCGTACCGGGCCAGGTCGTCATATCCCGGATAACGAACTCCTGGTATGGGTTGGGCAACCGCGCTCTCTTTCTTCATTCTTTCGTGCCGCAATGGGCAATCGAACGACTTCGCCACATTCTTTAAGGATGAATACCGGCCTCTATAAGTTATATCAAGCGAAAATCACAAGTCAACGCAAATGGCGAGCCCGTGGAAAGACGTGGAGAATCCATCAGATGGGAATTTTTTTGCACCTGACCTCTCTCTTCAGGGGTGCGCAGGCTTTGTGCCGGCGGAAAAAACGCTGGATGGGCCTAACTCACAGAAGCGTCACTCTCCGATTTTTCGATGTGGTTCTTGATGGCCTTAATGTTCTCCTCGGAAGTATCAACAAATTCAACGCCTATTTCGAACAGATCGCCGGGATACCGGGTTTTGACCCACCGAATCTTTCCGAATGCCGTGATGAACCGGAGAGGCTTTGTCAGAGAAAGTTCGATCTTCAACATCGAATTGACGGGCAGGAAGGTGTTGGCCATAATCCTCAGGCCTTTTGAAGAAATGTCTTTGGTGAGATGGTATGTGATCTTTTTGGGGGGAGTGAATGTCTCTGAAGAAAATAAATTGATGGTCACCTGGGCCTCTTCCTTAACCCGTTTAGCGCGTCGCTGTTCGGTCATGTCCAGGGCTCCTCTTAGGAAATTATCTTCCTGGCAGAATACGATAATTAGAGGGGAATGGGTAACAGAGGATGAACTTGAGTATGTTTTTTATTTGACTGCCTGTCTCCTTGTCCTGAAGTCAATATTTCCTTTGATGAGAATATGACGAATTCTCCGCCTCCTCACAGGGGCTTATATCATAGAAAAAAAGGGTTGTCAAAAAATATGTTGTGGAATCGCTGGATTACTACCTCCGGTAGAGGTATATCTCATGCTCTTCCCCATCCTCTGCCTTGAAGGAAATAAAGCCCGCTTCCTTGTCCTCCCAGCCAGGGATGGAATAGTTGTGGGAGACCACCCTGGTGCCGGGCTTGAGCTGCTTTTCCAGTAAGGGCCGAAGCAGGGCATTGGATTCGGGCAGGAGATAGAGGGTGACCACAGTGGCCCCTGAGAAATCCGACTTCATGACATCTTCCAGTCGGAATGAAACACGACTCTCCACGCCGGCCTTTCTGGCACCGGAAGCCGCTTCCTCTATTCGCTCCGGGTCAAGGTCGATGCCCACGCCGCGGGCTCCATGCCTCTTCGCCGCAGCAATGACGATCCGTCCGTCTCCGCAGCCGAGATCATAGACCACATCCTTCCTGTTCACCCCGGCCAGCTCGAGCATCTTTTCCACCACATCCCCTGGACTCGGGACATACGGCGCCAGGTCGGCTGCATCGCTTCTTCCGTGAGAACCCCGGTAGAGATCGAGCCTGCCGTCCTCATCATAACGGAAAGAATAGGCCAGTCTGCTGTAGAGCGTGTAGCTCATCATCTCTCCGCCATGCCAAAACGAGATTTCCACGTCGTCATCTCCAGGGAGGCGGTCAACATGAGCCACTTCTAAGGACCTCTGAACCGGTTCTTCTTTCGAATGGGCCGGTTTGATGACGTAGTAAACCGTCTTATCGCTCAGATTGCGAATGGTCGTCTCTTTTTCCTGGTGTGGATTCAGCGGAGCGCTCAGAGCGGGGGCGGGATTAATCCTGATGTCATACGGCCCGAGCTCAAAATAGAGGATTGCGGCGACCACTCCCGAAAGAATAACCATGGTGGAGATGCCGATTTTGCGCTTCATGGGGTTACGCTCCGGAACTTATGATACGAAAGAAAAATGATTCTCAATAGAGAACATCATCCTCGCCTCTTTCTTTGATCATCTCCTCGACCTCTTTCAGAATGTGCTCCTTGCGGAGGAGAATGGCCTTGATCTCCGCAGAGGTCAGGTAATCACCCACCGCGTTTCTGATGCTGGCGAAGGTCAGGGCTCTGACCTTATCCACGAAGGCACGGGGAAGTTTTAAAAATGGGAATTCCCCCTTTCTCCCCTGTCTGCCGTAGATGAGTTGCCGCGTGTAATCACCTGTCGAGCGGAAAGAGCGGGAATGGTCGATGAGAATCCGCCGCCAGTCTCTGGTATAACAGGTATTCTGCAGGCTGCGGTCGGTGTTGGCGATCAGGCTGTCAAAAGCCCGGGCCAGATAGGTCATCTTCTCCAAATGCCCCTCTTTCTCAGGGGGGATGGCAATATTCTCCTTCCGTCTTTTGAGCTCGCTCATTCCCAGTTCGACGAACAGCTGACAGGAGCCTTTTCGCCCCCCGGAACTTTTCTCCACGGTGGGAGGGACCATGTTCACCCCCAGGAGCTTATCCAGCCGGTAGGCTGCAATCTCCGCCTGCCATTTGTCAAACAGTTCCGCATCTGCACCGGCCGGGCTTTTCCAGACGCCGCTCCCCTCGATATCTCCTTTCTTCATGTACAGCCTTCTCGGCCGGGTAACACCTTCGCCGATTTTTTCTTTTTTTATGATTTTGGCGGTTTTCAGGAACTCTTCCCACATCGGCCTCTGGGCCAGCTCTTCAGGCGTGAATTGAGCCGCCGCTGGCGTCTCGAAACCGATGAGGACCAGAAAGAAGACAATGATGATGGCTTTTGTTCTCATTTTACTCTCCAGGAAAAAATCTGTTGACATCCGGAAGCGCCGATTCACTCAATTTGTTCCGCTCGTCCGCACGACTTCCACCTTCTGAATGGGAGTGGTGAGGACGCGGTTTCCGAATTCAAGCCTCAGGCCGCAAGCGGCGAGAATGTCGACCTTGACGATACTGCCTCCCCATGTGCATCCTGTAATTTCGACCTTCATCGGAGAGAGGCCTTTTCGGTCGAACCACCCTCCCGAGACAAGATAAAAGCCGGAATCGAGAACACAGATGGAATAGCAGGAATTGCGGGTGGCGATCAGCACCAGATCCCCAAACTGAAGGTCTGTCTTGCGCACGGCGTCGAGACCGAAGCTGCTCTCGACAACCTTTTCAAGGCAGTGACCCTGTCTCATGGCATCCTTTCCCGGAGCAATTGGGCTCTTTTGTCTTCGACTTTTCACAGAATAGCAGCTCACGAGGAAAAGGTCAATGGAATGGTTTGCCCTATTTCTTCCTGTCTCATTGACTGAATTTATTGACAGCGGTCTCGCCGATTCCGATAATGAAATACACAGAATCGGAAAGGGAGGAAGACAATGAACCACAACAAGCTCCGCGGGAAACTCGGGATATGGACATTCGTTTCCCTCATCCTCATCATCGGCGGGATTTTGCTTGTCCATGCCCGGCCTCAAGATAGCGCACTTGCGTTCGCGCCTCTGGAAACCGGCTGCACCAGCATCGTGGCCGGACGGCTGGCAACAACCGACGGCTCGGTGATCACCGCCCACTCCTGCGACGGAAACTACAGGACATGGCTGAACGTCGTTCCCCGGGCCAGACACTACGCCGGCTCACCCAATAAAATTTACTCAGGCAGGATGCACACCGAGACATCCTGGGATTTGAGAGGTGTGGCAGAGAGAGGAGAAATCCCCCAGGTCGAGGAAACCTTTGCCTATCTCAATACGGCCTATCCCTGCCTGAACGAGCATCAACTGGCCATCGGCGAGACGACAATCGGCGGAAGAAGGGAGCTCCACAACAGCGCGGGCATGTTCGTCATCGAGGAGCTTCAGCGAATCATGCTGGAGAGATGCAAAACCGCCCGCGAGGCCATCCGGCTGGCCGGAGAGCTGGTCAAAGAATTCGGATACGGGGACTGGGGGGAATGCCTGACCATCGCTGACCCGAGGGAGGTCTGGCACTTTGAAATCTTCGGCACCGGTCTCCGGGAAAAGGGCGCTGTCTGGGCCGCTGTCCGCATTCCCGATGACCATGTGGGCATCTCCGCCAACATTCCCAGAATCGGCGAGCTGGACCTCAAAGACCCCGACCATTACATGGCATCAGAAAACGTTTATTCCTTCGCCATCGAAAAAGGCTGGTGGGACCCGAAGAGCGGCGAGCCCTTCAAGTTCTGGAAGGCCTACAGCGGACGGAAGCCCTTCTCCACCAGAGAATATTATGTCCTCAGCACCGTGGTCTCTTCCCTCAACCTGGATATCAATGCCGAAACGCTGCCATTTTCCGTCAAGCCGGATAAAAAAGTTTCGATTCGGGATATTCTGAGATACTACCGGGAGACCTATGCGGGAACGGAATTCGACATGACCAAAAACCTGATGGTCAAAGACCGCCGGAGTGAGAAAACGATCAAGAGCCCGGTGGCAAATCCCTGGATGTCCGGGGACATGCGCAGCCTCTTCAACACCCTGAAGCCCGATGCCGTCGAGTATCACCGGACAATCGCCATTGCCGGCTGCGCTTATTCTCATATCATCCAGTGCCGGAGCTGGCTGCCGGACCCGGTCGGTGCCGTGTGCTGGTTTGCCTTCGACAACCCCGGGCAGAGCGCAAGAATCCCCGTTTTCTCCGGCGTCACCGAGCTTCCATCCGGTTTTGAAGTCTGCGCCCAGCACAGGTTCCGGACAGATTCTGCCTGCTGGGCTTTTCGCCGCGCCAACCGCCTTTCCACTGTGCGCTGGGGAGAGGCAGGCGGATTCATCGAAGAGACTATTGCGGAATTCGAGAGCAGAGCCTTTGACGAACTCCCTTCCATAGAACAAAAAGCCCTGGAACTCTGGAAAGGAAAGCCGAGCGAGGAGGATGTGGCGAAGTTCAAACAATATCTGACCAAGTACACCAATGATTTTGCCCGGGCGGCTGTGCACAAATACTGGGAGCTCGGAGACAAATTCTGGACCATGTTCAGCCGGGGATTTTAAAAAATCATACGCCGTTTCCGTTCGAAAACAGACGGACTCTCGCCTGAAGCAAGAAAAAAGGCGAAATTTGAACGAAGGCGATGGAAAAAAGAAGATGGTAGCGGGGGTTGGATTTGAACCAACGACCTCCGGGTTATGAGCCCGACGAGCTACCAGACTGCTCTACCCCGCGTTACAGTTGCTATTATAGCAAATTTTATCCGTTTGTCAAAAACATCCTCAATTGAAAATTTCCTTGACATTGTTATCTGGCAAAAATAAAATGAGAAACTTAAAAAAATGAGCTATTTCCTGTTTTTCCTGCTCGCCGCGCTGTGTGTGGGCTCTGTTCTGGGGATGATGATTTCCAGAAATCAGGCCTACAACGCCCTTTTCCTGATTCTGGCCTTTGCTGCCCTGGGAGGCCTGTTCGGCCTTCTTGAGGCGCCGTTCATCGCCGTGATCCAGATTATCATTTATGCCGGCGCGATCATGGTTCTTTTTATCTTTGTCATCATGATGATCAACATCAAAAAGGCCATTCCAGCCGAGAAGAAGAAATGGACTCTCTACCTCTCGTTCGCCCTGGCTGTTGTCCTGGTCATAGAGCTCGCTCTGGCCCTTAAAGGGGCATTTATCCTGCCCGTATCCACGGAAACGATTGAAGGAGGCCCTGTAAGCTTGGGCCGCCTCCTTTTCACCCGATACATCTATCCTTTTGAAATCACTTCTGTTTTGATCATCGCTGCCCTGGTGGGCGCGATTGTTCTGGTGAAGAAAAAAGAGGAAGAATGATTCCGACCCACTACTTTCTGATTCTGAGCATCTTGCTGTTTGTCATGGGGGCGATGGCCTTTTTCATCAAGCGCGACCTGATCACCATGTTCATGGCCATCGAAATCATGCTCAGCGCGGCCAACCTGGCCTTTATCACTCTGAGCAGAGCGGCCAGCTCTCTGGATGGCCAGATCATTGTCTTCTTCATCATTACCGTGGCCGCCGCTGAGGCAGTGGTGGGCCTGGCTATCATTCTTCTCATTTTCAGGCAGAAAAAGACTGTCAAATCGGAAGACATTCAGTTGATGAAGGGATAAAATGACCGAGATTTTCTGGCTGATCCCGCTTTTCCCCGCGCTGAGCACTTTCATCCTGGCTGTCTTCGGCCGGAGCCTTCCCAGAAAATACGTCTCCTGGCAGGCCTGCCTGGCGGTCCTGGCCTCTTTTGTCGTCTCGGTCATTTCCTTTCTCGGCCTGCTCCGCACTCCTCATGAGCACTACCCCCTGGTCAAAACTCTCTTCTCCTGGATTGGCTCCGGGAGCTTCAACATCAACTTCTCGCTCCAGCTTGATTCCTTATCCGTGGTGATGGCCCTCGTGGTGAGCGGGGTGGGCTTCATCATCCATGTCTATTCCGTCGGCTATATGGCAGGGGACAAGGGGTACACCCGGTACTTCACCTACCTGAACCTTTTCACATTTGCCATGCTGATCCTGGTCATGGCCTCGAACATCGTCCTGATGTTCGTCGGCTGGGAAGGCGTCGGCCTCTGTTCCTACCTGCTCATCGGGTTCTGGTTTGAAAAGCACGCCGCCGCCAATGCGGGAAAAAAGGCGTTTATTGTTAACCGGATCGGCGACGCTGGCTTTTTACTGGGCATTCTTTTCATATTCACCGTTATCGGCAGCGGCGAATTCACGGCCATCAATCAGGCCATCTCCGGCGGCGCCGTCACCTCCGGGATGGCGACTCTCATCGCCATCCTCCTCTTCGTGGGTGCCACCGGAAAATCCGCCCAGATTCCGCTCTATGTCTGGCTTCCCGATGCCATGGAAGGCCCGACGCCGGTCAGCGCTCTCATCCACGCCGCGACCATGGTCACCGCTGGAGTCTACATGGTCTCCAGGATGAACCTCCTCTATGCCCTTTCCGGAACAGCCGCTGAAATCGTGGCTCTGGTCGGTGCGCTGACTGCTGTCTTTGCGGCCACCATGGCCCTGACGCAGAACGATATCAAGAGAGTCCTGGCCTACTCGACCATCTCCCAGATCGGATACATGTTCATCGGCTGCGGGGTTGGCGCCTATGCGGCCGGCATGTTCCATCTCTACACCCACGCGTTCTTCAAGAGCCTGCTCTTTCTCTGTGCGGGCAGCGTGATGCACGCCCTCTCCGGAGAAGTGAATATGCAGAAGATGGGAGGACTGAGGAAATACCTCCCCCTCACCTATCCCACCTTTCTCATCGGAGCCATCGCCATCGCCGGGGTTCCCTTCTTCTCCGGCTTCTTCTCCAAGGACGCCATCCTCACCCAGGCCTACGCTCATGGCCAGTATCTCATCTACGGCCTGGGCATTTTCGGCGCCGTGCTCACTGCTTTTTACATGTTCCGCCTGATCTTCCTCACCTTCCACGGCCAGGAGAGGCTCGAGCCGGAGGTGAAAAAACACATCCATGAATCGCCGCCGGTGATGACCATTCCTCTCCTCCTTCTGGCTATCTTCTCCGTTGTCGCCGGTTATGTCGGTCTTCCGGTTGTCTTTGGTGAGCGCCTCAACTTTTTCGGACAGTTCCTGGAACCCGCGCTGAGGGGCGGCCACGAAGCCCATATCCATCTTCAGCTGGAATGGATTCTCATCGGGATTTCGGTGGGCGTCGCTTTTCTGGGAATCATCATTGCCTATGTCTTCTACATCAGGTCCCCGCGAATTCCCCCTAGGCTTGCTGCCCGTTTCCCGCGGGCCTACAGGCTTCTCTTCAACAAATATTACGTGGACGAAATCTATGAGGCGGCCTTCGTCCGGACCACGGTCCGCGGCTCGGAGGCAATCTATGACCATTTCGACCTCAAGGTGATCGACGGA
This sequence comes from uncultured Eubacteriales bacterium, assembly GCA_964477275.1. GTDB lineage: Bacteria > Acidobacteriota > Aminicenantia > Aminicenantales > Aminicenantaceae > CAYZDV01. Next base: position 13,448 of record CAYZDV010000029.1, read on the forward strand.
GCTGTCAACGGAACAGCCACCGCAACCGGCTTCTTTGGAAAAATTCTCAGCCTATTCCAGAGCGGCCTGATAAAGGATTATGCACTGGTCTTTCTGATCGGTGTCATCATTTTTTTAGGAATACTGCTATTTTAAAATGAGCTTTCCCATCCTGAGTGTGGTCACATTCCTGCCCCTGGCAGGAGCGGTGCTGCTCATTTTCGTTCACCGCAGAAAAGAGCGCCTCCATCGGTATATTGCCCTGGGAGCAACCCTGATCGCTTTCCTCCTTTCCCTCATACTCTACTTCAATTTCGATTCTCAAACCCCTGACCCCCAGTTCGTGGAAAACGTTCCCTGGCTGGGCTACGGGATTCACTACCACATCGGGATCGACGGGATCAGCCTCTTCCTGGTTCTGCTGACCACCTTCCTGATGCCCATCGCGGTTCTCTCCTCCTGGAGATACATCGAGAAGAGAGTCAAAGAATACATGATCTTCCTCCTCCTGCTGGAGACGGGGATCATCGGCGTCTTCGTCGCCCTCAACCTCTTCCTCTTCTATGTCTTCTGGGAGGCGATGCTCATCCCCATGTATTTTCTGATCGGAGTCTGGGGAGGTCCGCGCAAGGTCTACGCCACCATCAAATTCGTCCTGTTCACCATGCTGGGAAGCCTGCTGATGCTGGTGGCCATCTTCTATCTTTTCTCCATCTACCATAAGGCGACGGGAACTTACTCATTTAACCTCTTCGACTACTACAACCTCATCCTCAATCCCAACATCCAGGTCTGGCTTTTCCTTGCTTTCGGCCTGGCTTTTGCCATCAAGGTTCCCATGTTTCCCTTTCATACATGGCTGCCCGACGCCCACGTGGAAGCACCGACTGCCGGTTCGTTTATCCTGGCCGCCGTGCTCCTGAAGATGGGAGCCTACGGTTTCCTTCGTTTTGCCCTTCCTCTCTTCCCTGACGCGGTGAAGACCTTCCTCCCGGCCCTGGCCATCCTCAGCCTGATCGGCATCATCTACGGCGGGCTGATGGCGCTCATCCAGAAGGACGTGAAATCCCTTGTCGCCTACTCCAGCGTCAGCCACATGGGGCTCATCATGCTGGCTGTTTTCGCCCTGAACCTGGAGGGGATAGAAGGCGCCATCTACCAGATGCTCAATCACGGCCTGAGCACCGGCGCCCTGTTTCTGATCGTGGGAATATTGTATGAGCGCGCCCACACGCGGTTGATCAAGGATTTCGGCGGGGTAAGCAAGCAGATGCCCGTGTTCTCGGCCTTCTTCCTCATCTGCATGCTCTCCTCTATCGGTCTGCCCGGGCTCAACGGATTCATCGGAGAAATCCTCTGTCTCTTTGGCATCTTTAAAGCCAACAGAATCCTGGCCATCCTGGCTGTCTCCACGGTCATCCTGGCTGCCGCCTATCTGCTGTGGATGTTCCAGAGGGTGATGCAGGGACCCATCACCAACGAAAAAATCCACTCCTTCAAAGATATGAATAAAAGGGAGCTCGCCTATCTCGTTCCGATCGTGGTCATGATATTCTGGATGGGCATCTATCCCGGGCCCTTTTTGAGGAAAATGGACAGCTCGGTGACCCAGCTTCTCCACCGCGTGAATAAAGAGACCTATTTCACCGAGGCAAAAGAGGACAAGAACCTCATCATCGACATTGAGCATATATCCACTGAAAAGCCATCTCTGGAAAAGGACGAGAATCGCCCATGAACAGCTTCCTGGCCCTGCTTCCTCTTCTGGTCATCGTCCCCGCCTCTCTTGTGGTGCTGCTTCTTGAGGTCTTCCTGAGTAGAGAAAACAGGGACTACCTGGCTTACCTGTCTCTCATTTTCCTGGCCGTCTGCGGGATTGTCTGCGGCACATTCTGGGACAGAAGTTACTCCTATTTCAACGGAAATCTCCTCCTGGATAATTTTTCGCTTTTCCTCTCCCTTCTCCTCATCCTCTGCACGGGCTTTGTCATCCTCATCTCGATGAAGTACATCGCCCTCCAGGATGCCAACCACGGGGAATACTACGCACTTCTCCTCCTGGCCCTATCAGGAGTGCTGATCATGGTCTCCTCGGCCGACCTCCTGGTTATCTTCCTCGGACTGGAGGTCCTGTCCATATCGAGTTATGCTCTGGCCGGGTTGAGGAGGAAAGACGAAAAGTCTTCCGAAGCCGCCATCAAGTACTTCCTGCTGGGAAGCTTTGCCACCGCTTTCCTGATTTACGGCCTGGCCCTTCTCTTCGGCACCGCCCATTCGACAGATATCGGAACCATCATCTCCGTCTTCGGGTCAGAGGCGGGTTTGAGCCTGATGGGTCTCATCGGTTTAGGGCTGGTGGTTATCGGGTTCGGCTTCAAGATCGCCGTCGTTCCTTTTCACATGTGGACTCCGGATGTCTATCAGGGAGCCCCCACTCCCATCACCGCTTTCTTTTCCGTCGTTCCCAAAGCTGCCGGTTTTGCCATCCTCTTGAGGATTTTCCTCCCCTACTGGCAAACCGCTCTCCATACCCGGCCCCTCTTCTGGCTTCTCTGGGCCATCAGCGTCCTGACCATGGTGGTGGGGAACCTGATCGCACTGCGCCAGACCAACGTGAAGAGAATTCTGGCTTACTCGAGCATCGCCCATGCCGGATACCTGTTAGTGGCCCTCCTGGCCAGAGACTACCGCAACCTCGTTTTCTATCTTCTGGTCTACCTGTTCATGAACATCGGCGCCTTTGCCGCGGTCACCGCCTTGAGCCGAAGAGGAGTGGAATACCTGGAGCTCGAGGATTATTCCGGTATCGGCTTCAAATACCCCTGGATCGGAGCGACTCTTTCGGTCTTTCTCATCTCTCTTGCCGGATTTCCGCCCACGGCCGGCTTCCTGGCCAAATTCTTTGTCTTCTCCTCTGCGGTCCAGCAGGGTCTCGTGCCCCTTGTGATCATCGCCGTCCTGGCCAGCCTCATCTCTGTCTATTATTATCTGAGAATCATCGTCCACATGTACATGAGAGAACCTTCCAGAGAAGTGGAGATCGGGGTGGAAAACCCGGCCCTGTTCCTGGTGCTCTTTCTCTGCCTTTACGGCGTCCTCCAGTTAGGCCTGTATCCCAGGAACATCCTGATCATCATCGAGCAGGCTGTCCGCTCCCTTCTCTCCTGAAGATTTCCATTCCCCTGTCTTGGGAAACACTTGCAAATCCGGGATGGCAAAATGATCAAGGAAGAAGAAATGCTCGCCATATGAATCGAATTTGACATGAAATCCCGGCTGTGCTATTTGTTATAAACCAAGTGAAAAAGAAAAAATGAAGGGCATCAGCGATCAGGAGAGGCTCTTCATTACATCTTCAGGAACAAACCAAGGATTTCAACGATGAAGAATCATCTTTGCTCCGTCATCACAGGAACCGGTTGTTATATCCCCACCGTGGTTGTCCGGAATAGAGATTATCTGAAAAGCGAATTTTTCGGACCGGACTCGAAAAGGATCGAGAAGTCAAACGAAGAGATCATCAAGAAGTTCGAAGAGATCACCTGCATCTCCAAAAGGAGACATGTCTCTGATGATCTGGTCGCCTCTGACCTCGCCTTTTTCGCCGCCGAGGAGGCACTGAACTCATCCGGCGTTGACAGGGAAAGTCTGGATTGCCTCATCGTTGCCCACAATTTCGGGGATATATCCGCCGACAACAGAAGGTCGGACTTCGTTCCCTCACTGGCTTCGAGAGTGAAGCACCGGCTCAAGATCAAAAATCCTCAGACCATGGCTTACGACCTTCCCTTCGGCTGTCCTGGCTGGCTGCAGGGGTTTATTCAGGCTGACTGCTATATCAAAGTGGGGATGACCAGAAAAGTCATGATTATTGGAGCTGAGACCCTCTCCCGGATCTCAGACCCTCATGACCGGGACAGCATGATCTACGCCGATGGAGCGGGAGCGACCATCGTCGAAGCGCGGGAATGCAAAAAGCCGATCGGCGTTCTCTCTTATTCGGTGCGCACAGATGCGATTGAGCATGCCTACATGCTCTGGATGGGCAAATCCTCTAATCCCGACTACGATGGAAACGACCTGTTTCTGAAAATGAATGGCCACAAGTTATACGAATACGCTCTGAGAACGGTCCCTCTGGTGGTCAAGGAAAGTCTCGATAAGAAAGGGCTCTCCATCGAACAGGTGCGCCTGGTTCTCCTCCATCAAGCCAACGAAAAAATGGATGAAGCCATCGTCAGGCGGCTTTACAGCCTGTATGGCATTAAAGAAATTCCTCGCTATGTCATGCCCATGATCATCTCCTGGCTGGGAAACAGTTCGGTGGCCACGCTTCCCACGCTGCTCGACCTCGTCCTCAAAGGCAAGCTCGACAATTACAACCTGCAAACAGAAGACATCATTGTCTTCGCTTCGGTGGGAGCGGGCATGAATGTCAACGCTCTCGTTTACAGGATGCCCTGAGAACAAAACATAAAAGGCTGGAGCAGGACGTAAGCCGAATTCTGTTCCCGCCAGAGCACTGGCAGGGGCGGTTATTTGTCTGACCCCTCGATTGCTCGAGGGGATAAGCGACCTACCCGCCCCTGAGACGGGCCGTCTCGCCAGGGGCCAATTTGGTCTTTCTCCGGATGGGGTTTGCCGTGCCCCTGGTGTCACCACCAGGACGGTGAGCTCTTACCTCGCCTTTTCACCCTTACCTCATGCTCAACGCTTGAGCGTCAGTCATGGGGCGGTGTGTTTTCTGTGGCACTTTCCTCCGATCGCTCGGAGTCGCTGTTAGCGACCATCCTGCCCTGTGGAGTTCGGACTTTCCTCCCCTTTCTTCCCACGCGGAGAGGAAGGGGCAACCGCCTCGCCTACTCCAGCCTCTATTTTTATACCATAATGTTCCAATTTTTTATAGAGGTTACTTCGCGGCGTCCCGATTTCGCGCGCTGTCTGCGAGATGTTCCACCTGTTCTCTTCGAGCCTGGAGAGAATGAATTCCTTCTCGGCGAGTTCCCTGTATTCTTTCAGAGTTTTGATGTTCCGCGCTTCAGGAAGGTGGATGGGAGCGTCGCCGGGAATCTGCTCCGGCAAATCTTCTTTCTCTATGATATCCCCTTCGGTCATGATTATCAACCTCTCCACCACGTTTTTCAGCTCCCGCACATTCCCCTTCCAGGGGTACTTCATCATCGCCTCGAGAGCTTCCCCGGAGAATCTCTTCATCTTGAAGTTGTTATCTCCGGCAAAATTCCTGCTGAAATACTCGACGAGAAGCGGAAGATCCTCCTTTTTCTCCCGCAAAGAGGGCGAATACACGGGGATGACATTGACCCGGAAAAAAAGGTCCTCCCGGAATCGCCCTTCTGCCTTTTCTTTCTGCAGGTCTTTGTTGGTGGCCGCGATGACCCGGACATCGACCTTGTTGACCTTGCTTGAGCCAACCTTCTGGACCTCGCCCTCCTCCAGAACACGGAGGACCTTGGACTGCGTTTTGAGGCTCATATCTGCGATTTCATCCAGAAAAACTGTTCCGCCATCGGCCTGTTCGAACTTTCCCGATTTTCTCTCGGTAGCACCCGTGAAGGCTCCCTTCTCATGGCCGAAGAGCTCGCTCTCGATCAGCTCCTCGGGGATGGCCGCGCAGTTGACCTGGACAAACTTTTCTCCGGCCCTCCGGCTGTGGTTGTGAATGGCGCGCGCGATCAGCTCCTTCCCGGTCCCGCTTTCTCCATAGATGAGAACAGTGGCGTTGGTGGGAGCGGTCTTCAGGATCTCCGCCCAGAGCTTCTTTATCGACGGATGACTGCCGATGAACTCGTATCTTTTCTCGGCTCGCTTCCTCAGTTCCTGACATTCCCTGACGAGCTGATTCTGGTTTAAAGCGTTCCGGATAGAGAGCAGAACCCGTTCCCTCTCCAGGGGTTTTTCGATGAACTCAAAGGCGCCCAGCTTGGTCGCTTCGACGGCTGTTTTGATCGTGCCGTGGCCGGAGATCATGACCACTTCCGGAGGATAAGGGCGTTTTTTGATTTCCGCCAGAACCTCCAGGCCATCCCTTCCGGGAAGTTTGACATCCAGAAGGATAAGGTCCAGCCCCACTGTCTCCTCCAGCATGTCCAGAGCTTCCTCGCCATTCGCCGCTTCCAGGAAGCTGTAACCCTCGTATTCGAGAATCATCCTCAGGGACTTGCGGATATACTCCTCATC
>CAYZDV010000030.1:0-19587 GCA_964477275.1 uncultured Eubacteriales bacterium
ATCAGAGGACGATGATGGAGCGGAGGGCTTCGCCCTTTCTCAGGAGGTCGAGGGCCTTGTTGATGTCTTCCAGCCGGAATCGGTGGGTCACCACCGGCTGAAGCTGGATCTTTTTGGTCCTGACCATCTCGATAATCCGGGGATAATCCACCGGCCGGCAGCCCAGAGAGCCCATGATGGCGATCTCCCTGAACATCAGCCTTCCCGCGTTCAGTGGCGCGGCCTGGGGGGAGAAGCCGACCTGGATATAGCGTCCGCCGGGTCTGAGCAGTGTTGGCCCCATTTCGATGGTCTTGGGATTCCCGATGCATTCGATGGCCACGTCCGCACCGCCGTCTGTCATTTCACGGACTTCCTTGAGAATCGCTTTGTCCTGTTTTTTGGAGGAGTTAATGAGGTGCTCGGCGCCCAGCCTCTTGGCCATCTCCAGCTTACTGTCCACGATATCCATGGCGATGACCGAAGCGCCGGCCGCCACCGCGACCTGGACGACGTTGATCCCGACGCCGCCGCATCCCAGGACAACGACCGAATCGCCCGGCCTGACCTGGCCCCGGTTGGTTACCGCATGATAAGGCGTGGAGATGGCATCGGCGATGATGCACGATTCCTCGAGGGGAAGCTCTTCGGGAAGATGCTGGCAGTCCTTGGCCGGGACCTTGACGAATTCCGCATAGGCGCCGTCGATGTTGTTGCCCAGCATGATCATGTTCAGGCAGATGTTTTCCCTTCCGATCCGGCAGTTGTAGCAGTGGCCGCAGGAGAAAACAGGAGGAATGAGGACCCGGTCGCCGGCCTTGAAGTTCTTGACCTGGGCGCCGACATCCTGGACGATGCCCGAAGCCTCGTGTCCCAGAATCATCGGCGGCTGCTTGAACGTGGGAACGCCGTGGTCGATGTAATGGAGATCCGTGTTGCAGACTCCACAAGCCGTCACCTTGACCAGAATTTCATGAAAATAGATCTTGGGGACTTCCACCTCCTCGACCTTCAGGGGCTCGTTGGCTTTGTAAAAAACGGCAGCTTTCATGTCTTCCTCCTTTATCCCCTATCTGTTCTTCCAGAGAGGTTTTCTTTTATCCAGGAAGGCCCGAAGGCCCTCGCTGGCGTCTTCAGAGGCCATCAGTTCCTCAAGATAGATCTTTTCGATTTTCTCCAGGCCGCCGAGAAAGTCTGTCTCCAGGCCCAGTCGGATGCCTTTTTTCGAGTATTTGAGACCGACGAGGCTCAATTCGCTGAAGGGCTGGATGTAGCTTTTGAGTTCGGTGTCGAAGGAGGCCAGGGGCACAACCCTGTTCACAAGGCCCAGCCGTTCGGCTTCTGCGGCGTCGATCGTTTTTCCGGTGAGAAGGATTTCCGCGGCTTTCTTCAGGCCCACCAGCCGGGGAAGGATGAGCAGGGCCACCGGAGCCAGGACGGCTAACTTGATTTCCGGCTGGCCTAACTTGAGGTTATCGGCGGCGAAGACCAGGTCGCAGAAAAGAGCGACCTCGCAGCCTCCGCCCAGGGTCAGTCCTTTCGGAGCCGCCACGGTCACCTGGTCGAGCCGGAACAGGTTGCGGAAGATGTCGTGGAAGACCTGGAGCATTTTCTCGACTTTGTCTTCGGTATGGTCGGCGACATCCACTCCGGCGGAGAAGGCCTTTTCTCCCGACCCGGTGATGACCAGAACGTTGACTTCGGTGTTGCCGATGAGGGAGCTCAAGGCCTGGTTCATCTCTTCCATGGCGGCGATGTTCAGGATGTTCATGGGAGGGCGGTGGATGGTCAGAAAGGCTGTCCTGTCTCTGGTCTCAAAAACGATGTTTTCGAACTTGCCTTTGCTCATATTCCCCAAAACGAGGAAAAGATGTTTGTCGATACGGGCCGGGGGAAATTCAAGATGGTATACATATCATTTCAATCTTTGCCTGTCAACTTTTTTTGAGTCTCGATTCTTGACTTGGCCGGACAATATTGATATTTTGAAGACCTTGAAAAGGGAAAGCTCCTGTTGATTCCCCTGCGCCGGAACGCGAGAACATGAGAGAGCTTTTTCTCTGGGAATGAAGGAGGAGAAATGAGCGAAGAGAAAAAATCCCTCATCAAAAAAATCCAGGCCACCGGCCAGATGAGAAAGATCATGGCCGATTACTTCTATGAGCTGGACCGGGCTTCGAAAGAGGGGTCGCCCAAGGTCGCCTGGTGCTCGAGTGTCGGTCCGGCTGAACTCCTCTTGAGCCTGGGTTTTGTAGTCCATTATCCTGAGAACCACGGCGCTGTTCTCGGCTCCACCCGGAAAGCCATGGACTTCATTCCGGCGGCCAATGCCATTGGCTTCTCACCCGATATCTGCTCTTACCTCACCTCCGATGTCGGTTCCTTCCTCATGAAGGAGACGCCGCTCTCCCGCGCCTATGAAGGAATCGCGGGAGTGCCCAGGCCGGATGTCCTGGTGTTCAACACCAACCAGTGCCGGGATGTCCAGGACTGGTTCAACTGGTATGGCCGGGAACTGGGAGTGCCCGCGATCGGCATTTCCACCTACCGGAACATCGGGGAAATCAAGGATGAATACCTGGCGAGCATCGCCAAGCAGATTGAGGACCTGATTCCCACTCTGGAAAAAATCTCGGGCAACCGCTTCGACATCGACCGCTTCCGCGAGGCGCTGACCCTTTCCAAGGAGTGCACCGTGCTCTGGAAGCAAGTCCTGGAGGCCAACGCGGCCGTCCCGGCGCCGATGAGCTTCTTTGACGGGACCATCCACATGGGACCGGCCGTCGTTTTAAGGGGAACGCCTCAGGCCGTGGAGTACTACGAGGTCCTCCTCCAGGAGCTGGAGGAGAAAATCGCCCGCAAGGACGGAGCGGTCGAGGGCGAGAAGTTCCGCATCTACTGGGAAGGAATGCCCATCTGGGGGAAATTGAGGGACCTGGCCGAGCTCTTCATCTCTCTCAAGACGGCGGTGGTGGCCTCGACCTACTGCAATAGCTGGATATTCGACTCTTTTGATCCCCGCAACCCATTCCTGAGCATGGCCCGGGCCTACACGGAAATCTTCATCGCCCGCGACGAGAATTTCAAGGAGAGATACATCGAGGAGATGGTCAGGAAATACAGAATCGACGGCTTCCTCTTCCATGACGCCAAAACCTGTCCCAACAATTCCAACAACCGCTACGGCATGCCCCAGAGGCTGGAGAAAAAATTGAACATTCCCTTCGTGACCATCAACGGCGACCTCAACGACCTGCGCTGCTACTCGGAGGAGCAGGCCAGGACCAACATCGAGGCCTTTGTTGAACAGCTGGAGGCTCGTTAGACCTGGAAAAAATTCATGACCGTTCATTGATGATGACGTATTTTGCAGGAGTCGATGTTGGTGCATCTACCACCAAGGTCATTATCATCGATGAAAATAAGGCCATCCTCGGCTATGCCGTGCGGGACTCCGGCGCCGATTTCAAGGCGGCGGCCGAGCGCGCCTTCCGCAAAGCCGGGGAAGAGCTCAGAGGGAAAACCCGTGGCGATTTCTACTGCGTGTCCACCGGATACGGGAGGCGGAATGTCTCTTTTGCCGATGAAATCAAGACGGAAATCAGCTGCCATGCCAGGGGAAGCTTTTTCCATTACCCCCGAGGCCACACCCTGATCGATATCGGCGGCCAGGACAGCAAGGTCATCAAGGTCGATGCCTCGGGAAGGCGAACCGCGTTCAAGATGAACCGCAAATGTGCGGCCGGCACCGGCGCCTTCCTGGAAGAGATCGCCAGCCGGCTGAAGCTCAAGCTGGAGAGGCTCAACGAGCTGGCGGAGAAAGCGGAGAAAGATATTCCCATCGGCAGCTACTGCACGGTTTTTTCCGCCACTGAAATCCTGACCAGGATCAGGGAAGGGGTGGCGGTCAAGGACTTAGTCAGGGGCATCTTCAGCTCGGTGGTCAAAAGGGCGCTGGAGATGGACCCTCTGGAGGGAGACATCGTCATGACCGGGGGAGTGGTGGCCCACAATCCCTTCCTGGTTTCCATGTTTGAGGAGAAACTGGGCAAAAAAATTTTCGTGCCCCCTCTTCCCCAGTTGACAGGCGCTTTTGGAGCGGCCTTATATGCCTTAGAAGCAAAAGGAGGTCAACATGCTTGATGCGCTGTTTAAACCGAGGTCAGTGGCCATCGTCGGGGCTTCGAACAACCCTTTGAGCATCGGCCATATCGTCATCCGGAACCTTCTCGACCATAATTTCCAGGGGCCCATCTATCCGGTCAACCCCAAGGCCAAATTCATCAAGAGCTTCAGAGCCTATCCTTCTGTGTCCGATATTCCTGATGAGGTCGACCTGGTCAACATCTCTATCAAGAACACGCTTGTCCCGGCTGTCATCGAGGAATGCGGGAAAAAGGGAGTGAAATTCGCCATCGTCCACACCGCAGGGTTTAAAGAGGTGGGGGAGGAGGGACTTGCCCTGGAGAGGCAGATTGTGGAGATCGCCCACAGGTACGGTATGCGTATCTACGGGCCGAACTCCCAGGGCATTCAGAACTCAGACCCCTCGGTTTCGGTCTACGCCAATTTCACCTTTGTCCCCATGAGTCCCGGGAATATCTCCATTGTCGCCCAGAGCGGTGGAGTCGGGGAGACCCTCAAGCTCCACCTCTACAGGATCGGAAAGGGAATCCGGATGTACTCCAGCTTCGGCAACGAGGCGGATGTGAGCATGAACGAAATCATCGATTACTACGGGCAGGATGAGGAGACCAGGGTCATCATGGTCCACATCGAGACCTTAAAGGACCCGGCCGGGTTTCTGGAGGTGGCCAGCCGCGTGACCCGGAAAAAGCCCATCCTTGCCCTGAAGACCGGTAAAACGTCCGAGGGGATACGGGCTGTCGCCTCCCATACCGGCTCGCTCGTGGAGCAGGAAACGATCGCCGATGCGATTTTCCGGAAGGCCGGCGTGCTCCGCTTCCATTCCCAGGAAGAGATGGTGGAAGCGGCCATCGCCTTTTCCAACCAGCCTGTTCCCGGAGGAGACAGGGTGGTCATCGTCACCAACACCGGAGGCCCGGCGATCATCGCCGTTGACGAATGTGTGGCCGCCGGCCTGAAACTTGCGCAATTGAGCGCCAGCACCAAGGAAACCCTGCGCCAGCTCGTCTTCCAGGAAGCGATCGTCTCCAACCCGGTGGATGTGGTGGCCACGGCCGGGCCCGAGCAGTACGGAGGAACAGTCGAAGCGCTGCTCAAGGACCCCAACATCGATTCCCTGCTGCTTGTCTTTGTCACTGCTCCTTTTGTCGACTGCGAAGCGATAGCCAGGAAGCTGGGGGAGATCGGGAAGACATCCTCCAAACCCATCGTCTGTCAGGTGATCACCATCGAGAAGTGGGCCGAGGTCATCCGCATCATCCGCGAAAGCGGCATTCCTGTCTATGATTTTGCCGAGTCCGCAGCCCGGGCCCTCGCGGGCATGACCGGATACGGAAAAATCGTCACCGGGAAGCCGCCGGCTTACAGAGCGTTCGATGCGGACAAAGCCCGCGCCGGCGCCATCATGGAGAAATATAAGGGAAAGGAGAAATTCCTGCCCCAGGCTGAGGTCTTCGAGCTCCTCGGCTGCTACGGCATCCCCACGGTTACGACCGTTAACGTCAGGAAGGAGACAGAGCTGGAGAAAGCAGGGGAGGGACTCGGCTATCCCCTGGTTTTGAAAGTCGATTCTGAAAAGATCGTCCACAAGACCGAGGTCGGGGGAGTGGCCGTCGACCTCAAAGACAGAAAGGAGCTTCTCTCCGCCTGGAGAAAAATGGCCAGAAAGTTCGAGAAAGAACAGCCCGGCTTCATCCTCCAGAAGTATCTTTCCGGCGGCAAGGAGGTCATCATCGGCGCCAAGGCCAACCCGGGACTTGCGGCCACCCTGATGTTCGGCCTGGGTGGAGTGTTTGTGGAGACGCTCAAGGATGTCCAGTTCCGGCTTGCTCCCATTTCCCTGGAAGAAGCCCGGGAGATGATCCAGACGCTCAAGGGCTATCCCATTCTGGCCGGAGCAAGAGGGGAGAAGCCCGTGGACATTGACAGGCTGGCTGAGATCCTGATGAGGCTCTCGCAACTGGTTTCTGATTTTCCTGAAGTCGATGAGATCGACCTCAACCCTGTCTTTGCTTTACCCAGGGGCAAAGGAGCGGAAGTCGTCGATGCGCGCCTGAAAATAACCAAGCGCTAAACAGAAAAAGAAAAAGGGGACAGGCCCCTTTTTTGACATTTTTTTTGAGAAAAGGGGCCTGTCCCCTTTTTCTCCGCTTTTTGTTGAGGAAAATGAACTGGGTTCCGCTGAGCATCGTCTGCCTTTACATCGTCCTTCTCTACCTTATTACCTGGCTAAGCCGGGGCCTGAGCCGGGGCGGGATGATCGCCTATCTTCTGGCCGGCCGCAACCTGCCGTTCTGGGTGGTCGCTCCTCTGCTTGCCGGGCTGGCTGTTGGCGGCGCCTCCACGGTCGGGGTGGCGGAGAGCGCTTACAGGAGCGGAATTTCCGCCGGATGGTATAACGCCGCCTGGGCAGCCGGAGCCATCCTGGTCGGCCTTTTCGCGGCCCGTCGTTACCGCCGGATGGAGGTAGCCACCCTGCCCGAGCTGTTCGAGAGACACTACAGCGTCTCCGGCCGGGTTATCGGCGTCATCGGCCAGCTCATCCTCCAGGTGGTCATCACCTCGCTCCAGTACATCGCCGGCGGCGCCATTCTCTCTTCTCTTCTGCCCGGTGTGTTCAGCTTCAGGAGCGGCATGTTCGTCACGGCCGTGGTCTTTGTCGGCATCACCCTGATTGGCGGCTTCTGGGCAGCCGGTTTGACCAACATCATCAACGTGGTCCTCATCTACGCCGGTATCTGTCTGGGAGCGGCCTTGGCCGTGACCAGGGTCGGCGGATGGGGAGAGTTTGTGGCCGGCATCCCGGCCGGGCATCCGGGTTTTGACCTGGGCGCCATCGGCTGGGGAGTGATCATCGCCTGGTTCATAGTCATGTGCACCATGGCCTTCTCCGTCCAGTCCGTGGTCCAGATATCTTTTGCCGCCAGGGATTCCTCATCGGCCAGCAAGGGCTTCCTGCTGGGCGGGCTGATCATCCTGCCGGTGGGGTTCATCAGTGCCCTGGTCGGCATGGCAGCGACCGTCCTCCACCCGAACATCATCCCCACCGAAGCCCTGCCCCGGACTGTGCTCAGCCTCAGTCCTTTGGTGGCCGGGCTGGTGCTGGCCGGGCTTTGGGCGGCTGACGTCTCGACCGCCTCCGCTCTTCTCATCGGCAGCGCCACCCTGGTCGTGGGCGACCTGATCAAGAGGTTCTTCGCTCCCGACCTCAAGGAAAAAGCCGAAAAAGCCATCTCCCGGCTTTCGGTCCTCGTCCTGAGCGTTTTCACCTACCTGCTGGCCATCTCTGTCTCTGGCATCCTCAACACGCTCCTCATCGGGCTCTGTCTGACCACGGCCTACACCCTGGTCACCCTGATGACCCTTTTCTGGCCGAGAGTCTGCCGCCGCGGCCATGCCACCTGGACCCTGCTCACTTCCATGGCTTCGCTCGGCCTCTGGCTCCTTTTTCCGCAGATTCCGGCTTTTTTCAAGAGTGTCCATCTTCCCCATCCGGTCTATTTCACCTGGATAGTCAGCCTGTTGACTTTTTTCCTGGTGGCCGTTATAGATAGAAGGCAAATCCGCTAAGCCTTAAAAATAAGCGCGAACAAGACTTTTTTATTTTGAAAGGAGGAGAAAATGAGCCTGGACTGGCTAAAAAAGGACAGAGAGCTCAAGGACCATTCCCTCTGGGGCAAAGAGCACTGGGGCACGGAGCCTCCTTCGACCATGTATGAGAAAAGGCCGATTGTCGACCCCGCCGGGAAAAAAATCGAGGGGCTCTATTCCGCCTGGATCATCCTCAACAATCCCGCCCAGTACAACTCCTACACGACGAAGATGGTCAAGGGGGTCATCGCCGGATTCCAGAGCGCCTCGCTGGACAGGAGCGTGGTGGCCGTGGTGTTTACCGCAGTGGGGGACAGAGCCTTCTGCACCGGCGGCAACACCAGAGAGTACGCCGAGTACTACTCGGGAAAGCCCAATGAGTACGGCGAATACATGGACCTTTTCAACGGGATGGTCGATTCCATCCTGCTCTGCAAGAAGCCGACCGTCTGCCGTGTCAACGGGATGAGGGTGGCCGGCGGCCAGGAAATCGGCATGGCCTGCGACCTGACCCTCTCGGCCGACACGGCCGTCTTTGGCCAGGCAGGTCCCCGCCACGGTTCTGCTCCTGACGGCGGCTCTTCGGATTTTCTCCCCTGGTACCTGAGCATCGAGGACGCCATCTGGAACTGTGTCTCCTGCGAGCTGTGGAGTGCCTACAAGATGAAGCGTCTGGGCCTCATCACCCGGGTGGTGCCGGTGATCAAGGAAGGGGGAAAGTTTGTCCGCAATCCGGCGGTCATCACCGATCGATATGTCGGGGACGGCGAGATCGTCTACGGCGAATTCGTCGAGGGCGAGGAAGGAAAGAAAACCCGGGAATTCCTCAAGACGGCGGCCATCGATTTCGAGCTTCTGGACAGAGCCGTCGACGATATCGTCTGGAGGTTCACCAACCTCTTCCCCGGCTGCCTGATCAAGTCCCTGGACAGCGTGCGGGCCAAGAAGAAGTATTTCTGGGATCATGCCAAGAATTACAACCGCCACTGGCTGGCGCTGAACATGATGAGCGAGGCCTTCATGGGCTTCCATGCCTTCAACAGCAAGAAGCTGACCGGCCAGGATACCGTCGATTTCATCAAATACCGGCAGCTCATCGCTCAGGGCAGCTCGGTGGATGACGCATTCGTGGAAGCCGTCATGCCCAAACCCAAGAAAGAATAGAGAAGGCCATGAAAATCAACAAGGAAATATTCCATGTTCCGGAGAAAGTGAGCGGTGGAGGGGTCGCTCTGATGAAGGAGACGAAGCGGAAAATCGTCTTCCTGGCTGCCACGCGCACACCCTTCGGCGATGCGGGCGGAGCCTTCAAGGATATCCCCCCCATCGAGCTCGGCGCCTTGGCGGCCAGGGCCGCCATCCAGCAGGCCGGCCTTGAAGGCCGGGAGGAGGTCATCGACGAGGCCATTTTCGGAAACGCCCAGCACACCAGCATCGACTCCCATTACGGAGCGAGGCATGTCGCCCTCCGGGCCGGCTGCAGCTATTTTGCGCCCGGCCTGACCGTCAACCGCATCTGCTTTTCCGGAGGCGAGGCGGTCATCCAGGGCGCCAAGCAGATCGTCCTGGGCGAGAGTGAAGTCGTTCTGGTCGGCGGCTATGAGAGCCCCAGCCAGTCGCCCACTCTCCAGTTCGGCTCAGCCTGGGGCTATCCGTTCATGGCCGGAGCAAAGGTGTATTTCCTCTTCAAGGACGGCCTGAAGGACACCTACATTGACGACGACATGATGGGCACAGCCGAGAACCTGGCCCGCCTCTACGGAGTCACCCGTCTGGATGCTGATGAATTTGCCCTCTCCTCGCAGATGAAGGCCAAAGATGCCAGGGAAAAGGGGCGGATGGCCCGGGAAATCACGCCGGTGGTTCTGAAAGGAAGACGGGGAGATGTCGTCGTTTCAGAGGACGAGCATCCCCGGCCGGAAACCACCATGGAGACTCTTTCCCGCCTCCACGCCGTTAAACCCGGCGGAGTTCAGACCGCCGGGAACTCGAGCGGTATCGTTGACGGCGGAGCAGCGCTGATCATGGCCACCGAGAAGAAAGCCCGTGAGCTGGGCATCGAACCCCTGGGCGAAATTCTCTCCTGGGGAACTGCGGGAGTTGACCCTCATTACATGGGGATAGGGCCGGTGCCGGCCTCGCGCATTGCCCTGGCCAGAGCCGGGATGACGCTCAACGACCTGGATTTTATCGAGATTAACGAAGCCTTCGCCGGTCAGTATCTGGCCGTGGAGAGGGAGCTTGAGCTTGACCGCTCGAAAGTCAATGTCAACGGCGGCGCGATTGCGCTCGGCCACCCGCTGGGCGCCACCGGCGGCCGCCTGATTATCGCCCTTCTCACGCTCGGCGGCAGAGGGCTGGCCTCGGCCTGTATCGGAGGCGGTCAGGGCGGTGCGGTGATTGTCGAAAGCTTCGGCCAGAAACAGAAAATATAGGAATGGCAATAGAATGATTTTTTACGGCGTTTGTATCAGGAGGATGAACGATGGCGAGAAAGAAAATCTCGGGGAAAAGCGCTGCCGGCAGCATCACCTGGGATGATGTGGAGATTCTGGTTGTCGGCGCCGGGACGATGGGCGCCAGCATCACCCAGGCCTATGCCCAGAGCGGGTTCAACGTCGGCTTTATCGATATCAGCGAGGAGATTATCCAGCGGGCCTTTGAAACCATCGACAGGGAGCTGGAGGCCGCACAGAGGGCGGGAATCTTCAGCGCGCCCCAGGTCAGAGAAATCAGAGGCCGGATCCTGGCCACCACCAAGTACGAGGAAGCCTGCCGCGGCAGGAACCTGAAGTTGGTCATCGAGACTGCCACCGAGAATATCCAGGTTAAAAAAGAGATTTTCCGCACTCTGGATAGGCTCTGCGCGCCCCATGTGGTCCTGGCCTCCAATTCCTCCTCGCTGGACGTCAACATCCTGGCCCGGGAGACCGGAAGGCCGGACAGGGTGGTGTGGATGCATTATTTCTATCTTCCTCATAAAAACAGGGCCGGCGAATATGCGGGGACAGACACCGCCTCCGAGGAGAGCATCGCCCTGGCCGCCAGGTACATGAAGCTGGCCGGGAAAGTGGCAGCGCCCATCCTCAGCAGCCGCAAGGGCGGGGCAGCGGACGTGATTTTTGTCTCCCTCCTTCTTGAAGCAGCCAGGATGGTCGATGAGGGTTTCGACATTCCGACCATCGAGGCCGCGGGCAGGAAATCCTTCAACATGCCAGTCGGCTTCCTGGGGCTGATGGACGCCACCGGAATCCCGCTCGGGATATACACCATGTATTCTTTTTCCGACGATTCGAACCCCGATGACCCGCTCTACACAGCCTACGGAAATTTCTTCACCCCTCCGGAGAGCTACAAAAAGCTCCTCGAGAAATACAGGAAGGCCGAAGATAAATCCCGGGTCAGGTGGGTCCCGGAGGAAGACGCCCGGAAGGAGCCCGAAGACCTGATGTTGGTCGATACCCTCAAGAACAGGTTTCTGGCCGTGGGGTTCATGACCGCGGGGGAAGTGGTCGAAGCGGGTGTCATCGACATCGAAGAGGTGGACAGGCTGTGCCAGAACGCGTTTCTCTGGCGGGAGGGGCCTTTTGCCCTGATGAACAGGATGGAAGTGAGGGAGGTGATGCGGATTGTGACCGAGCGCATGGAGCTTTCCCACCGGAATGAGGTCAACTTCCCCATTCCCCGGCTTCTCATCTCTCAGGCGCAGAAGGATGAGCCGTGGCCGACAAAGCTCAGCCCCATTCTCTTCAGCCGGGAGAAAAAGGGCCAGGCGGCCCGCATAATGATTTCAAACCCCCAGACCGCCAACGCCCTCGACAACCGGGTCTTCGAAGACCTCAGAGAGGCGTTCAGAGAGGCCAACGAGGATGACCGGGTCAAAGCCATCATTTTTGACTCGGCACCGATCAAGACCTTTATCGCCGGCGCCAATGTTCCCCATTTCATCGCTCACATCAGACAGGGAAATTTTCAGGCCGTCAAGGAGAACACGGCCTTCTGGCAGGAGGTCATCTTCCACGAGATGACCGGCAGCGGCAAGCCGAAAGTGGCCATCGTCGACGGCGCAGCCTTTGGCGGCGGAGTGGAGGTCGCTTTCGCTTTTGCCCTTGACCCGGACTCGATAGTCATCGCTACTGACCGCACTTCCTGCACGCTTCCCGAGACGAGGCTGGGCATCTATCCCGGGTTGAGGGGGACGCTCACGCTTCCCCAGCTCATCTTTCGCAGGACAGGCGACGCAGAGCTGGCCGTGGCCCTGAGCCGCTATTACATCCTGGCTGGAGGGACGGCGACTTCCTCCCCGCGGCTCCTCAAGCATCTGGGCCTGGTGGATTTTCTGGTTCCGGCACGCCAGAGGGATGAGGCGGCCGACGTCCTGGTCAAGGCCATCATCGATAACGGAGGAAAGTCCTTGAGACAGGAGCAGCTTCGCTCCCTGAAGGTCGAAGAGCTGCCCTCAGAGCTCACTTTCGAGGAGAAAGAGGAGCTGCGCGTCATGAAGGATTTTTTCCTCAAGTCCGACCTCATTCCCGCCCTTTATGCCTACGGACGGAATCTGACCCCGATTTTTCTCTCCGGGGAGAGCCTGGCTCTTGCCCAGCGGGTTGCCCGGAGGGTGGCCGGCAACTCCTTTCATGCGGTCTGCGTTGCCGACTGGTTGATCAACCGGGGCTTCGATCGGTTCCTCGAGGGAGAATCCCTGGATGAGCTCGCCCGTTACGAGCTCGAGAATTTCCTCATCCTGACCTTCCAGCACCCGGATGCCCTGGAGGGCCTGACCGCGCTTGTCGAGAGGAGGTTTCCCGAGTTCAACCGCCGCTATCCGTTTTAAAAAATTGGGGACAGTCCCCAATTTTGCCGTTGCTTCTTGCGGGCGGGTTTGATTATTATGGTAACATCAGGAATGGGAATTCGCGGACAAGACGGGATTCCCAGTCATTAAGAGGAGGAAAATATGGACCTGAAAGGAAAAGTGGCTCTGGTCACCGGAGGGAGCATGGGAATCGGCACCGCCATTTCCCTCGACATGGCCCGGAACGGGGCTGATGTGGCTCTCACCTACCGGAAACATGAAGCTGAGGCCAGGGCCGTCGTCGAAGAGATTCAAAAAATGAAGCAGAAGGCCGGAGCGTATCAGGTCGACGTCTCTGATTTTAACGCTGTCCAGAACCTGGTCGCGCAGGTCGTCGACGATTTTGGCCGTCTCGACATCCTGGTCAACAACGCCGGCATGAACTGGGATGGAGTCGTCTGGAAAATGACCGAGGAGCAGTGGGATGCGGTGATCAATGTCGACCTCAAGGGGACCTTCAATTTCATCCGGGCTCTCGCCCCTGTTTTCCGCGAGCAGAATTCGGGAAAGATCATCAACATTACCTCCATCAACGGGCTGCGGGGAAAGTTCGGCCAGACCAATTACTCGGCTGCCAAGGCCGGAGCCATCGGGCTGACCAAAGCCGTGGCCAAAGAACTCGGAAAATACAGCGTTAACGTCAACGCCGTGGCTCCGGGAATGATCATGACCGACATGTACCGGGATCTCTCAGAGGAGTTCAAGCAGAAGGCAGCCGAAGAGACCGTCTTCAACCGCCTCGGCCTGCCGGAGGATGTGGCCAACCTGGTGACCTTCCTGGCCTCGGAGAAAGCGCGGCATATCACGGGCGAGGTGATCAAGGTCGACGGCGGCCAGTACATATGAGCATGGCCAATCACATGAAGAGAAAAAAATCATGCGGAGGGACAGAATGAAAAAAGTGGCCATTATCGGCGTCGGACAGAGTGCCTTTGTCCGGGGCTACGCGGGCGCGATCCGGGAACTGGCCTTCGAAGGATTCAGGGAAGCCATGGAGGATGCCCGGATAACGGTCAAGGACATCGGCGCATCTATCGTCTGCTCGGCCCCGGAGTACGATAAGCAGCGTTCCCCATCGGGCGTCTTCGCCGAATACCTCGGCCTCATCCCTCAGCCCACCTGTTATCTGGAGAGCCTCTGCTCTTCGACCAGCATGGGGCTGCGGATGGCCTACGCGCTGATTCAATCCGGACTTCATGAGGTGGTGGCGGTCCTGGGCTTCCAGAAGATGTCGGAGATTTCCTCGGCCGAATCCCAGGAGAGGATGGGCCGCGGCGCGGACATCCAGTGGGAGAGCCCGTTCGGGACGATGATGCCGGCCTACTATGCTATGTTCGCCAGGGCCCACATGGAAAAATACGGAACCACTCTCGAAGACCTGGCCCTGGTCAGGGTGAAATCCTCTGTTTACGGCCAGCTCAACGAAAAGGCCGCTTTCCGGAAGCCGGTGACCGCGGAGATGCTCTCTGATCCCAACAATTTCATGTCCGGGCCGGTGGCCAGCCCGCTCCGGGTCGGCGACTGCTGCGCCAACGCCGACGGAAGCTCATGCCTCATCGTGGCCAGCGAGGAGAAAGCCAGGGCGCTGAGCGACAAACCAGTCTGGATTCTCGGACTGGGGGCAGCCTCGGCCAGCGTCAACATGTCCGGCCGGGACCTGTTCACCGGACTGGCCGTTGCCCGGCAGGCGGCCGAGCAGGCTTACACAATGGCAGGAATGACGGCCAGGGACATCGATGTGGCCGAGGTCCACGACTGTTTCACCATCTCGGAAATAATGGCCTGCGAGGACCTGGGCTTTGCAGGGCCCGGAGAAGGGAAGGACCTGGTCAGGAGCAAAGAGACCTACAAAGAGGGGAGCATCCCCATCAACGTTGACGGCGGCCTCCTCTCCAAGGGCCATCCCATCGGCGCCACGGGCGGCTCCCAGCTCCGGACCGTCGTCCTCCAGCTCAGGGGAGAAGCAGGAGAGATGCAGGTCAGGGAGCCTGAGGTCGGACTCGTCCATAACATCGGCGGTGTCGGCCTCTATGGGACAGTGACCATCCTGGGGAGGTGAAAATGAGCAAGAAAGAGATCGACGACCGCTTCAAGAAATTCGGCACGGTGAGCTTCACCGCCGTGACCAGGGTCAATGATTTCATCGACCACCTGGAGCAGGGCAGGGTCATGGGAACCCGCTGCAGGGAATGCGGCCGGGTGTTTTTTCCTCCCCGGGCCGGCTGCTGCCAATGCTTCTCGAGCAGTATGGAATGGTTTGAGGTCGAGGGAAAGGGAAAGCTCGTCACCTACAGCAAGCTTCAGTACGCGGCGGCCGGGTTTGAGGCCGACCTGCCCTATGCGATCGCGGTGGTGGATTACGGGAACTTCAAGGTCTTCGGCCGGATTTCAAGCAAGGTTCCTGAAGAAGAGGTCCGGGTAGGAATGGAGATGAAGACCGTGGCCAACAGGCTTCCCGGCGGCCAGTTGAACTATGTTTTTGAGAAAGCCTGAAAATTTCAAGGTCCCGGAAAAAAATGTATTTTGTGAATAAAACGGGAGGAGAATCACCCAGCCTGGAACAGTCATGATGCGTCTTTCAGAAATCAGGATTCATATCCCGCAGACGATAGAGGATGCCTTCAAGCTGCTAACTGAGCTTGCAGAGGCGGCCGTGGCGGCTGGCGGCACAGACCTCCTGGTCGACCTCAAGCAGGGGTTGATCAGTGCGAAAAATATCGTCTCCCTCCAGAATATCCGGGAGCTCAGGGGAATCAAACTGGCGAACGATAAAATTCGCCTGGGCGCCCTTGCGACGCCTCAGGAAATAATCGCAAGCTCTCTTATCGCCCGACATCTTCCCGCCTTCCAGGATGCGGCCAGGTCCATGGCTTCCCGGCCGATTCGCGCAATGGCCACCTTGGGAGGGAATATCGCCAGCGCCGTGCCTTCGGCCGACCTTCCGCCGATCCTCATCGCGGCCGACGCCTCATGCGAGCTCCGCTGCGCAGAAGAGAGGCGGGAAATCCTTCTCTCTGAATTTTTCGTGGGCCCGAGAAAGACCGCCTGCCGTTATGGAGAGATCCTGACCCAGGTCTTCATCCCGCTTCCTCCTTCCCTGACCGGAATGTCCTACCAGAAATTCGTCCTCAGGGAAGCCAACGCTCTGGCCGTGGCTTCAGTGGCGGCCAGGCTGACTCTCGAGGACGGAAAAACCGGGAAGGCGGCGGTTGTCCTGGGCGCCGTGGCACCCACTCCGCTCCTGGCCGAAAACGCATCCGCCTTCCTGATTGGAAAAGCGCCCTCTCCGGATGTCTTCGAGGAGGCGGCTTTAATGGCCCGGGAGGAAGCCCGGCCCATCTCGGACATCCGGGGGTCAGCGTGGTTCAGGAAGGAGCTTCTTCCTGTCCTTGTCCGGAGAAGCCTGAATGAGGCCCTCGGCCGGGCACAGAAAAAATCGAGGCCGAAAGACTGAGCTTATGGAAAATCAAAATAACTACCGCATCGTCCATCTCAAGGTCAACGGCGAGGACCATTCGGTCGCTATCCGGGAGGGAGAGACTCTCCTCGATGTCCTCCGGGACAGGCTGCGGCTGACCGGGACAAAGAAAGGATGCGACCTCGGCGTCTGCGGGGCCTGCACGGTCCTCATCAACGGCGAACCCAGGAACAGTTGTCTGCTCCTGGCTTCAACCTGTGAGGCCGCGGAGATCGCCACCATCGAAGGGGTTGCCAGCGAAGGCAGGCTTCATCCCCTGCAGCGCTCCTTCATCAACCACGGCGCCATCCAGTGCGGTTTCTGCACGCCGGGGATGGTGATGAGCGCCATCGCCCTCATCAGGCAAAACCCGGACCCGACAGATGACGAGATCAAGGAGGCGCTGGCCGGAAACCTCTGCCGCTGCACGGGCTACACCCGGATCATCGAAGCGGTCAGGAAATGGAAAAGGTATATCCGCACCGACAAGCCGCCGTCCCCCACTTACGACCTCGAGAAATTTGCCACCGTGGGCAGGAGCCTGCCCCGGGTGGACGCAGCCGACAAGGTGACCGGCCGGGCAAAATACGCGGCTGACTACTATTTCGAGAATATGCTCTTCGGGAAAATCCTCCATTCGCCGCTCGCCCACGGCCGAATCAAATCCATCGACACCAGCGAAGCCTGGAAGCTTCCCGGCGTCAAGCTGGTCCTCACCGGACAGGACGTGCCGGACATCACTTACGGCGTGTCTCCGGCCCGCTACGATGAGCATGTCCTGGCCAAGGACAAAGTCCGTTATGTCGGAGACGAGGTGGCGGCGGTCATTGCCGTGGATGAGGAGACGGCCGCAAAGGCTGTGGAGATGATCAGGGTCGAATACGAAGAGCTTCCCGCCGTCTTCGACCCCCTGGAAGCCATCAGAGACGGAGTGCCGTTGCTCCACGAAAAATACCGGAATAACCTCAACACCGTCATCGACCACCACTTCGGCGATATCGCCAGGGGATTTGCCGAAGCCGATTACATCAGGGAAGAGGATTTCGTCGGAAACCATGTTTACCAGAGCCCGATCGAGCCTCATGCCTCGATCGCCGACTGGGATGATGACGGCTCCACCCTTGTCCTTTACACCTCGACCCAGGTTCCTCACTACGTCCATTACATGATGGCCCGGGTCCTGGATATTCCCCTGGGACGAATCCGCGTCCTCCGTCCGCCGGTCGGAGGAGCGTTCGGGGGCAAGGCGGAGACAACCCCGCTGGACCTCCTCGCGGCCATCGCCTCGAAAAAGCTCGGCCGGGCGGTGAAGATGGTTTACGACCGGAAGGAAATGTTCCTCCACGGAAGAGGCCGGCACAAGCAGCACATGAAATTCAAGATCGGCGTTAAAAAAGACGGCCAAATCACGGCTGTCCAGAGCCGGATTTATCTCGATGGAGGCGCCTACACCTCCTTTGGAATCACCACCGCCTATTATGCCGGAAGCATGATTCCCACCCTCTACAAGATTCCCCATTACAGGTATGAGGGTTACCGGGTGATGACCAACAAGCCGGCCTGCGGGGCCATGCGCGGCAACGGCACGCCCCAGCCCCGCTTTGCCTTCGAAAGCCTGCTGAGCATGATTGCCGGGGACCTGGGTCTTGACCCCATCGAAATTCGCCTCCGCAACGCCATGGAACCGGACACCCGGACCGTAAACGATTTGGACATCCGCAGTTGTGAGTTCAGGCAGACCCTGAAAGAAGTCCGTGAGAAATCCGGCTGGACAAAAAAATACGGCAAGCTGCCCCTGGGTAAGGGCATCGGCATCGGCTGCGGCGGCTTTGTCTCCGGCGCCGGCTATGCCATCTACCGCGGCCAGGTTCAGCGAAGCCAGGAGAAAAAGCCGGAGACCTTCCAGAAAAAGTCCATTTTTCCCCATTCCAATGCCATTGTCAAAATCAGCGAGGACGGCACAGCCGCTGTGCTTCTCATCCAGGCTGCCGAGATCGGCCAGGGCGCACTGACCGTCCTCTCTCAGGTCTGCGCCGAAACCCTGGGCATCAGCCTCAGCCGGGTGCGCATCCGGAGCGAGGATTCGGACATCAGCCCCCTGGAATTAGGGGCTTATTCTTCCCGGACGACCCTGATGGGCGGGAACGCCGTAGCCATGGCCTCAAAGGATGTCATCAAGAAGCTTTTCGCCACCGCCTCTGCGATCCTGGCCTGTGAGCCTTCAGGCCTTGAGGCCAGGGACAACCGGATTTTCCACAGGAAAGACCGGTCGAAATCCATGCCCTGGGAAGAAGCGGCCCGCCGCTATTTCAACGACAACGGTCCTCTGGTCGGAACCGGCTGGTACAAGCCTCCCGAGGGGCTGGGAGGCGACTACAAGGGAGCGACAGTGGGCACGAGCCCCGCGTTTTCTTACTCGAGCGCTGTCTGCGAGTGCAGCGTGGACCTGGAAACAGGCAAGGTGAGGATCGAAAGGTTCACCGATTTCCATGATTGCGGCACGCCCATCAACCCCCAGGCCGTCCACGGCCAGGTGGAAGGGGCAGTTGTCATGGGCGCCGGTGAGACACTGATGGAAGAGGTCGCCTTCGATGAGAAAGGGAATATCCTCAACCCCAACCTTCACGATTACCTTCTGATGACCATAAAGGATGCGCCGGAGATCTTCAGCGGAATTGTCGACTCCTATGAGCCCGAAGGCCCTTACGGCGCCAAGGAAGTGGGGGAGGGCGCGACCCTGCCCGTACTGGCTGCGGTGGCCCATGCCATCGCCAACGCCACCGGAGTCTGGTTCAAGGAGCTCCCCATTACACCGGAGCGAATCCTTAAGGCCATAAAGAAAAAAAGGGCCTGAGCGATTTGAACTCAGAAGATGCCCATCAGAGGGCGGACTGGTTCGGATTTTGATGACTTCGGGAACGATGTTCCAACCTTCAACCAGGAGGCAGGGTGTTTTCCCATCCAGATCGTATTCTTCGAAGGCGACCCGGACCTCCTTTGTTTCGCCCGGGAGCAGGCTCAAGTAACTGTCGCTCCAGAAGCTGGGAAGCACCTCTTCCCCGTCCGCTCCTTTCCGAATGCTGGGACGAATGAAAAAAGCCAGGTCCATACCGGGGTTTCCCAGACGGATTTTCCACACCCTTTCCCTTCCCGAGCACAGCTCTTCGATGCCGGCTTCGATCCGGACCTTCGGCAGAGCGGCCAGGGAAGAAAAATCATCATCTTCTGCCAGCCAGTAAAAATTCTCTGAGACCAGCCGGCTCGTGGAATCATAGAGCCGGAGCCGGACAAAATAAACTTCTTTCCTGAATTCCTCAGCAAGTTCTATTTTGAAAAGTTCCACGCTGCGGCTTGCTCCAACCTGGATTTCCGCCTCCCTGGCCCACACTCTCTGAAGGTTCAAGTCAAAGACCTCGGCTCCGGCCAGAAGGCCGCTCATGGTTTCAGGCCGGTGGTTGATGACCCAGACAGCCAGGTCTCTAAGGTCGATCTGGATATGGAGCGGTTCGCAGGCCTTTTTCGCATGATAATAGCCGGCATGAGGCCGCAGGTACCAGTC
>CAYZDV010000031.1:0-19143 GCA_964477275.1 uncultured Eubacteriales bacterium
GCAAATGCGGGACCCGTCTTTTCTACTCCCATGAAGAGCCGGTATCCCCGGCTGAAACCCTCCCGGCAGCTGCCGTCGAACTGACCATCGGCAGCACCTTTGCCAGCCGGTACCAGATCATCGAAGAGCTGGGCAGAGGCGGCATGGGCAATGTTTACAAGGTGTTCGACAGGGAGCTCGGAGAAAAAATGGCGCTGAAGCTCCTGAAGCCAGAGATTTCCGCCGAAGAAACGGTCATCGAGCGCTTCCGCAATGAATTGAGATTCGCCCGCAAGATCACCCACAAGAATGTCTGCCGCATGTTCGACCTCAACAAAGAGCAGAACCTCCTCTACATCACCATGGAATACGTGTCGGGAGAAGACCTGAAAACCACTCTGAGAAGAGTGGGGCCGTTGAGCCCGGGAAAGGCCACCTATATCGCCCAGCAGGTGTGTGCGGGCCTGGCTGAAGCCCATAAGCTGGGAGTCATCCACCGCGATTTGAAGCCCCAGAACATCATGATCGACAAGCACGGAAACCCCCATATCATGGATTTCGGGGTGGCCCGCTCCATGAGGGCGACGGGACTGACCACCTCCGGAATGATGATCGGCACTCCGGAATACATGTCTCCCGAACAGGTGGAGGGCCGGGAAGTCGACCAGCGCTCCGACATCTACGCGCTGGGCATCATTCTCTATGAGATGGTGGCGGGAAGGACTCCCTTTCAAGGGGAAACGGCGCTTACAGTCGCCTTCAAGCATCTCAAGGAAAAACCGCAAGACCCCCGACAGCTTAACAGCCAGGTTCCCCCTGAGCTCTCACGCCTCATCCTGAAATGCATGGAAAAGGAGAAAACCAGAAGATACCAGACGATTGAGGAGCTTCTCGCTGAGCTGGAGAGGATTGAAAAAGGAATGCCCACCACCGACAGGGTGATGGCCATCAGGCCCGGCACTTCGAAAGCCTTCGCCCCTCCTTCACGCCTGAAGCAGGTGCTCGTCCCTGTTCTGACGGTCATCGCTCTGGCTGCCGCTGGGACCGCGGCCTGGTATTTCACCCCGCTCCCGGAGATGCTGGGATTGCGGACAAAAGAGGTCATGGCTCCCCCCGGCCCGGATGTTCCACTCATCGACCAGAAAGCCAGAGACTTAAAAACTCGGCTTCAAACACCGGCCAGGGAAATGGAGAGGGAAGCCGAACCCGCTCCCCCAGGGCCGCCGGAAAAAACAGAGCCCAGACCAGAGCCCGAAAAAGCAGTCCCTTCGAAGCTCAGAGAGGCCGAACCTCCGCCATCAACAGCAGAAAAAGCAGCGGCTGAGGCCTCTTTCAAACTGGACAGAGGAATCAACCTCTTCAACCGGGAGGACTATGACGGATGCATCCAACTGATGGAAGAGGTGCTGAAGCTCGACCCGAGAAACTCATCGGCCCGGTATTTCCTGTCCGAAGCCAGGAAGAGGAAACAGGAAAAAACCGAGGAGCAGCAAATCAGTGACGGACTCAGCCGGGCCCAAAATGCCTTTCAGGCCGAAAACTACCAGGAATGCCTGACCGAGGCGAGGAAAGTCCTGAACCTCGTCCCTGACAACGCCCGGGCCAAAGAATACATCCGCCTGGCGAATGAAAAAATCGCTCCCGGCGAGATTCAAACCCTGATCGGCGAATACCTCCAGGCGCTGAACAGCAGCAGCCTGCTCGCTTTTTATGAACGGAACTGCACGCCGCAGCTTTTCCAGAGACTCCGGAAAGACACCGAGCTTGTCTCCACCCTCTACCAGAACATCCGCTCCGCGGGCTCGAACATCAAGGTCGAGCTCAAGGACAGCGACCGGGCAGAGGCCAGCTTCTCCCACATCATCACCGGAGAGACGAAAGCCGAGGGAAGAAAGCTGGTCCTGTTTGAAGGAATCTTCGACTGGACGCTGGAAAAACAGGCGGAAACCTGGAAAATTGCCGAAATCCGCACCCAATCCAAATAAAGACAGACCAACTTTTCAAAAAGGAGGAAAGATGAACAGGTTATTCCAAAGAAACGCATTCCTCGTCATTCTCCTGGTGATAGTGCTGGCCCTGCCCGCACTCGGCCAGGCGCCCAAAGAGAAGATCCGGGTGGTGGTGGAGAATGCCAGCATCCGGGTGAAACCGGACATGGAAAGCGACATCGTCGGCAGTCCGGCCGTCGGCGATATCTTTGAAGTGGAAAGAAAGGTGGGGGACTGGTATGAAATCCGCTTCCGGTCTGAAATCGGTCTGCTGATCACAGGTTATATTTATGAGATGTTCGTTGTCCTCGAAGAGGAAGCCCCGAAGCCAAAAAAAGAAGTGAAGGAGAGGCCGGTCGCACCCAGGGCAAAGCCGGAAAGACGTGAACCCGCTTATCCTGTGAAAAGGCCCGCAGGAAATCTGAAATTGGGCCTTATGTCCATTGCCCACTCCGGCTATGAGTACGAATTCGGGTTCCCTTACAGAGATGAAACTTTTCTCGTTTGGGATTCCGTCGACAAAACCGATCTCCTGGGTCTGGAAGTTGGGATGGGATTCTTTATGGGTCAGAATATCGAGCTGGAAGCAAGCCTGGGTATTTCCCCCAAGGACCTCACGGGGCACTACGGGCTGAGTATCCCCAGCCCTTTCTTCTATGACCTTCCTGCCACAGACGAAGTCGAAGGCAACCCCAATCTGAGGTTAACCCTGCTGAGTTTCGGGCTCCTCGTTCATCCTGTCACCAGCGGCAATTTCCGGTTGTATTTCGGCGGCGGCGGAACCTATGTCAGCGCCAAGATAGAGCTGATGGAAGATATTCTCTATGTCGAGACGCTCGATTATGATCTCCTAACCCAAACAGTCGAGATCCGTCAGGTCACTATCACCGAAACGAAAGTTTCCAAGTTCGGGTTCCACGGAAAAGCCGGAATCGATTTGATGCTGGGAACAAAGATCGCCCTCTACGCCGAAGGAAAATACATCGCAGCCAAAACAGAAGTCCCGCACCTTCTGACATCCGGACTGGTTGAAGATGAGGTCATCGAAATGGATTTAGGAGGATTTTCCTTTCTTCTGGGGATAAAAGTGTTCTTTTAACACCGGCGGCCAACAAGATCAGAGAACTAACGGGGGCGTTTGTTTTCGCATCCCCGTTTCAAGCCCTAAATATTAGAATATCTGTTAAAAAAAGAGCGTGAAAAAGATATACTCCATCCTCTGGCTGGCCGGCTGCGTGCTGGCTTCCCTGGGTGGAGTTGCGGCATTCATCTTCCTTTTTGCTGCGGACTTCAACATCTACTGGTTCATCGTCTCCCCGATCATCCTCGCCCTGTATCAGCTTCCGGCCGTCTATCTTTTCTGGCTCTGGAAAAAATGGAAAGGCAAACAGTGAGGATCATCGAGGAAGACGCCTGAGAAAGGACGGCCTGAACCATGCAACTGCATTGGTATGATCTCGCCGTTTTTTTGATGTTCATCGGCTTTGTTGTGGGGACCAGCCTTTACAAGAGCCGCCGGAAAAAGGAAACCAGCGAGGATTATTTTCTGGCCGGAAGGAGCCTTTTCTGGTACCTGATCGGCTTCTCCCTCATCGCCTCCAACATTTCCACCGAACAGTTCGTGGGGATGTCCGGGCAGAGCGCCGGGCATGTGGGGATGGCGGTGGCCAGCTATGAGTGGATCGCGGCCATCACCCTGGTCTTTGTTGCCCTTTTCTTCCTGCCAAAATTCCTCAAGACCGGCATCTTCACCATCCCCGAGTTCCTGGAGCACCGCTTCAACCCCGTCCCCAGGGCGATCATGGCCTTTTACACCGTGATCATCTACGTCGCGGTCACCATCGCGGCCGTGCTCTACTCCGGCGGCCTCACCCTGCACACCATCTTCGGGATGGACCTCACCCATGCCGTGTGGCTGATCGGCATCATCGCCGCCTTTTACACCACCTACGGAGGACTCCGGGCCGTTGTCTGGGCTGACCTCATTCAGGGCTCGGCCCTGATCGTCGGCGGAGCCGTGACCATGGTCCTCGGCTTCATCGCCGTGGGCGGAGTGAGCAGCTTCCTGGAGGCCAATGCCGACAGGCTCCACATGGTCCTTCCCGCCAACCACATCGAGATTCCCTGGACCGCCCTCCTGGTCGGCATCTGGATCCCCAATTTCTACTACTGGGGCCTCAACCAGTACATCATGCAGAGAACACTCGGCGCCCGGAACCTGAGACAGGGACAGATGGGGGTAGTCTTTGCCGCATTCCTGAAGCTCCTCATTCCCTTCATCGTCGTCCTGCCGGGGATCATGGCGCTCCAGCTCTACAGAGGCCAGATGCTCACCGCTGACCAGGCCTACCCGCTTCTGATCAAGAACCTGGTTCCAGTCGGCCTGCGCGGGTTCATGTTCGCCGCCATCTTCGGAGCGGTGATGAGCTCGCTCGATTCGATGCTGAACTCGGCCTCCACCATCTTCACCATGGACCTCTACAAACGCCACTTCAAGAAGGATGCCTCCTCCCGATCGCTGATCCTCGTCGGCCGGATCATGACCGTGATCTTCGTGGTCATGGGCTGCCTGATCGCTCCTCAACTCGGTCATCCGAAATTCATGGGAATCTTCCATTACATCCAGGATTTCCAGGGCTACATCTCTCCCGGAATCCTGGCCGCCTTTGTCTTCGGCCTGCTTGTCAAACGGGCCCCCTCTTCGGCGGCCATTACCGCCCTCATCCTGAATGTTCCTGTTTACGGAGTTCTTCACCTCAACCGCTTTGACCACATCGTGTTCCTCAATAAAATGGCCATTACCTTCGGCGTCCTGGTCCTGGCGATGGCCATCGTCACCATCCTGAAACCGCTTCCGGCGGCCAGAGAATTGCCTTCAGGAGGCGCTCTGGACATGAAGCCCTCCCGACCCGCTCTCTGGCTGGGCATTATCGTTATCGCCATGACCATCGCTCTCTACATCATCTTCTGGTGAGCCGGTCTCTTTCTGGCATATCACCCTGCCGGCGAGGGACGGTGCGCGGAAAAAAAGGGGCTTTGCCAGATCAAGGAAGCATCTTTTTTTCCGGGATAATGGCCATTTCCTTTTAAAACAGGATGGGTGGCATGGGGTGTCCCCCGCAACGCCCGCAGCGGAAGGGCCCCACTGGGGGATGGGTGGAGCGAGGACGGACGGGGGACACCCCATGACAGGACCCATCCTAAAAAATATTAGCCTCCACGGAAAAAAAGATGCCTGCCCAGA
This sequence comes from uncultured Eubacteriales bacterium, assembly GCA_964477275.1. Classification (GTDB taxonomy): domain Bacteria; phylum Acidobacteriota; class Aminicenantia; order Aminicenantales; family Aminicenantaceae; genus CAYZDV01. The sequence continues at coordinate 5,212 of CAYZDV010000031.1, forward strand.
TCGGCTCCACATTGACTCCTCTCTTTTTTGCTGCTAAGATTTTCAGCACGCTCGATGAAATTTTTTCAGAGAAAAAATCACATTCAGGGGAAATGACCATGCGGATGAAAAAATTTTTCCTCATCATTTTGACCATCGTCTTCCTTTCGCCTCTCTTCTGCTTCAGCCAGAACGAGGTCCAGTCTCGAATCCGGGAAATCGAAACCCTTCTCGACGACTCCATCCCCTCCTGGAAAATCGAAAGGCGGGAAGTGGAGCAGGGAGGGGCGGTGGAACTGGACGATTCTTCCTGGGAGAAGATTCCCACCCGGGCATTGGTGAGCGACAAGGTCTTCTGGCTGAGGCACGAGACCACTGTGCCGGAATATTTCGCCGGGGTAAGAACCCCGGGAAGCCGGATAGAGTTCGTTTGCACTTTCAGGGGAGTCGGCGTTTTCAGCGTCGAGTTTTTCCACAACGGAGAGAAAAAAGAGAGTTTTGAACTCCGGTTTGGAAATTTCTCAACCGAGATCGAAAAAAAGTTTCTTCTGTCCTCCCGGGCAGCAGCCGGTGAGAAAATTCTCATCGCCCTCCGCCTGGAAAACCGGGGAAGACTTCCCCTCGTCGAGCGAAAAGAGGTCGAGCCCGGAACCTATTTCCAGGCCCGGGAGGCACGCATCGAGGTAGCAGCGGCGCGCAGTGCCCAGCGTCTCCTCTCCCAATTCCTGCTCGATGCGAGAATTGCCGCCATCCTCCTCGACCTGACCCCTTCGCGGGAACTGCCCCCGCGGCTGGTGCGGCCTGTCTCTGAGACCTACCAGCGATTCTCGGCATCCCAGGAATTCCAGAGCCTCCAGGAGCGTTTCCGTTCCGCCCTGATGGCGTTTGACCTGGAGGCGCTCCGCAGCGGCCAGTTCTCAAAAGTGGAATCCTCCCTCCAGAATTTCTACAGACAGGCCAGGCCCATCTCCCGTCTTGCCCAGGAGACAACCATTCATATCGGCGGGAATGCCCATATCGACCTGGCCTGGCTGTGGCGCTGGCCGGAGACAGTGGAAGTGGCCAAGGAAACATTCTCAGCCATCATGGACAACATGGGAGAATACCCGGACATTGTTTACATCCAGAGCCAGGCCCAGGTTTACAAATGGATGGAAGAGTACCATCCTCAGGTCTTCGAACGGATCAGGCAGAAGGTCAGGGAAGGCAAATGGGAAATCATCGGCGGCATGTGGGCCGAGCCTGACTGCAACCTCACCGACGGCGAATCCTTCATCCGCCAGATCCTTTATGGAAAAAGATACTTCAAGGAGAAATTCGGCGTCGAGGTCAGGATTGGCTGGAATCCGGATTCCTTCGGCTACAACTGGAACATGCCCCAGTTTTTCAAGAAAAGCGGGATCGAGGCTTTCGTCACCCAGAAGATCAGCTGGAACGACACCAACGCTTTTCCCTATTTCTTTTTCTGGTGGGAAGGCCCTGACGGATCGAGGATTCTTTCCTATTTTCCGCCCACCGGATACGTGGGCCGCCTGGAGGCTGAAAGCATGGTCAACGGCGCCAAGCTCTTTGAAAAGAACACCGGAGAGAAAAATGTCTTCATCCTCTACGGGCTGGGAAATCACGGCGGGGGGCCAAACCGGGAAATGCTTAACCGGGCCAAAGGATACGAAAAGCAGAAGATTTTTCCCCGGATCAAGCACAGCTTTTTTTCTGACTATCTGGCACAGATGAAAAAATCCGGGCTGGAGAAATTACCGGTCTGGAATGACGAGCTCTACCTGGAATACCACCGGGGGACCTTCACCACCCAGGGAGAAACCAAAAAATTCAACCGGAAATCCGAAGTTCTTCTCTCTTCAGCGGAAAAACTCTCCTCCCTGACTTTCCTCCTCGGCAGGGAATACGGGCAGAACAACCTCAAAACAGCCTGGGAGCGGGTGATGCTCAACCAGTTCCACGACATCCTGCCCGGCTCGAGCATCAACCCTGTGTACAGGGATTCCAGAGAGCACTATCTCGAAGCCCGTCGGCTGGCCAGGAAAGAGCTCAAAGAGAGCCTGGAGTTCCTCGCGGCGCGGGTGAACACAGCCCGGGGCAAGGAAGGAACACCGCTTCTGGTTTTCAACACCCTCTCCTGGGTCAGGGACGGCGTCGTCGAGGTCCGGCTGCCCGCGGAGCTTGCGGAGGGGGTGCGGGTTTTTGACCCGGCAGGAGAGGAGGTCCCTTCCCAGATTTTCTGCGGCGATGAGGGAAAAACCCTCTGCTTCATCGCCCGCCGCATGCCCGCGGTCGGATACAGGGTTTACAGCATCCAGGCCGGCAGACAGGATGCCTATCCCAGCTCGCTGAGCATCGATGAGACCACGCTCGAAAACCGCTATTTCCGCCTCACCCTCCATCCCCGGAGCGGAAACATCATCAGCATCTTCGACAAACAGGAAAAAAGAGAGGTTCTGGCCCCTTCTGCCCAGGGAAACGAACTTCAGCTCTTCGAAGATATTCCGGCCCAGTGGGATGCCTGGAATATCGGCACCACGGGCCGGGAATGGAAGCTGGACAGGGCAGACAGCATCCAGATCGCCCGGAAAGGCCCGGTGATGGCCTCCTTCGAGGTCAAAAAAAGCTTTCTCGGCCTGGCCAAAAACAGATGGGAGCCGACCACGGATTTCCCGAGCTCTTTCTTCAGCCAGGAAATCATCCTCTACGAAGACCTCCCCAGGATCGACATCGAGATGAAGGCCGACTGGTGGGAAGAGCATGTCATGCTCAAGGTCGCCTTTCCGGTTGACGTCCGGAGCGAAAACGCCGCCTTTGAAATCCCCTTTGCCTCTATCCAGAGGCCGACCGGCCGCAACACGGACTGGGAAAAAGCCAGGTTTGAGGTCCCGGCCATCCGCTGGGCCGACCTTTCTGACGGCAAATACGGAGTGAGCCTCCTCAACGATTCCAAATACGGCCATGATATCGAGGACAACGTGATGCGGCTGACCCTCCTCCGCTCCCCCCTGTGGCCCGACCCCATGGCTGACAGGGGCAAACACCGGTTCGCCTATGCGCTTTATCCTCATCGCGGCGACTGGAAAGAGGCCAGCACCGTCCAGAGGGGCTACGAGTTCAACTCCCCTCTCCTGGCCTTCTTCACCTCTTCCCACGCCGGAGAGCTGCCGGCCTCCTGCTCTTTCTTCCAGGCCGACCCCTCCAGCATCATCCTGGCCACCATCAAAAAAGCAGAAGACAGGGAGAGCCTTATCCTCAGGTTATACGAGTCAGCCGGCACGCCAGCCCGGGCCGTTGTCCGTTTCTTCCAGCTTCCCAGGAAGGCCTACGAGCTGGACTTGATGGAGAACAGACTGCGCTCGCTTTCTCTCTCGGAAAATTCCCTTTCCCTGGATTTCGGGAGGTCAGAGATCAAAACACTGGAGCTTGAATATTAGCCGTGGCGTCCCCTCAGAGGAGGAGCCGCCGCTCATCTTTGACCACGTTAAGCACGATATGGGTGACGGTCCTGTCCACGTATTTCTGGGAAAGAATCCCTTTGATGAATGAATTCAAATCCTCCCTGCTTCTGAAGCGGGCGATAACCATCGAATCCCACTCTCCGGTCACATCGTATATGGCGCACACACGGGAGTCTTCGGCAATCTTCTCCTGGGCCTCGATGAGCTTGCCGTGGGAGATGCGGATGGCCACCACCGCCATCAGGTTGAACCCGAAGTACTCCGGGTTCAGCACCGGAATATAGCCTTTTATCCCTCCGTTTTCCTCCAGCTTCTTGATCTTGTTGATCACCACCGGCGCAGAGGTCCCGATTTCCTTGGCAATCTCTCGAAAACTCTTCCGGGAATTCTGGTTCAAAGCCCTGACGATTTTTATCTCCAGGTCATCAGGCATGTCTCCTCCTCTTCATTTGTAATGAATATTCCAGAAAAACGATATCATTGTCAATTATAATGCAAACATATCTTGACATTTGAAAATATTTTCATAAAATTTAGTTAAATATGACAATAACGGACAGGATCGAGGTTGAGCTGTACACAAAGGATTCCGTCGAACTCCCCCCTATTATAAGAGATCGGTTTCCCCGAATTCAATCTGTTTTCCCCGTGGAAAGTATTGGGGATGTGCGCAGGCTGTATGCCTTTGCCCGAAAGCAGAAAATGGCGGTCGTTCCCCGCGGGGCTGCCACTTCCGGTATCGGCTGCCTCATTCCCCTCAAAAAAGCGGTCATGGCCGACCTGACTCCTCTCCACAGGATTCTGGAGATCGATGAGGAAGGAAAAACGGCGACCGTGGAAGCCGGACTCCGCTGGTGGGAGCTCAAAAACGCGCTGAAAGAGCACTCCCTCGACCTCTGCACCTCACCGACCAGCCTTTTCTCCACGGTGGGTGGATGGCTGTCCACAGGCGGCTACGGAATCGGCAGCTTCCGCTACGGCCACATCTCCAGCCTGGTGGAAGCCATGGAAATCGTCACTCCCACAAAAAGCCAGTGGCTCGACAGGTCAGGGGGAGAATTCCGATACGTTATCGGCGCCGAGGGACAGATGGGCATCATCAGCAAGGTCAGGCTGAAGGTGCGGGAGAGAAAAACACTCAAATCCCATGCTGTCTTCTTCGACGATGTTTCCCGGGCCGTGCGCTTTGTGACCGGCCTGGTGAGCTCGGTTCCCGACCTCCCTGTCCATGTCTCATTCTTCGACCGCCACCGCCTCGGACACAAGAACCTGTTTCTCCCGGAGAACGTCTTCTTTCCCCGGAAAGAAGGAGTGCTTGTCGTCCATGAAGATCCCTGTCCAGAAGACGCTTTCCTCGACCTGGTCGGGAAAAGTCAGGGAACTCCGGCCGAAAGCCACCTCAGCGCGCTCTTATGGAATGAGCGCTACTTCCCGTTTTCGGCACAACGATTTTATTCTTCCCTTCTGGGAAGCGAAGCCGTTCTCCCTCTCCACAACCTCGATCGTTACGTGTCGAGGGCCCGAAAGCTGGCTGAAAACTGCGGTCTTTCTCTTGCTACCGAGGCCACGGTCATCAACACGAGGGAAGCGGTGGTTCTGTCCATTTTCCCTTCAGACCCGAGGCGACTCATCCACTTCATCCATCTGCTCTTGAGCTATTCGCTTTCCCGTCTGGCCGGGCAACTCGGCGGAAAACCTTACGGAATCGGGTTGTGGAATCTGCCCCTTCTCCGGAAATTCCTCTCTGCGCAAACCCTCGAAAGCTTCAGGCTTTTCAAAAAAGAATCCGATCCTTCAAACCTCCTCAACCCCGGCAAGTCTTTCTCCAGCGGCCATTCCCTGACCCGTCTTTTGAAAATCGCCCATGCGGCAAGTCCGATCCTCTCGAGCCTCGCGCCTTTCATGAAATCTTTCCTCCCCCTCACGGATGAGAGGTTCGTTACGGAGAAAAAAAAGCCCTCGCCGGCGGAATCCTGCACCAGCTGCGGAGCCTGTGTGGCCGTCTGCCCGGCGTATTTGATCGACCGCACCGAAACCGTAACGGCCAAGGGAAAACTTTATCTGTTCCGAACCCTGCAGGCAGGGAACCCTCTGCCCTCATCTCTGGCGGAGAAAATCTTCCTCTGCCTTCACTGCCGTCTCTGCGAAACCGTCTGCCAGAGCAAGCTGAGCCTCATCCCGGTCTGGGAAAAGCTGGAAGCTGCGGCCGAGAACACGGTCCGCCGTCCGGCAGAGAAGATCAACCAATTCATCGAGAGTGTCGAATCCCATCCAGCCTATGACCGGTTTCTCGACTCCTTCGGCGTCCCCATCAACTCCTGCCAGAGGAAAAGACAGGATGTATGAAAGGTATTATATAGACACATCCGTCACACGACTGCCCTGCACTCTGGTCGGGAAATTCAGGGTCATCCGCAGTGACGCCTGCATCAACTGCGGCCGGTGCATCGCACACTGCATCTACGAAGTCCACCGCCGCAGCCCGGAGGACCCGCGGAAGATGGCCGAGCCGGTCAGCCCCCTCTGCAAGAACTGTTTCACCTGCATCCAGAACTGCCCCCGGCAGGCCCTGGAGATGGTCCCCAACGAGGAATTCGAAAGCCTGGGGAACGGCTACTGGACTCCCCACCTCATCCATACCATCTGGAATGAGGCCGAGGAGGGGAAAATTCCGGTCTACGGTGCAGGTTACAAGGGTCCCTTCAAAGGCGCTCACTTTGACAGCATGTGGACTGACATGTCGGAAATCGTCCGGCCGACCCGGGACGGGATTCACGGCCGGGAGTCCATCGCCACTGCCGTCGATCTGGGCCGAAAGCTCCCCTGGATATCTGATTTTGAGAATATCGCCGTTCCACCTTTTCATGAAGTCCAGCTCCCCATGGTGCTTGACGCCAGCCCGCAGCCGTTCTCCTCAGAGAATATCTGTCGGGCCATCCTCGATGCGGCCCGCAGGCTGGGGACTCTCGCCTTTCTGGATATGAGCAGCTATTCAGAGGAGGTCCGGCCGTATCTCTCATCTCTGGCGCTTCGGCTTCCGGCCGGGCAGGCGCCGCAAATGGACTCTCTCCCCTGGAAAGAGGTCCGGTTCGCGGAAATCCTCTTTCCTGAAGAGTATCCCCTGCCCGCACTCGCAGCCGTCCTGGAAAAATGGAAGAGCGAAAATCCTGCTCTCGTCGTCTCGCTGGGACTTACCTCTTCTGACCTCTCCCCGGAAATGTTCGGTCTCATCGCCGACGGGCTCATCGACGTGGTGGATGTCCATGCGGACCGGAACGGGCTTGGCAAAGAGGGAATGTTTATCAGAGACGCTGTCCGGAAGCTCCATATGGAGCTTGTGAAAAAATGCGTGAGGGATGAAGTCACCATTCTGGGCAAAGGGGGGATGGCTGCCGCCGAACACGTGCCCAAGCTCATCCTCTGCGGGGCCGATGCGGTGGTGCTTGACCTCTCCCTCCTGGTGGCCCTGGGCTGCCGGGTCTGCCGCCGCTGCGAGCCCGCAGAGTGCCCTGCCCGCCTCTCCGAGCTGGAGTGGAAGACCGCCAGCCAGCGGGTCATCAACCTGGCCTGCGCCTGGAGGGACCAGCTTCTCGAGGTGTTGAGTGCCATGGGCATCCGGGACGTCAGGCGACTGCGCGGAGAAACCGGCCGGGCCGTTTTCTCTGAAGAGGTGGAGAAAGAGTCGCTGGGATTCCTGTTTGCCGGAACCGGAATGAAGAAATGAAAGTCAACGCAACGCCCAACCCTTCTTCCAGGTATCGCAGTCCGATCGGCAAGTACAGAGTCTTCCTGAGCGAGCACTGCTTCCACTGCGGGCTCTGCGCCGAGATCTGTCCTCATCGAGTTCTGGAGAGGATGGAGGGGTTCAACTGTCTCTCCAATCCTGCCTCCGGGCTCTGCCAGGGTCCCCACTGCGAGGCAGGCCCTTACGCCTGCATCAGCCGGTGCCCGGTGGAGGCCATAAAGGTGGAAGTCGACCCCCAGTGGAAAACACTGGGGGATTTTCGCTGGACTCCTGACCTCATCGTTTCAACCTGGGAAGAGGCAGAGACAGGGGAAGTCCCCAGCGGGAAATTCGAGTTCAGGAAAGGGGCTTCCGGCGGAGGTTTCGACAGTTTCGATTTCCGGATTGACGGCTCCTCAGCCGGCATCTCCAGGGAAGCCGGGAGCATCAGCACCTCGCTCAGCCTCAACCGCCGGTCAGCCGGCCCATCCCTGGACATCCCTGTTCCCTGGTACGGGGCCGGAATGTCCTTCGGCTCGGTCGGCCTTGCCACCATGCTCGCCAGGGCCCGGGCAGCCCGGACCTGGAAAACCTTCACCTCCACGGGCGAAGGCGGCTATCCGGACGAGCTCATTCCCTGCAGTCAGCACATCATTACCCAGATCGCCACCGGCCTGTTCGGAGTCCGGGAGGAGACCATCCAGAGAGCCAGGATCATCGAATTCAAGTATGCCCAGGGTGCAAAGCCCGGGCTGGGAGGCCACTTGCTGGGCGACAAGAACACCCCGGCTGTGGCGGCCAGGAGGGAGGCGGTTCCCTGGACTTCCCTCTTCTCTCCTTTTCCCTTCCACAGCGTCTATTCGGTCGAAGACCACAAGAAGCACATCGACTGGGTGAAAACGATCAACCCCGGCGCCCTGATTTCGGTCAAGGTCTCCACTCCCTCGGATGTGGACATGGTCGCTGTGGGCAGTTACTACGCCGGAGCGAACATCATCAACCTGGACGGAGGCTATGGAGGGACAGGAGCGGCGCCGGAGATCGCGAAGAAAAACATCGCCATGCCCATCGAATACGCCATCCCCAAGGTCCATGACTTCCTCCTGGAGGAGGGAATCCGGGATGAAATCGTGCTCATGGCCTCAGGCGGCATCCGGACAGCCTTCGATGCGGCCAAGGCCATTGCCCTCGGCGCTGACGGCGTCATCCTGGGAACAGCAGAACTGGTCGCCCTGGGCTGCGTGAGGTGCGGAAACTGCGAGAGCGGACGCGGATGTCCCCGCGGCATCGCCACCACCGATTCGCAGCTCGAAGCCCAGCTCGACCCGCAGTGGGGAGCCCGGCGCATCGCGAACCTCTACGCTTCCTGGCAAAAACAGCTCAGGCAGCTTCTCTGCTCCCTCGGTCTCAACCATATCCAGGACCTGAGAGGCCGGCGAGACCTGCTGAGGCGAAGCGATGGGAAATAAGGAAATCCTCAGGCTGTTAGCCTCGCGGAAAAAGCTCTCTCCTCCCCCGCTCGGAACACAGAAGGCCGACATGGAAGGAGGGTGCGGGGTGGTGGGCGTGGCCTGCAGCGAGAAAATCGCCGGCCGGCATATCACGCAGTCCCTGGTCCAGATGCACAACCGGGGAAACGGCAAGGGCGGCGGGGTGGCCGCTTTTGGCCTCAACCCTGATCAGATCGGCGTTCGGCAGGATATCCTCGATGACCATTACCTGATCCAGGTCGCCTACCTCGACCCGGCTGTCCGGGAAGCCGTGGAAAGGGAATTCCTCTTTGCCTGCCTCGAAATCCCCGCCTGCTCCAAGCTCCCCACGAAGAAAAACCTGCCGGGTGCGGCCGGCCTCGAAGTCATTCCTCCGGAAGTCTGGCGGTATTTCGGACGGGTGAAAAAGGATGTTCTCCACTCCTTCATAATCGGCAACCATCTGGACGGGCTGGATGAAGAAAAAGCGGAGGACGAATTTATTTATCAAAACACCTACAGGCTGAACCAGAAATTCTACTCGTCCCTCGGCGAAAAACGGGCCTTCGTCCTCTCCCACGGAAGGAACATGTTCATCCTCAAGATTGTCGGCTTTGCCGAACAGGCCATCTCCCACTACGAGCTGGAGAACCTGGAGGCGCATATCTGGATCGGGCATCAGAGGTATCCCACTAAAGGCCGGGTCTGGCATCCAGGGGGCGCCCATCCTTTCTCAGGAATGGATGAGGCGCTCGTCCACAACGGCGATTTCGCCAACTACTCTTCGATCGCCGAATACCTCAGCCAGAGGAATATCTTCCCTCTCTTCCTGACCGATACGGAAGTCGCAGTCCTTCTCTTCGACCTTCTCCACAGGATCTACGAGTATCCTCTGGAGTTCATCATCGAGGCCCTGGCTCCGACCACAGAGAGAGATTTTGAGCTTCTCCCGGAGGAAAAAAAACGGGCCTACCGGCTCATCCAGGCCTCTCACATCCACAGCTCGCCTGACGGGCCCTGGTTCTTCATCATCGGCCAGACAGAGAAGAGGCGGAAGAGCTTCCGGCTGATGGGAATCACCGACACCTCCATGCTCAGGCCTCAGGTTTTCGCCCTTCAGGAGAACGGGGTGGGCATCGGCCTGGTGGCCAGCGAAAAACAGGCCATCGACGCCACTCTGCGCAGCCTTCATGGAGAGGATGGCCGGTTTCTGCCTTTCGCGGACCTTTACTGGAACGCCAGGGGAGGGAGCTACACCGACGGAGGCGCCTTCATCTTCACGGTCAGGGACAGGAAGCTCGCGGTCACCGACAAGTTCGGCCGAACGATCTCAACCGGCAAGGACCGCGACTGCCCCTCGGTCCAGCTTCCGGCCTTCGGGCCCGGGGATGATCACCGGCTGGCGGAAAAACTCGGAGAATACACCGACGTCATCGACCATAGATGGAGAATCCCTATCCGGAGCCGCGGCCGGGCCCTGACCGAGGCGGAGAAAGGCCTCCATGCAACCTTTCTCTCCACGGCCGGGCAAGAGCAGGCAGGGCTTCCCTCCAATTATGTGGACTGGGAAAAACGGCACAGGCTTTCCCCGCCGGGGAGCGACCGGGAGATTCTGGTCATCAACTGTGAGGAATTCCCCTCTGAGGGCGACGAGTCCATCTCCCGCTTCCTGGTCACGGCCGCCCGGCAGGGCTGGAAAAACCTCATCACTTTCAACTGGAGAGGGCAGCGGTTCTGCGGCTGCGGGCTGGGACCCGGATCAACCGGAGTGCGCATCGATGTCTTCGGCAGTTCAGGCGATTACCTGGCTTCAGGCCTTGACGGTGCGGAAATCACCGTCCATGAAAGCGCCCAGGATCAGGTGGCTCAGATCATGAAAAGCGGAAAGCTGGCCATCTACGGAGACGTCGGGCAGACGTTCATGTACGGAGCCAAGGGCGGTGAGGTCTATGTCCTGGGGAATGCAGCCGGAAGGCCGCTCATCAATGCTGTCGGCTCTCCGCGGGTGGTCATCAACGGAACCTGCCTGGACTACCTGGCAGAGTCCTTCATGGCCGGGAACCCCCTTGAAGGAGGGGGGTTTGTCATCCTCAACGGGCTTCGCTTCGACGAGAAGGGAGAAATCGCAGAGCTTTCCACTCCCTATCCCGGCGGAAACCTTTTCTCCCTGGCCTCGGGCGGTGCCATCTATCTCCGGGACCCCTTCCTGAAGGTGGAAAAAAATCAGCTCAACGGAGGCCGGTTTGCCGGCATGACCGAAGAGGACTGGGAGCTCATCCTTCCCTACTTGAAAGAAAACGAAAGGCTGTTCGGCATCTCCATCGACCGGCTGCTGAGCGTGAACGGCCAGCGTCGGCCCTTTGACAGAGTCTACCGGAAGGTGGAAGCCGTCGAACTGAAAATATTAGCCAGGACTCATTATTGATACAAAAATGAAGGAGTGAACTATGCATGAACTTCAGGTCAACGTGAAATGCCCCTACTGCAAGAAAAGCCTGATGGACGCCGCCCAAATCATCGACGGCTATCCCAGCATCAAGGTCGTCATCCAGCACCGCAACCGGCACGGTCTCCTTTACCTGAGCTCGATCTATGGCAGCTACGCCATCCACTCCGAGATCTTCGTCCCCCTGGACGAAATCGTCCTCTTCTTCTGTCCCCATTGCCAGTCCTCTCTTCTGACCAGAAAGACGTGCGAAACGTGCCAGGTCCCGATGACCTTCTTTGAACTGATAAACGGCGGAAATGTCCAGATCTGCTCCCGGCAGGGATGCAAGAAGCACCATATCGAATTCTCCAGCCTTTCCCAGGAAATCTCTGCTTTCTACGACGAATACGCCGCGACCCCCGCTGGATACGGAAAGATCGGTTCTGCTCCCGCTTCATGGAAAAAGAAAAGCGCCCCCGACGGGATTTGAACCCGTGTTGCCGCCTTGAAAGGGCGATGTCCTCGACCGGGCTAGACGACAGGGGCGCTCAAGGTTGGTGAGCCGTGCTGGACTCGAACCAGCGACACCCGGCTTAAAAGGCCGGTGCTCTCCCTCTGAGCTAACGGCCCATTCGGAATAAAAGCGTATTTATAATAAAAAGAGCAAGAAGAGTCAATATCAGTCGAGCGGTTCGAACCTGACGATAATCCATCCCCCGCGACGGGTCAGGTTCAAGGCTTCATCCTTGAGGTTGTATTTCCGGAGATAGCATCGGTATTTTTTCGTGCCCTCCCTGGCTACCACTTTGATTTCGGCTTCTTTGGTATGAATATCTCCGGTCAGGTCCCGGATGTTGGGAATCTCGCCGGCCCTCAGGGAGAATTTCACAATGGCTTCCTCTCTGGCTGCCGCATTTTTGGCTTCGCTGTAGTCGGCCTGGAGCTGGTTATGGCGGTCGCGGATTCCCTCGTATCTGGCCTGTAACTCATCCACTTTATCCTGGGCAGCTTTCCTGGCTGTTCTCGTCCGGGCGTTTTCCAGCTCAAAGACGGCATCATCGAGGTCCTCTTTGGCCTCGATGGTCACCACCACAGAATCCTCCACCTGTTTCTTCAGTCCCAGCTCCCTGGCGTTCAACTCAAACAGGGGCGCTGGCTCGACTTTCTCTTCACTGACGCCGATGATCTCCCAGCTGACCAGGTCGAAATGAATGGGTTCCATGGCTATGGAGCCCATGGTGGTTCTATCGTTCATCTTGACTGCCCCGAAATATCTCTTGAGAATTGCCTCCTCGGGTTTCGGCGCGCAGCTTTGAATGAAAATTAAGGACAAAAGGAGTGCAAGTCCAAACAGAGGGAGACTCTTTCTCTTCATTGTTCCTCCTTCTTTTATAAATTTTCTCTGATGTGAATCAATTTTACTTTTTTTTCGAGTAAAAAAGCAAGCCTTAATAACGAAGATTCCCCAAAAAAGCCACCGATCAGCTGCACCCCTAAGGGCAGTCGCCGGCGGCTGAGGCCGACAGGGAGAGAAATGGCAGGCACCCCGGCCAGACTGGCGGCAACCGTGAACACATCCGAGAGATACATGGAGATCGGGTCTTCCTTGGCACCGATGGGAAAGGCCGGCTCAGGCGTGGTGGGAGTCAGGATAAAATCCACTTCTCTGAAAGTTTCCTCGAATTCTCTGGCGATCAGGCGCCGGGTCTGCGCGGCCTTGACGTAGTAGGCATCATAATACCCGGAGCTCAGGGCGAACGTTCCCAGAAGCACCCGCCTCTTCACTTCAGGACCGAAGCCCTCTGTCCTGGTCTTGAAGTACATCTCCTGGAGAGTCGGGCACCGGGGATGACGAAAGCCATAGCGAACCCCGTCATAGCGCGCAAGGTTGGAGCTGGCCTCAGAGGGAGCGATGACATAGTAGCAGGCGAGTGCATACTTCCAGAGAGGAAAGCCCCTCTCCTCGAGCTCTGCGCCCATGTCTTCCAGCCAACGGAGAGTCCTGAAGTAAGCTTCCTTGACCTCGGGATCAACGTTCTCGAGCATCTCATCCTTGAGATAGGCCACTTTGATTTTTTTCAATGCCTTCGTCATTTCCGGGGGAAAATCCGGGACTGGCTGAGAAGAAATGGTGGAGTCCCGTCTGTCGTTCCCCGCGATCACCCGGGTGAGCAGAGCGCAATCTTCCACGGTCTTGGTGATCGGACCGATCTGGTCAAGGGAGGAGGCAAAGGCGACAAGCCCGTAACGGGAGACGCGGCCGTACGTTGGCTTGAGGCCCACCAGACCGCAGAAGGCGGCGGGCTGCCGGACCGAACCTCCTGTATCAGAGCCGAGGGAGGCAGCGGCCTCATCGGCGGCCACTGCCGCCGCCGAGCCCCCGCTCGACCCGCCGGGCACTCTGGTTAAATCCCAGGGGTTTCTGGTCACGAAAAAAGCGGAATTCTCTGTTGAGGAGCCCATGGCAAACTCATCCATGTTGGTCTTGCCGATGATCACCGCATCCGCCCGTTCCAGCTTCTCCACCACCGCTGCGCTGTAAGGGGGAATGTAATTTTCCAGGATTCTGGAAGCGCAGGTGGTCCGGATGCCTCTGGTCAGGATGTTATCCTTGAGGGCTATGGGAATTCCGGCCAGGCTCCCTTTATGTTTCTTGCGGTCCACCGCCCTGGCTTTTTTTATGGCCTCCCCGGCCAGGAGGGTGATGTACGCCGATATCTTCTTCTCTTTTTCTTCGATTCTTTTTAGGAAGGAAAGGACGACTTCCTCTGCTTTGACCTCCCTCCTGGCCATAAGTGTCAGAAGCCGGGTGACGCTCAGGGCTGAGAGCCTCATTTGTCTTCGATGACCCTGGGGACAATGATGAACGCA
>CAYZDV010000032.1:0-19068 GCA_964477275.1 uncultured Eubacteriales bacterium
CAGGGAGCCGTGGCTTCACCATGGCGACCGTTGGAAGGGGGAAAGCGGAGCTGTTTCCCCCTCCAAGGACCACCCAATCCCCCAGTGGGGCCCTTCCGCTGCGGGCGTTGCGGGGGGCACCCCATGCCACCCATCCTATTCCAAAAGGAAATTGCCACTACCCCGGAAAAAAAGATGCTAACTTAGGATATTTTCTCCTTGACAGGCGAAAAGGCAAGTGATAGAAAATCATTCTATCCCCACCCAAGGAGGTTGGAATGAAAAAAGCCCTGCTCCAGAAAATTTCCCTTATTTTTCTCATTTTCGTTTTTTTTCCTGGCTTCCTCACTGCCCAGACCTCGCCCGAGGCGTTTTTAGGGCACAAGGTCGGAGCTGACCGTAAGCTGGCTGATTACAACCAGATCCAGGATTACTTCAAAAAGCTCGACCAGGAATCAGAACTGGTCAAGGTGGTCAACATCGGCACCTCCACCCTGAACAAGCCGATGATCATGGCCATCATCACCGCCGAAGAGAACATGGCCAGGCTCGACACTTACCGGGAAACGGTGAGAAGGCTCAGAGATCCAAGAATCACTTCAGCCGAAGAAGCGAAGAACCTGGCCAGAGAGGGAAAGGTCATTCTCCTCATCACCTGCAACATTCACGCCACAGAAATCGCCTCCTCGCAGATGGCCATGGAGCTGGCCTATAAACTGGCCGTGGGTGACACCCCCTTCGACGCCAAAAAAGTGTTGAGTGAAGTCATTGTTCTTCTCGCCCCCACAATCAATCCCGACGGCGAGCAAATGGTGACCGAATGGTACCGGAAATACGTGGGCACCGCATACGAAGGCGGTCCAATGCCCTGGCTTTACCACCACTATGCGGGCCATGACAACAACCGCGACTGGTTCATGTTCAATCTCCCGGAAACAAAGGCCGTCACCAAGGTCCTCTACCATGACTGGCTGCCCCAGATTCATCTCGACCAACACCAGATGGGCTCCACCGGCGCCAGGCTGTTCATCCCGCCCTTCATGAATCCTCCGGTTCCCAACGTGCTGCCCCTGCTCTGGCGGGGGGTCAACCTCTGCGGGGCCAACATGGCCTACGACCTGCAGAAAAACGGGTTCAAGGGGATCGTCCACGGCAGGAGCTTCACCGGCTGGTGGATCGGCGCCTGCGACGATACTTCCTGGCTCCACAACGTGGTGGGGCTGCTCAGTGAAATGGCCTCGGTCCAGGTCGCCACGCCCATTTACATCGAACCCACCGAGGTCCCCCAATCCTATTACGAAAAGCGCATAGAATTTCCAGACCCCTGGCCCGGCGGCTGGTGGAGACTGAGAGATCTTGTGGATTATGAGCTGTGCCTTTCCATGAGCCTGATCAAGACAGCTTATCTCCACAAAGAGGATTTCCTGTACAACTTTTACCAGATGAACAAGCATTCCGTCGGGGTTCGGGAGAAAAGCGAGCCCTATGCCTTCGTCATTCCCGCCAAACAGCGCGACTATCCCACAGCATTGAGGATGCTGGACATTCTCATGTTCGGCGGGGTGGAAATCCATCAGGCCAAGGAAGAATTTACCGCCGATGGCAAGGTTTATCCGGCGGGTTCATTTGTGGTCAGGATGTCCCAGCCCTACAAGCCCTACGCTCAGGCGCTTCTGGAGAGACAGAAATATCCCGACATCCGCCAGTATGAAGGAGGCCCTCCAGTGCCGCCTTACGATAACGCCGGGTGGACGCTACCCCTCCAGATGGGGGTTCGCTGCGAGAGGATCGAAAAACCTTTTGAAGCGACGCTGGAAAAACTGGAGAAAGTCCCTTATCCTGCCTTCGGTTTTCCTGACACATCGACTCCTTACATTGTTCTCGACTCCCGCCAGAATGCATCGTTCGCCGTCGTCTTCTCACTTCTCAGCAAGAAGGCCGAGGTCCACCGCTCGCTCGAAAAAATCCAGGGAGAGGGGTTCACTGCTGCCGCCGGAAGCTTTATCGTCAAGAATACGCCTGAAGTCCAGAAGCTCCTCCCCTCTCTTCTCGAAAAATGGCACGCCAGAACCTATGCCCTCAAAAGTATCTCCGGAATCTCTGCTGCCCCGCTCCAGAATCCTCGCATCGGCCTCTACCAGTCCTGGAAGTCCAACATGGATGAGGGCTGGACCAGGTATGTTTTTGACGACCTCGGCGTTCCCTACACCACCCTCCACAACAAGGATTTTCAGCCCGAAAAAAAGGAAACGAAAAAAGAAAAGAAGGACGAGCAGGCGGAGAAAGTGAACCTGAGGGCGAAGTTCGATTCGATCGTCTTTGCCGACGAAGACCCGGATATGATTATCAGCGGGAAACCTTCTCCCGCCTCCCCCTGGGCTCGTTACTACACTGAGGTTTTTCCTCCCGAGTACGAAGGCGGCATCGAAAAGGAAGGTGTGGAGGCCCTGAAGAGCTTTGTGGAAAACGGCGGAGTTCTCATCACGCTCAACAGAGCCTGCGGCCTGGTGTTCAAGGAATTCACTCCACCGGTCAGGAACGCCCTGGAAAGAGTGGAGCGAAGCAAGTTTTTCTGTCCCACTTCCATCCTTCAGATTGAAGTCGATAACACCTCGCCGGTCGGGTTTGGAATGCCGGAGAAGGCCGCAACCATGTTTTCCGGCAGCCTGGCCTTCGACACCTGGATTCCTTCCGGAGAATGGGACAGAAAGGTGGTGGCCAGCTTCCCCGAAGAGAACATTCTTCTCAGCGGCTGGCTGCTGGGTGAGGACATCATCGCGCGCAAGGCCGCCGTCGTCGATACCAAGTACAAGAAAGGCCGCATCATTCTCATCGGAACCCGCTGCCAGTTCCGGGCCCAGTCTCACGGCACCTACAAGTTCCTGCTCAACTCGCTCCTCTATCCGGAAATCGAGAAATAACGGAAAAGAGCAAAAAAGGCCCGGCGCTTTCGCCGGGCCTTTTTTCTTTTTTCCTCTCCTTCAAACATGAAGAAAAAACCTTGCAAACATTTTTGAAACAGGCTAAAATTTTTTTATTCGAATATTTTAATATATTGAATGATAGGATAGGCGGATGAAAAGAAAAGATTTCTACCAGATCCATTCCGATTTCTGCAAAACCCTGGCCAATCCCAAAAGGCAGCAGATTCTCGATAACCTCCGCCAGAAAGAAATGACCGTCAAGGAACTGATGAAGGCCACAGGAATCCCTCAGGCCAATCTCTCCCAGCACCTGGCCATTCTCAGGACTAAAGGAATTTTGACTGCCCGCCGGGAAGGAATCCATGTCCATTATTCGCTGGCCAATGAAAAAGTTCTCAAAGCCTTTGACCTGATCAGCGAAATCCTCCAGGAAGCTCTCTCCACCCAGTCCACCACAGTAAACGCAGGGATCGAGCGAAAATCGTAAAGAGGAGATTTTTGTGAGCGAGGAAAAAAAGCAAAAGCTGGCAGGGACAGAGTTCTATTCGCCGATAATCTTGACCAGCACCCTTTTTTTGCGGCGGCCGTCGAACTCGCCGTAAAATATCTGCTCCCACGGGCCAAAATCAAGCTTCCCGCCAGTGATGGCCACCACCACTTCCCGGCCCATGATCGTCCTCTTGAGATGGGCGTCAGCGTTATCCTCGCCCGTCCGGTTGTGCCTGTACCGTGAGGTCGGATGATGAGGAGCAAGTCTCTCCAGCCATTCCTCGAAATCCGCCTTCAGGCCGCTTTCCTCATCGTTAATAAAAACGCTGGCCGTGATGTGCATGGCATTGACCAGGCACAGGCCTTCTTTGACCCCGCTTTGCCGAACGAGCTCCTCCACGTGGGAGGTGATGTTGATGAACTCAACTCTTTTTCCCGTATGGAAAGTCAAATGCTCGGTGAGCGATTTCATGATTTTTTCACCAGGCTAATTTTGACCCCTCCTCCTCCCAGAGCGAGAAGGACGAGGGCCTGAACGAGTGTCCTCCACTGGACCTGCTCGGTCAGGAAGAGGGCATAAACAAAAAAGTAAGCTCCGACAAGACTGAAAAAGATGTAGAGTCCAAACATGATTCTCCAGGCGCGGCGGTTGGTCTCCGGGGTATCCTCGGAGAAGAATCGGTTGTAGAGGAGCATCCCCACCAAGCAGAAAACACCGAGCACGGCAAAAATCAGCCAGAAAAATCTGATCTGATCGGACGTTGCCCCGGGAAGAGGAGCGCCCGCCGCAACTTCTTCGGCAGCGGGAACTATCGGGTTGAGAATCCTTTCGTAGAGGACAGCTCCCAGGTTGCTCCCGATCAGGCTGCCGAAGACGCCGTAGAGGAACGCATAGCCCATGTAAACCGCCTTTTTGTCCTGGGGAGCGACCAGGCCGATGTAGCTGTAATATTTGGGATGGGCGGTCATCTCGCCGATGGAAAAGACAGCAATGCCCAGGATGAACATCCAGGCACTGCGGGTAAAAGCCAGGATCAGAAACCCGCAGGAGCCGATGACGATCCCCATGGCCATTACCGGAAACGCTTTCAGCTTGGTCGTGAGGCGGCTGATCCAGATGACCAGGAGGACGATGGTTCCGGCATTGATAATGGTGACAAATTCGGCGTCAAACTGGAAAGGTCTGAGCAGGAAAATCCTGTCCATGAACTCCTGGACCGGAGCCCGGTGGATGAAGTCGCGCAGATACCAGAGGATGGAGCCAAACATCTGGAAATAGAGAATCCAGAAGCAGGAATAGACGATGATGAGGAGCATGAACCGCGAATCGCTCAAGATAAGAAGAGCCTCTTTCAAAACCTGGCGGATGGATTTGGTGCTATGGGGCCTCTCCGGGTCTTTGTAGACAAATACCGTGGGCAGAAGCATCAGGAAACACCACGCGGCAGAGGAGAAGAAGACATAGCGCCAGTTGAAACCTTTGATGTAGCTGACCCAGAAAGGAGCAAGGAAAGCTCCCAGGTTGATGCTCCAGTAGTAGACGCCGAAGCCAAACCCGCTGTT
Source organism: uncultured Eubacteriales bacterium (assembly GCA_964477275.1). Lineage (GTDB taxonomy): Bacteria > Acidobacteriota > Aminicenantia > Aminicenantales > Aminicenantaceae > CAYZDV01. Next base: position 4,956 of record CAYZDV010000032.1, read on the forward strand.
TTCCTTGGTGGTTGTCCGGGCCACGGTGCCGGTGATGATGGGTTTGAACAGGCCGCTACCGGTGGCCATGACCAGAAGAAAAAGAAAAATCATCCCATAGGTGTCGAAGTTTCCCGCCGCAAAATAGCCGATGGTCAACAGGGAAAAGGCGACAAGAAGCATCTTCCGGTAGCCGAGCCGGTCAGCCAGGGCCCCGCCCGCGATGGGCAAAATATAAGTCAGGGCATAGACAAATCCCTGGAGAATTCCGATCGACGGCTTGCGGAAAAAAAGAACATCGGCCAGATAGACGGCCAGCACAGAGTTCAGGCCGTAATAAGCCCCCCGTTCGAAAAATTCCATCAGGTTGGACACCCAGAACGTCGCCGGAAAAGTCAACAGGATATTCTTTTTCTTTGCCTTCTCTTCCATTCTTCACCCCTCAGATCATTAGAAATGCACTCATCAACGCGAGAGGAATTTATCTTTTCGTATGAAAAAGGTCAAGTTGTTATTCGCTTCAGAACAGCGGCTTTTCTGGAAACGGCTTTTTATTTCAATATCTCCAGCGCGCTGTCGAGGTCTGAAACATCCATGATCACTGAAGTCGTGCTCCCCTTGCGGCTCAAAGTCCCGTAGCAGTATTCGATGTTGATTCCTTTATTGCCAAGCCTGGTGGCCACTTCGGCAAAAGCTCCGGGCCGGTTTTCAAGGTCAACCTTGAGCACATCTCTCGTTTCTACCGTGTAATCCAGTTTGTTGAGCAGCTTTATGGCCTTGTTGATGTTTTTGACGTAAAACTTGGCCGTATCCTGGAAAACCCCGATGGCCTCGATATTGATCCCATTCTCCGCCAGATGGCTGCAGAGCTCGCCGAGAGTCGAAGGCCGATTTTCAAGAACGACAAAAATCTCTGTGATTCTTTCCATATTTTCCCCCAATTTTCGATTTGAAATTTTTTCTATCATACTCTATTTCCGCAAGAAAAAAAAGGGGACAGGCCCCTTTTATTTGCGGGAATAGGCTTTCAGATACTGGGCCCGGAAATAGGCCTCAGCCTCTCCCAGTCCTTTGAACGACAACTGCTGCCTCTGGAAAGAGAGCTCTCCTCTGAAATCCCCAAGAGAGGTGTATCGTTTCTCCTCCATCCAGGCTTCCAGACCACTGAGAAGGCCCTTAAGAGCTTTGAGCCCCTGTTGATAGAAAAGTGTGCAGACCTGCACCGCAGAAGCGCCGGCCAGAATCAGCTTGACCACATCTTCGGCGTCAGTCACGCCTCCCGAGGCAGCGATATCGCAGTCCACTCGCCCTGAGAGAAGAGCGACCCATTTGAGGGACTGGTAAAAATTTCCTCTGGCGATGATGTTTCTTGTCCGCAGCGTCCGGGTATCAATGTCGGACTCCACGAACCAGTTGAAAAGGACCAGGGCAGCGCAGCCGGCCTTCTCCAGTCTTCTTGCCAGGAATGGCACTGAGGTCAGCTGGGAGACCACTTTGACTGCCACCGGAATGGAGACCGCCTTTTTGACTTCTTTGAGAATCCGGACATACTGCTCTTCATACTCCGCACCTGGAGAATCCAGGTCAAGAGGAAGATAGTATACGTTGAGCTCCAGGCCGTCAGCCCCGGCTTCTTGGAATTGATGGGCAAAACTTGGCCACAACCGCGGAGACTGACAGTTGATGCTGGCGATAACCGGAATGCTCACCTTTCTTTTGACTTCTCCAATCATTTCCACCACTTTCTGAGGAGCGTATTCCAACAGCCCGCCGCTGCGAAGGTAATCCAGGGCTTCTGGATAGAGGCCATAGTCCTGGCTGAGAAGCCGTTCTTCGTCGTGAAACTGTTCTTCGAATATGGACTTCAGGACCACAGCGCCTGCGCCGGCCTCCTCGCAGCGGACTACTCCGGCAACAGTCTTGGTCAGGTCGCTGCTCGAAACGATGACCGGATTCCGCAGCTTTAATCCCATATAGGAAGTGCTCGGGTCAAACATCGTCGTCTCCTTCACGTGATGAGATTTGCCTCATCATTGACACTGTTCAAGAAACCTGACTTCAAATCTCCTGAACCGCCTTCCTGGACCTGTGGATTCCCCGCAATGTTGCCTTTTACCATCCGCTATTTCTCAGTAAGTTGCACAGGGTCAGGGAGCAGGAGCAAAGGAACCTGATACTGAGCGAAGGTCTTGTTCAGCTCCATGGCCGTCTTTCCCAGAAATTCGTTGACCGTAGCCATGGCATTCTGGAACTCTTTACTCAGCTCGTTGAAGTGCTCGACCTGAGCTTTTGTCGGCCTGGCGTTCACGCTCTCCACGGAAGAGAAAAGACGGCTGAGCCGTTCGGCCAGCCTCGGTCCCTCACTCCAGAAAGCCCGGCCTTCTGGTCGGGTCAAAAGGTTCTGGATCTCGCTCATTTTTTCCAGATGCTCATCGACTGTTTCCAGCAACCTGGCCGGAAACTTTTCGCTCTGCGCTTTCAAGATCTCATTCCTCTCTTCGAGCTGAGAGTTGATGAGATTCAGACTGCGAAGGCCGTCATTGACCAGAGACTGCATGTCCCTGAGTTTCAGAGAGAATCGATGCTGGAGAACAAGGTCATCAAAAGGGACATCCACCGCGGGGTCGAGGCGCACTTCAAGGGGCTTCTCAAAGGACTGATCGTTAACCGTCAGGCGGACTGTATACATCCCGGGAAGAGCCTGCGGACCCCGCGAGCCGCCGAAGAAAAAATCCTCTCCTTCTTCTGCTTTTTTTCGAGGACGAGGGCCTTCCAGCCGCAGGTCCCAGGCCACGCGGTTCAAGCCCGCTTCCCTGGAAAAATTCCGTATCTCTCTGATCACTTTTCGTGTGCCGTCCAGAATCTCGAGATTCAGGGAATCTTTCTTGCCCGGCTCTTCCTTCAGGTAGTAGGTAACCAGGGCTCCATAGGGAGGATTCTCCCCCCTGAAGACTCTGTCTCCTATTCCGTAGCGCGTGGGCCTGACGGTATGACGGAGGGCAGGACGGATGCTGAACATAAATGCCGTGCGTCCCGGGACATCCTCGGACAGCTCTTGAAGAAAGGAGACATTATCGCAAATCCAGATGCTCCGTCCATGTGTGCCGAGGATGAGGTCATTCTCCCTGGGATGAAGAAGGATGTCGTGAACCGGCACCTGAGGCAGGTTTTTCATGTGGAGTCTCGTCCAGTTTTTCCCCCCCGAGAATGAAATAAAAAGCCCCAGCTCGGTTCCGGCGTAGACGATCCCGGTATTCTTGAGGTCCTCTCTCACCACCCAGACATAGGCCTGCTCCGGGAGGTTTCCCGTAACATCGGTCCAGGTCCGGCCGAAATCCGTGGTTTTGAACACATAGGGACGGAAATCATCGAACATATGCCGGTCAAAGGAACAGTAGGCCACACCTGCCGAAGTCCGGGAAGGCTCAACATGGGAAACGGGGGAATACGGAGGAACCCGGGGGATGTTTTCCACGACGTTCTTCCATGACTCCCCTCCATTCAGGGATACATGAAGGTTGCCGTCATCTGTCCCTGCCCAGAGGACGCCGGGCTGGAGGGAAGATTCCGCCAGGCTGATGATGGTGCAGTGGTATTCGGCGGTGGTGTTTTCTGGCCAGGCCGGTCCGCCCGCTGACAGCTGCTTCTCAGGGTTGTTGGTGGTCAAATCCGGGCTGATGACCTCCCATGTAGCCCCGAAATCGGCGGATTTGAACACCACATTCCCGCCGACATAAATCGTCTCCGGGTGATGAGGAGATCGGATGATGGGGGTGTTCCAGTTGAACCGGTATTTGAGAGTGGAGACGGGCGCACCGTCTGCTCTCCGCGGCTGAGGGCCCACGCTCTGCTGCTCCCGGGTGCGCATATCTGTCCTCATGATATTCCCTCCCTGGGACTCAGAGAGGAAAAGCTCGGGGTCCTCCGGATGAACGACGATGTGAAAACCGTCGCCGAAACTGATCATCCTCCAGTCATCGTTCAGGATTCCGAAGGGCTCTCTGGTGCGGCTCGGACCATACCAGGTTCCGTTATCCTGGAGGCCGCCGCCCACGAAATAGAAGGGTTCCCGGTTATCGGCGGAGATTTGATAGAACTGCCCGATGGGAAAGGTATTGACATAATCCCAGGTATGCCCCCGGTCGTAAGATACGCAGATGCCTCCGTCCTGTCCCTGCCATATCCGGCCCGGGCTTTCAGGGTCGATCCACAGGGTGTGGAAATCGACATGCGTGGAGGGGGATATCCGTCTGAAAGTGCGGCCGCCGTCAATGGAAAGAAAAAGGCGGGAGGCGAGAGCATAGACCCTGTTTTCATCGGTGGGGTCCACGCGAAGGTCGGTATAGTAAAACCCCCGGGAGACGATCTCCACATCCCGGGAGACCAGGCGAAAGGTGTCGCCTCCATCGTCGGAGCGGTAGAGGGTGCCCTCCGGTGACTCGGCCATCACATAAACCACCTCCGGACGGCAGGGGGCCACTTTGATTCCGATCCGTCCGGCGAGCTTGGGCAGCCCTCTTGTCAACTTCTGCCAGGTGCGGCCGCCATCAATCGAGCGGTAAGCGCCGCCCTGTTCGTCGCCGCTGCGAAAAGTCCACGGATTCCGCTCGAAAAGCCACAGCGCGGCATAGACGATATTCGGATTCCGGGGATTGATGTCCATGTCGGACACACCATGGCGCTCATCGGTGTAGAGCACTTTATCCCAGGTCATCCCGCCGTTGGTGGACATGAAAACCCCTCGTTCCCTGTTGGGACCAAAGGCATGGCCCAGGGCTCCCACGTAGACGATGTCGGGATTCCGGGGATTGATGACAATGCGAGAGATGTGTCTCGTGTCCTCCAGCCCGAGATGCCGCCAGGTCCTCCCGCCATCGGTGGATTTGTAGACGCCGTTGCCGAAGGAGACGCTGTTGCGGACGTTGGACTCGCCGCTTCCCGCATAGATGACCTCAGGATTTCCAGGCTCGAGAGCCAGGTCTCCGATCGATGAGACGGGTTGACCATCAAAGATGGGAATCCAGGTGGCTCCACCGTTTGTCGTCTTCCAGATTCCGCCTGATGCGGTGCCCACATAGACGATGTTCGGGTTTCCGGGAACTCCTTCGATATCGGTTGTGCGGCCCATCATGTTCGCCGGGCCGATGCTCCGCCAGCTCAGAGACCGGAAGATATCTTCAGAGACGACCCGCTCGGATGGAGAATTTTTTCTGTTTTCCTGTCTGGCCTGCGCCGCGTGGAGCACCAACCCGGCGCTCAGAAAAGCTATCAGCCAGGCTACCGGATAACGACGAATGCGCATCTCAGCCTCCTTTGCGAATGGCTCTGTGAAGTCGACCCGTTATTTAATCAAAGATTTTGCCCGGGTTCAATATGTGGTGAGGGTCGAAAACCCGCTTAATCCCTCTCATGAGCTCGATCGATTCTCTATTCAGGACATAGGAGAGGTAAGGCTTCTTGACCAGCCCGATCCCGTGCTCGCCGGAAATCATCCCCCCCCTGCTTTTACAATCTCTGTAAAGGGCTTCCCGAATCTTTTCATGCTTCTCCTTCCACTCGTGCTCAGGAAGACGGATGATCTTCCCCTCCGCCTTGCAGGCCAGAGTGATGTGGGTGTGGACATTTCCGTCTGCCGCATGCCCGAAAGTGGGGAGCCAGATCCCAAACTCTCGAGAGACTTCCTGGACACGCTGGACGTGACGGGCGATATCCGCCCGGGGAATGACAATATCCAGGACTTCCAGGGTCAGGGCTTTGATGGCCTCATAGATTTTGCTCCGGATGTCCAGGACCTGTTGCTGCTTTGCCGGGCTGTCAGCGACGAAGACATCCAGGGCACAGTTTTCCATGCACACTCCGGCCACGACCTGGGAAAGCCTGTCCATCTCTTCCTCGCCGGAGGCTTCCAGGATGATCAAAAGATGCGTGTCTCCGATGGCAACCGGCCATTTTTTCTTCAGGAATTCCTCGGTGATTTCGATAACCTCTCTGGGAACAAACTCCACGGCCAGAGGAAGGATCTTATTTTTGATGAGCAACGGCACGGTCTCGATCGCCTTTCTCAGCTCATCATAGGGAATGATCAGGGACCGCGTTATCCGGGGCGGAGGCAGGAGCTGGATGGTGGCCCGGGTGATAATCCCCAGCGTTCCTTCCGAGCCGATGAAGAGATTCAAGAGATTGTATCCTGTGCTGCTCTTCATGAGCTTTCCACCGGTCTGAATGACTGTGCCCGTGGGAAGGACAACCTCCAGCCCGCGGATATAATTCCTGACCACGCCGTATTTGACGGCACGGGCACCGCCTGCGTTGGTGGCGATGATGCCGCCGATCATGGCGCTCTCTTCTCCGGGATGGGGGGCGAAGAAAAGGCCTGCTTCTTCCACAGCATGATAAAAATCGGCCAGAGTCACTCCGGCTTCCACCACCGCCATCTGGTTATCCAGGTCGATCTCCAGGATGCGGTTCATCCTCTCCAGAGAAAGGACGATTCCGCCGTAAAGCGGGACGCAGCCGCCGCACAGCCCGGTCGCTCCTCCCCGGGGAGTGACAGGAATCACTTCCTCGTTGGCCAGCCGCAGGACGGATGCCACCTCTTCGGTCTTTTCAGGCTTGACCACCACCTCGGGCATGCGGGCGATGTCCATCGAGGAGAACTCATCATGGCTGTAGTCGGCCATTTTTTCTTCTTCGAGAATCATGCCGGCCTGTCCGACGATGTGCTCCAGTCTTCGTATGATCTCTGGAGTGATTTTTTTAACCATCGCACCTCTTTTCTTTCATCCCGACAAACTCTCCAGTGCCGGAAAAAACCTCTCAGGCGCTACTTGAGGATAATGGCGGGAATTTCCGCTTTCTTGACCAGCCTGTTGAATGCGGCAAGGTCCTGCTCCAGGATGGATCTCAGCCGGGTCAGTTGTCTGTCCGCCCTGGATGAGAGGTCTTTAAAAACTTCGCAGGACTGGTCGGTCGGCCGGGCATCGGCACTGGCCACCGCCGAGGCCAGGGCCGCAATCTTATTATCGAGCATGATGGGGTAATTGAGGGGATCCTGGCCGCTCTGAGACTTTGATTGAATCAGCACTTCCTCAACCGCGGTCAACTTCTTTTTGAGCTCGAAGGCCTCTCTGGCAATCTCTCCTTCCCTGGGGTTGCCTTTGAGCCTCGCCACCAGGTCGGCGACCTGTCTTCTGGCACTGCGCAGCCGGTTGACGGCCTGATTGACTTCTGTCAACTTGTCCCGGATTTGAATCAGGAAATCAAACTGCTCCTGGAAATCTTCCTGGGAGACTTCAAGACGGGGGTCTTTCAGCCATTCCCAGCTCTGGGTCATCGATTTCCCGTTGACCGTGAGCCTGACCTGATAGTGGCCGGGCGCCGCCACAGGGCCGCGCAGCGTTCCGCCCCAGAGCACAGCCCCGGGGACAGGCTCGGCATCCGGATAGCGCATGTCCCAGACGAAACGGTTCATTCCGGACTCGAGTGGAAGGGGGTCCGAAAAATCTCTCGATTCGCGCTCCATATCCATTTCAGGGGTAAATGCCTTGATCACATTCCCGCTGCGGTCCATGAACTCGAGAGTGACGTCTCCCTCGGGCTTCTGCTGCAAGGAGAAGTAGATGACCGAGCCAGAGGGAGGATTCTGTCCCACGTTGGGGATCGGCCGTTCCCCTCCCCTCATCCGGTAGGCGTTGCGGGGCTTGAAGAGATAAAAATCGGACCGGGCCCCTTCATCGCTAATCTGATGAAGAGGGGTCAGGTCATCGAGAATCCAGAACGAGCGTCCATGGGTGGCGGCCACCAGGTCGTCCTCCTTGACCACCATATCGTGGATGGGGACAACCGGGAGGTTGAGCTGGAGAGACTGCCAGCTGGTCCCATCATCGAAGGAGATAAAAACACCGGTCTCTGTCCCGGCGTAAAGGAGCCCCTCCCTCCTGGGGTCTTCGCGAACCACCCTGACAAAGGTATTGTCAGGGAGCCCGCTGGTGATCTTTCTCCAGGAACGCCCGTAATTTTCGGTTTTGTAAACATAGGGGCTGAAATCATCCATCTCGTGGCGGTCGACGGCGATATAGGCTTTGGCCGGGTCAAAGGTCGAGGGTTCGATCATGCTGATCAGACTCCACTCCGGCAGCTCTCTGGGAGTGATATTCTCCCAGTTCTTTCCACCATTCCGGGTGATGCTGACCAGGCCGTCATCCGTGCCCACCCAGAGGATATTCGGGTTGTGGAAAGACTCGGCCAGGGCAAAGATGGTGCAGTAGTACTCAACACTGGTGTTGTCTCTGGTGATCGGGCCGCCGGACGGCTGCTGTTTTGTCTTGTCGTTGCGGGTGAGGTCAGGACTGATGACCTCCCAGCTCTGTCCCTCGCTGGTGGATTTGAACAGGACCTGAGCGGCATGGTAGAGGACGTTCGAATCGAACCTGGAGACAAGGATCGGAGCTGTCCACTGGAACCGGTACTTGAGCTCGGCGGCACCCCACCCCATCGGGTTTTCCGGCCAGGCGCTGATGATGCGCGCCTGTCGGGTCCGGTTATCCCAGCGGGTGATCAGGCCTCCGTAGCTTCCGGCATAGACGATGTTAGGGTTGTCATGGCGGGGAGCGATGTGCCCGCTCTCGCCGCCTCCCACAGGATGCCAGTCAGGCTTGTCGATTCCGGCACCGGTTGTCCGGCTAACAATGCGGACAGTGGTGTTGTCCTGCTGGGCACCGTAGACGCGGTAGGGAAAGTGGTTGTCCGTGGTCACATGGTAGAACTGAGCGGTTGGCTGGTTGTCCTGAGCTGTCCAGGTTTTTCCGCCGTTCATGGTGACGTTGGCTCCGCCGTCGTTGGAGTTGATCATCCGCAGCGGGTTGCCGGGGTCGATCCACAGGTCATGGTTGTCGCCGTGGGGAACGCGGATGGGGGAAAACGTTTTCCCTCTGTCCACCGAGCGGTAGAACCCGGTGTTGAGAACATAGACGGTTTCCTCATCCCGGGGGTCAGCATAAATTCTGGAATAGTACCAGGCGCGCTGTCGGAGGCGGCGGTCCTCGTTCATCTTCTGCCAGGTGGCACCGCCGTCGTCCGAACAGAAAACACCACCATCCTCAGCCTCCACAATGGCCCACAGGCGCTCCGGTCTCACTGCTGAAACCGTGATTCCGATCTTTCCCAGCAGCTCCCGCGGCAGTCCGGGATGACGGGAAATCTCGTTCCAGGTATCGCCGCCATCTGTCGATTTGAATATGCCGCTCCCCGGGCCGCCGCTCGAAAGGCTCCACGGCGTGCGGGAAAACTCCCAGAGTGCGGCATAGAGAACTCTCGGGTTTGACGGGTCGAGGATCAAATCGATGGCCCCTGTCTTGCTGTCCCTGAAAAGGATTTTTTCCCAGGTCTTGCCGCCGTCCATGCTGCGGAAAACACCGCGTTCTTCGTTGGGACCGTAGACATGTCCCAGGGCTGCCACATAAACGAGGTCAGGGTTTCGAGGATGCAGGCGAATCCTCGAGATCTGATGAGTATCTGCAAGGCCCAGGCGCGTCCAGGTCTTTCCGGCGTCAGTGGACTTATAGACGCCATCGCCGTGGGAAACATTGCCCCGGATGGGCGACTCCCCCATTCCCACCAAGACGACGTTGGGGTCCCATTCTGAAACAGCGATCGCGCCTACCGACCCCGTCTTGAAAAAGCCATCGGAGATACACAGCCAGTTCAAACCGCCGTCTTCGCTCTTCCAGACGCCGCCGCCGGTCGCCCCAAAGTAATAGGCCAAGGGCTGGCTGGAAACTCCGGCCACAGCCGTCGCCCTTCCTCCCCTGTAGGGACCGATGCAGCGCCACTTTAAGGCCTGATAAAGTTGGGGGCCGTACCCGGCCGTTCTCCTGGCCTGCTGGGCAACAGCCCCTTCAGAAAAGCTTCCTGCTCCCAGGAAGAAAAAAATCAGGCCGACAATCACCAGAAGCATTTTAGGTGTTTTCATCGATGACGCTCCCTCCTCAGAAAAGTACAGGGATTTATAAACCAAGAGAAATCCCATGTCAAACCGAAAAGCCTTCTGAGATCAAAAGGGGCAATTCTATTTTTGAACATTTGAGATTCGAATTTTCTGATTCCCCTTTAGTTCTTCATGACCTTGATCTGGCTCGTCAGAAAGGCCACCATCTGGGGCTTTCCTCTGTATTTCTCCAGAAACCCTGTCACAGACAGGGCTTTATTCAGAAAGGACCTCACATCCGGAAAAATGTGAAGGTCTTCCCTGGGGATGAGAACCGAAAAATCTCCCGCAGAGTGAAGATAGACGAATTTCCCCTTTGATTGAACAGCCCGGCAGGTGAATTCGACGGCAAAAATCTGGCCGATGAAATCCGCTGTCTCATCCACTCGAAGGAGGGGATAATCTCCCTTCCTCCACAGGCCTTTCTTCAGGCCTCTGGCTTCCTGCTCGGCCTGGATAAAATCACCCCTGTGCTCGAAGGGAAATTTCAAATAGACCCGGGCAAACCCTTCACTGAGAGCAAACCTGTTGAAAAGCCCCTCTTTTTCTGTCCAGATATAGGCCAGGATTCTGCCGAATTTATCCTCCCGCTCCGGCTCAAAGGACAGCCTGATTTTCTGGCCGTAAAGATGGAAAAAGACGAACCTCTTTGCCATCAGCGCCTGAAATTTCACGCTTTCCTTCTCTGACGCGAGCTCCGGCGCGTCGATGCCGATCAGCCGGATCTTGCGCTCCTCGCCGCTGGTTAACCGGACTTTGATCGTGTCGCCATCATAGACGGCAATCACTGTCCCTTCATCGGCAAAAGCCGTGCTTCTCTCCAGCTCAACCTGGAGAAATCCGCCTGAAGAAGGGGCCAGAACTACCGGGAAAACAAGAAAGACAAAAAGGTATCTGGCGCGAGTTCTGACAGACATTCTCATTGTTTTCCGCTGCAGGGCCCGCTCACTGGAGATTGTCTCCAGCCGGGGAGGGAAAATTCAATCTCTTCATTTAAAAATATCAAGACCCTGGTTTATTGCTCGAGCAGATGCTTGACCGCTTGCCGAATTTTCCAGGCGTCGATGCCGTATTTTCTTAGAAGCTCATCTGGCTCACCTGAGCGGGGAAGCTCTTTGACGGCCAGATGGATGATCCGGGCTTTTCCAGCCAGAGCTTCTGCCACAGCCTCCCCCAGGCCGCCAGCAGGGAAATGGTCTTCGACCACCACCACTTTTCCCTCGGCCTCCTCAATTTCACGGGAAATATTCTCTCTGTCAATGGGCTGGACAGAATAGGCATCGATCACCCTGATGGAAATGCCCTCCCTCATGAGCGCATCATAGGCCTTGAGCGCCTCATGGACAGAAATTCCGGCCGCGATGACCGCCGCCCGGTCATCCCTGCTTTTCCGGAGAACTTTGGACCCGCCGATGGGAAACTTTTCCCCTTTGCCGTAGAGGAGAGGAGTCGCCGGACGCGTTGTCCTCAGGTAAGATATTCCTTTGTGCCTGGCCATGGCCTCCACGCAGGCCTCGGTGGAATAACCGTCGCACGGATAGAGGACGATGCATCCTGGGATGGGCCGGAACATGGCCAAATCCTCCAGTCCCATCTGGGAAGGCCCGTCTGCCCCGATGCTCACCCCGGAATGGGATCCCACCAGTTTGAGGTTGGCGAAAGAATAGGCGGCCATCCGGATCTGGTCGTGAGCCCGTGTGAGAAAGGCGGAGAAAGTGGCAATAAACGGGATAAATCCCCTGGCCGAAAGCCCCAGGCCCATGCCCACCATGTTCTGCTCGGCGACAAAGCACTGGATGGACCTTTCTGGAAAAGCGTCAAAAAAATCCTCGGCGTAGGTGGAATTCTTGACATCCCCGTCCAGGACCACCACCGCCTCGTTGACCTTTCCCAGGCTAACGAGCGCATTTCCGTAGGCCCGGCGCGTGGCCACCTTATCCTTGTAGAAAGTTCTTTTGAAACTGGACCTTCTGGCCAGCTCCGGCGCCTTCTTCTTCCGCGGCGCGCGGACATACTTTCTGGAATTGACAGGAGGGAGGGGTCCCAGTTCATCGAGGGCTCTTTTCAACTCCTCCTGTTTCAGGGGCTTTCCGTGCCACCCGTTTTTCCCCTCGACAAAGGAGACGCCCTTTCCTTTGATGGTGCGGGCCAGAATCACCGTGGGCTTTCTGTTTTTCCTTCCTTTCTGGAAGGCTCGGAGAATCTCATGAATCCGGTGCCCATCCACGGTAATGGCTTCCCAGCCAAAGGCCCGGAATTTCCTCTCATAAGCCCTTAGGTCATGGCCGTGCATGGTGTCCCCCGACTGGCCGAGCCTGTTGATATCCACGATGGCGGTCAGATTATCGAGCTTCAGATAGGAGGCGGCATTACAGCCTTCCCAGACCGCTCCTTCAGCGATTTCCGCATCTCCCAGGAGAACATAGACTCTTCCCGGCGACCGGCCCATCTTCATGGCCAGAGCCATACCCACTCCGGCCGAAAGACCCTGCCCGAGAGAACCGGTGGCCGCTTTGACCCACTTCATCCGCGGCGTGGGATGCCCTTCGAGAACGCTGGTGAGCCTTCTCAGGCTGAGCAGGCTCTTTTCCCGGATGATTCCCGCCTCGGCATAAGCCGCCCAGAGAATGGGAGCCGCATGGCCTTTGGAGAGGATAAACTCGTCGTTGCTCCAGTCTTCGGGGTCCAGGGGATTGTATCTCATCTCGTCAAAAAACAGGCAGGCCATCAATTCGGCCATGGACAAGCAGGTGGTGGGATGACCCGAACCAGCCCTGGTGGTCATCCGCAGGGAATGGATGCGCAGTCTCCTGGCAATCCTCTTTAAAGCCTCGATTTTTTCCATGACTCACTCTCCTCCTTTAAGCTGCCTCACAATTTCACAAGATAAAAAGGCGATGCTTTCCCCTCTTGAGCTCTTTCTCTTGAAAATTGAAGTGGTGAGGAACGCGCTTTATCTGAAGAATGCAACCCCATTTTCTGGGCTTTCTCCATGTCAGTCTGCATCCAGACGGGGAAACTGTTTTCGAAGGTCAAATATTATACAATCCCCGACACAATCGCAACGGAAAAAGCTCAGGTCCCCCTTAGCGGAGGGGGGTCCCGTCGGCTTTTCCGACGGGATTGGTTCCCCGGGGTTCGGGGGCTGGGCGCGGCCTCGGCAACGCATATGTTTTGTCACATCTTCTATTGTGCTTGTATTGGTCAATGGAGGTTAAAACGCATAACCCACTTTCAGGAAGAAAGTGTTCCCCTGAGTTCCTGTTTCTCCGAACCTGGCTCTTCCGATCTGACAGCCCAGCACCAGCCAGCCCGCAGGGGGCAAAAACCGGTAGTTGAGCTGAAGCTCCACGTTGATTTTGTCGATGAGCGCGTGAACCTGGTAAAAGACCTTCACAAAAAGGTTCTCGTTAAACGACTTGACGGCTCTCAGGCTGTGAACGAAATCATTCTGGCTGGTGTGGCCGATTTCAAAATATATCCGCGCCAGGTCGAATTCAACGGCAAAGCTTCTTGTCACCTGGAGGTTCTTTTTAATCTCCAGCATGGTGAATGTCCGTTCGAAATTCCGTCCGAAGCTGAATGAAAACAGGGCCAGCTCCCACTCTCTGGTGTCGAACCCGATGCCCAGTTCTGTGCGGTGATTCCGGAAATCATCTTCGAAGAGCAGGCCGTCTGAGGCCTTGAATTCCTGCGTGTGATGGGCCGTCAGAGAGAACTTGCTGGTGAAATCAAAGATGAGCCCCTGGTCAACCTGCCAGCTTCGAAGGGTGCCGTCCATCCCCCAGTAAACATTGGCGTTGGAGACAAATTTTGCCTGCTCGAGCTGGCCTCTGTTCCTGAGAAAAGCGATTCCCAGGCCCGAATCCAGCTCCCGGCGGTTGTCATCCTGAACGAACCCGACCTGGTTGATGTTGTCGCCAAAATTCTCCTGGAGATGCGCGTAACCCAGGTGAAAATGCAGGGACTGGGAATCATAGCTGGGGCAAACATAAAAGGCGATGTTATCCTGGTCGTGGTCGCCGTAACTGACAGCCAGCTGACCGGAAATCCGGAAGGCCTCACCCGGGCGGAGAGAGGCGTCGATGCCGGCTACCCCGTCGTTCATGCCGTCGATGTGCTTGTTGGCGGCCAGGAAACCGACAAAGC
>CAYZDV010000033.1:0-18951 GCA_964477275.1 uncultured Eubacteriales bacterium
CCCGCACTCAGGCAAAGAAGGAATTTTCCCCTCCGTTATGAAGCGCAGAGGAGAGGTTCTTGCCTTCTTCTGCGGATTTGGTTAGAGTGGTATGTTCATAAAACGGTCGGGACTCTGGCCCTTCCCATGGCCTTGGACCCAGATGGAAAGGGCAGAGATGCAATTGCTCAGGATTCACGCCCGGGAAGATGCGGTTGTTGAAAGGGGCGGAGGCCTGATCCCGATCATGAGGAGGAGCCATCATGACAATCACCCTCGACGGTCACAGCCTGACCATAGAGAACGTCGTCCAGGTGGCCCGGGAGAATGAGGAGATCGCTATTCATCCCGATGCCATGGCCAGGATAAAAAAATGCCGGGACCTGCTGGAGGACAAGATCAAAAAAAAAGAGATCATGTACGGAGTCAACACCGGCATCGGCGAGCTTTCCGAAGTGGTTTTGACCCAGGAGCAGGTGGAGAAATACCAGAAATACATCATCTACAGCCATGCTGCTGGATACGGAGAGCCGATGCCCATCGGTGTCGTCCGTGCCGCCATCCTCAGCCGGATCAACTGCCACTGCCACGGCCATTCGGGCCTCAGGCCCGTCGTCGTCGAAACGCTCAAAGAACTCCTGAACCGGGGTGTCACTCCGGTGATGTGCGAGAAAGGATCGGTCGGCGCCTGTGGCGACCTGTCGCCGATGGCTCAGATGGCCCTGGTGCCCATGGGGGAAGGAGAGGCGTTTTACGAGGGCCAGCGGATGCCGGCCAGGGAGGCGATGAAGAAGGCCGGCATACCGATCATCGTTTACGAGGCCCGCGATGGACTGGCCACCATCAACGGCTCCAATGTCATCACCGGCATGGGAGCACTGGAAATCTCCGATGCCGCACGCTGGATCAAGCAGGCCGAGATTGCCGCTGCGATGACCCTTGAGGTTCTTAACGCCAACATGAAGGCCTATGATGAAAGGCTGCATAGAGTCAGGGGATATCCCGGAGCGCTTGAAGCCAGCGAGAATATTCGGCGGATCACCGAAGGAAGCGAGCTCCTGGCCCGGAAAGGCAAGAAAATCCAGGATTCCTACAGCCTGCGGAGCACGCCGCAGGTGATGGGCGCTGCCCGCGACGCTCTCAGGTGGGCGCGGTCCATGATCGAAATCGAGCTCAACGGCGCCGCCGATAATCCGACTTTTTTTCCCGATGAAGACCTGGTCCTGACCGGCGCCAATTTTCAGGGGACTCCGATGGCCTTTGCCCTCGAGCTGCTGGGCATGGCCATCACCACTGTCTGCGTCCTTTCCGAACGGAGGACAAACCGGCTGATGAACCCTCACCTGAGCATGGGACTTCCCGCCTTTCTGACCAGGGGAGCCGGGATGTTCTCCGGCCTGATGCTCTCCCAGTATACAGCCGGTGCGCTGGTCTGTGAGAACAGAATCCTTTCCCATCCTGCTGCCACCGGCTCCATCCCCGCAGCCGCCGACCAGGAAGATTTTGTCAGCATGGGCATGACCACGGCCCTCAAGACGCGGCAGATTATCGATAACGCCCAGGCCGTGCTGGCCATTGAAATGATGGCCGCCGCCCAGGCCGTGGATTTTCGAAAGCCGGACAGGCCGAGCAGGGGAGTCCGGGCCGCCTACGAAGCCATCCGCAAACATGTCGACTTCCTCGATGAAGACAGGCCTCTTTATGACGACATCAACCGGCTGAAAAAAGCGGTGGAATCCTGTGAAGTGTTAGAGGCGGTTGAAAAGGCTGTGGGACCCTTGAAGTGAAAGCTTCTGTCTACGAGCCAGACAGGGCTCTTTTCAGGACTGCGACCTGTGCTCAGAAAACGAGCCGGAATCCGAGCATGAATTTGTGGTTTTTCTGGGTGGAGAGGTCGACGACAGGCCCTGATGCTTCCATGAAGATCGAGCCCGCCATTTTTGAGCTGCTGAAGAGGTCAAAGCCGAGATTGGTGATGAGCTCGCCGTAGCCGTTCTGGATGGTGGTCTTGTACCTGGAGGTGTATCCTCCACCGAGGCCGATGAAGACAGGGCCGGCATGCATGTTGAGAATCAGGCTGGCCGTGGTGAAATGCTCCCAGGGGTCAGAATCGATTGGCGTGTAGCCTCCTCCGCCAGCGATGATGATGTCCAGTTTACGGGAGAATCGATAGAGAATTCCCAGACGCCCCGCCGCATATCCCACATAAGTTCCCTGGCCCCGGGCCGCAAGGCCAGCGGCGTCAACGACAATGTAGAGCTTTTTGTAACGGATGAGGACTTCCACTCTGGCCGGCTCTGATATTGCTCCCAGGTTATCGATGGCCACGGCGGACACAGAGTAGATGCCCTTCTTGGCAAATGATTTTTCCCAGAGGAAAGGCTCTTCGAGCGCGGCAAAGCTGTCCACCAGATTTCCTTCTTCGTCATTGGCTTCAAACACGACCTTGGCCACCTTTCCATCGGGGTCAGTGGAGCCGGAAGCATCCAGGACAATTATCTTCCCGGCCCTGGCATCGCACCTTTTGCACTCCAGCCTGGAAACAGGGGCAGAGTTGATGAGGACTCTCGCTTCGCAGGCGTTCTCGGACTGTTTCCCCTGGACATTGAAGGCTTTTCCGATCACGGTGTACTGTCCGGGTTGATCGAGGCTGAACTCCCAGCGTGGAGATTCCGGAGCCAGCTCCTGGGTGGCGATTTTCGCTCCGGAGGCATCGAACACATCCACGACCATCGCCTCGGCATTCTGAGTCCCGCTCATGTCGATGGTGAACGGCTGGTTAGGCTGGACGCTGAGCGGCTCAACCCTGATGTCGCAGATGGCGGCCGCAATCTCTTCGGTCACTTTCGGGAGCGGCGGAGGAGGGGCTTCTTCTGCCCAGAACAGGATGCGCAGTCCTCCCTCGAACCTCTCGGTGACATAGGGCGGAATCTCATCCGTGAGATCAAACATCAATCTGGCAATGTCGGGCTTCACCGAGCTCACACGAATGGCTTTGATTCCCAGGGCATTGACGTTGATGCGCTGAGGGGTCTGGATGCTTCGGATGTTAAAGATGTCGATGCCGACCCGGCTGGGGTTGTAGAGTTTGAACTGGCGGTGGTAAGAGTAATGGCTCAGGACAATCTTCACTTCCAGAATCTGGCCGATTTGTGAAACCTGGATTTTCTGAAGAACGCCGGACTCCTGCGCGAAGGATAATTCCATGGAAGTCAAAAAAAACAGAAGCACACATCCCAGGATAAGGGCTTTTTTCTTCATCGTTCGTCTCCTCCATGGTGAATCGGTGAGGAATTTTACTTTTTGATAATCTATACCACAAAAAAAAATGAATTTCAAGGAAATGAAACTCTTCTGGTTCGCTGCCGATATGTATGCGGGAGGTCGCCCGAGGGAGCGAAGAACCGCCTGTGAACCGGAACTGGATAAACGGGAAGCGGAAAAAAGCTTCCGCAAAACTGGCAGATGTCAGGAAACGGGAAAATTTTTCAGGAGAAAGTCAACGGCCTGTTTCAGGGTTGTGTGTTTGTGGTTGACGTCCCGGTCGTAGTTGATGACGAAACTGAACATGTCTCCATTCAGGCCCTCGCAGAAACAGAAATATTCCTTGTTCCTGGCATCGATGAGGAATGAGGCGTCCTGATTATGGAAGGGACATTTCGTCAGGTATTGGTTCTTTGTTCCGGCTTTCTCTCCGGAGATGCCGTAGAGCTTCATCATCTCCAGCATGTCCACCGACTTTTTTAGGGCTGCCATCTTTTTTTCGAGTTCCGTATCGGCATCATGGATGATCTTGAAGTGCCTGAGCACCGAAGGAAAGCCCTCTTCTCCGCATTCGCCGCAGATGGGGATTCCTTCGGCGGAATGGAGGATTTTTCTCTGGCCATCCTCGACTGTTTCTTTGTTGAAAAGAAGAACAAAATGGGGATTTGCAGGATCGATGTTTTTACCGCAGATATGACACTGGCTCATGACCGCTCCTTTCATGGAGTCTGTGGATGAAAGATTTATAGTTTATCTTTTTCTGCCAAAAAATCAATACGTCAGGACCGTCCTGGCGTTCGTTGCTTTTTGTCGCTCAGCCCTGAAGCCCGTCCATCAGCTCAGGAAACGAAAAGTCTTTGGTTCTCTTTCCAGATGGTAGACGATGATTTCTTTCAGGATTTTCCGGATGGCCTTCAGTTGTTCCGTGGAAAAGGCCGGAAGTTCTGTTGTTGGCGGAGGATTCTTTTTTATCCAGAGGACAAAAGCGCCGAGTTCGGGTTTGACTTCATCCTTCTTTTGAGGGGCGCAGCGCCCGCAGTAAACGCCATCTTTTTTTGGAGAGAGCCAGCCCGGCTCTTGAAGACTTTTCCGGCATCTCTTGCAGGAGGCAAAATCGGGAAGGACGCCGTGAATTTTAAGCATCCAGGCCTCAAAGTACCGGGTGAGCAATGCGATGTTGCCTCCCTCTCTGATTGCCTCCAGCACAGAAAGCAAAAGCCGGTAGAGCGTCTCCTCGCCGGCTCTGGAGGGCGCAAATTCTTCAATCAATTCGGCAAAATAGCTCAGGGTGAAGGATGTTTGAAGGTCAGCCTGGATGTCAAAGAAAGATTCAAGCAGGTCGCAGTTGCTGACTGTGACCAGCTCTTTTCTTTCTTTTTCGTAGTAATAAAAGGCGACGCGGGAAAGGGGTTCGAGAGAGCTTCCGAAGCGGTTTCCGAATTTTCGGGCCCCTTTGGCGATGCCCTTGATGATTCCCCTGTCACGGGAAAAGAAGATAACGATTTTGTCCTGCTCGCCGACGTTAAAGGTTCTCAAAACAATGGCTTCGCTTTGCTCGAGAGGCATGAACGGCTCAGGCGAGTTTGGTTAAAAAGAAGGTTCCCAGGCTGAGAAAGGTGAGGGCGCCGACTGTATCAGTGCACATGGTGAGGAGGTTGACCGAACCCAGCGCCGGGTCGAGACGGAGGAGTCGCAATACCAGAGGGATGAGAGTGCCGACCAGAGCGGCGACGAAGAGGTTGATGATGATGGCCAGCCCCAGGATGAGGCTGAGGAAGGGATTTTTAATCAGGATGTAGGAGAATATGGCCAACAGAAGCCCGATGATGAGGCCGTTGCTGAAGCCTACGGTGAGCTCTTTGAGCAGAGCTTTCCTGGCTGTGATCCAGCCGGCCTGGCCCGTGGCAATTTCCCTGACGATGATGATAATGGTCATGTTCCCGGCCACCCCACCCAGAGCCATCACCAGGGGCATAAAGACAGCCAGAGTGACGAATTCCTTGATGGCGCCTTCGAAATAATGGACAACCCATGGTGCGACCGAAGCGGTGATGAGGCTGAAAGCGAGAACAGGGATTCTCTTCTTGATCGATTTCAGAGGACTGTCCTGGATTCTGTCTGTTCTATCCAGGGAGACCATCTTGTAGATGTCCTCGGTCGCTTCCTTGTCGATGATGTCGATGATGTCATCGACGGTCACCACACCGACAAGCTTGGTATCGGAGTCGACGACGGGGATGGCCACAATGTTGTAGTCAGCGACCTTCCGGGCCACTTCCTCCTGGTCTGTTTCAGGATGGACGCTGATGACGTCCCTTGTCATGATTTCTTTGAGCTTGGTGTTCGGACGGGAAAAGAGGAGCTGCCTCAGAGAGACGACACCGACCAGACGGTTTTCCGCATCCACCACATAGAGATAAAACGCCGACTCAACGTCTCCCTCCAGCTGCATGGCGGTGATGGCGTCGGAAACATTGGTGTCCTGGTCAAGGGCGTAATAGTTGGGGGACATGATCCGGCCCGCTGTTTCTTCTTGATAGAGGAGCAGCTCCTTGACGTCTTCTGATGGCTTGTCCTCCATTTCAGACAGGACAGATTCTTTCATTTCCGGGGGAAGCTCGTCGAGGATCGATGCCAGGTCGTCGGAGGGAATGAATTTGAGCAGCTCTGTGATTCGCTCCAGCTGGATCTGTTTCAGGATCTCGACGGCATCTTCAGGCTCCAGTTCGCTCAGGACTTCAGCACTTTTTTCCTTGTTGTTTTCGAGGAGCACATTGAAGAGGATGAGCTTTTCTCTGAAGGTGAGATAGCTCATGAGGGAGGAAATGTCGGCGGGGTGGAAATTTTTCACCAGGGTCCACAGACGGGAGAGGGCGCCGACGCTGATGAACTTGCGGGCCGAGCTGATGACGATGCGAAGAGGTTGAGCCTTCATTTTTTCTTTCCAAATGAATACCTAACCATAGCACAAATCTCGGGGTGTGTAAACGCAGAGGAATCTCCCGGAATGGACTTTGACGCAGCCCTGACCGTCCTCATCGGATGCGGCCTTATTCTTGTTTTGTCTTCCTGGTATAGAAATATTTATTTGTTTCGGCGATGATGACCGCACTCAGGCCGATGAGGCCGATCAGATTCGGGAAAGCCATCAGCCCGTTCATGACATCGGACAGCCGCCACACGGTTTCAAGCTTCAGGAATGTTCCCACCGCGACAAATATGACAAAAATGATCCGGTAAGTCTTCACCGCTTTTTCGCGAAACAGATATTCGATGGATTTTTCGCCATAGTAACACCAGCCGAGGATGGTCGAATAGGCGAATAAAATCAGTCCCGTGGTGACCACGTACCGGCCGATTCCTCCAGGGAGCGAGGCGTTGAAGGACAGGGCTGTGAGCTCGGCTCCGGTTAGTCCGGAGTTCCAGAGGCCGCTGGAGAGGAGAACCAGTCCGGTCATGGTGCAGATGACCAGAGTATCGATGAAGGTCTGGGTCATGGAGACCAGGGCCTGTCTGACGGGATTGGGCGTTTTTGCCGCTGCTGCGGCAATCGGAGCTGAGCCCAGTCCTGACTCGTTGGAGAAAATACCTCTGGCTACGCCTTCCCTCATGGTCTGCATCACAGTGGCGCCGAGAAAGCCGCCCAGGGGCGCCATGGGAGTGAAAGCCGATTCGAAGATGAGGACGAAGAGCTGGGGGATGATGGATAATTTTAAAAAAAGGATGACCATTGCGCCGCTGACATAGACGACAATCATCGAGGGAACCAGAACCTGGGTGACCTTGGCAATGCTTTTGATGCCGCCCAGAACGACCATGGCCGTGAAGGCAGCCAGAATGATGCCTGTCGTCCAGTTGGGGATGCCGAAAGAGGTTCTGACGGCCTCGGCCACGGAATTGGACTGGACCATGTTGCCGATGCCGAAGGCCGCGACGGCGGCGAAGACCGCGAAGAGGGTTCCCAGCCATTTCCAGCCCAGCCCTCTGGAGATGTAGTACATCGGACCGCCGCTCATGGTTCCGAACTCATCAACCTCCCGATAGCGGATGGCCAGAACCGCCTCCGAATATTTGGTGGCCATCCCGAAGAGGCCGGTTATCCACATCCAGAAGAGGGCGCCGGGACCTCCGGCTGCGATCGCGGTGGCCACACCGGCAATGTTGCCGGTTCCGACTGTCGCAGCCAGGGCTGTCATCAGGGCCTGGAAATGGGAGATGTCACCAGCCTGTTCGCCGTCTTCTTTTCTTTTAATGAAGGCCAGGTAAAGAGAATAAAAAAGCCCTCTGACCTGCAGCCCGCGGAGGATGATGGTGAGGAAAATCCCGGTTCCCACAAGAAGAATGATCAGCGGAAGGCCCCAGATGAAGTCCCTGATCCTGGTGATGAACTCGAGTATCTGCGCTTCCATGGGCTCCTCTCCGGATAAATTTTATCCATTATAGCAACCGAAAACAGAGAGGTCTACAGAAGATTGAATGCAAATCGGAGATGCCCCCCCGAGGGATACCCTTTCATCATGATTTTCCGAACTTCAGCGGAAAAAAGGGTGTTCCTGCAGGGGATGTCCCCCATTTTTCCTTTCAGCCGGAGAGGGTGATTTTCAGGGATTCGATTTTTTTCCTCAGCTCTCCGGGGCTGATTTCGAGCTCAGAGGCGGCTTTGGCCAGGCCCCAGTTGTGTTTGATGAGGATTCTGTGGATGAATTCTTTTTCGAATTGCTGACCGGCCTTCTCCAGGGACTGCTTTTGATCGAGTCCAGGCAGGGCAGGGAATTCTCTCGGCTCAACGAGAAGGGAAAGATGGGAGGCCATGATTTCCTCATCCGGGACCATGATCACAAAGCGCTCGATGACGTTAATGAGCTCGCTGACGTTTCTTGGCCAGGGATAATTGAGGAAGGCCTCCATGGCTTCCCTGTCCATCGTTTTCTTCTTTTTGCCGTCCTGGACGGAGAAGTATTCCAGAAAATAATCAATGAGGAGAGGAATGTCCTCCTTCCTTTCCCTCAAGGGAGGGATGAACATGGGGATGATGTTCAGCCTCAGGAAAAGTTCTTCCCTGAAGCGCCCCCGGCTGATCTCCTCCCGGATGTTTTTGCCTGTGGAAGAGATGATGCGGATGTCCACCGGGACGGAATCGCTCGGGCCAAAGGGTTCAAATTTCTTCTCCTCGATGACTCTCAGGAGTTTGTTCTGGATCCTCGGGCTGATGTCGCAGACCTCATCCAGGAACAGTGTTCCGCCGTCAGCCAGGAGAAGTTTTCCTTTCTTGTCTTTTTCGCTGCCGTCCGGGTGCGCCCTGACGTGGCCGAAGAGCTCCTCTTCGATCAGCTCGTCAGGAATGGCTGCGAAATTCAGCTGAATAAAGCGCTTGTCCTTTCTCGGGCTTCCCAGATGAATCAGCCGGGCTGCGAGCTCCTTTCCTGTCCCTTCTTCTCCGTGGATGAGAACGGCGCTGCTGGCCGCAGCGGCCTTCCTGATATCCTCCTTGAGCCTTTTGATGGCCGGACTTTTTCCGACCAGCCTGAACTTCACTCCCATCTTTTCCTTGAGCTGGATGTTCTCTTCTTCCAGTTTTTTGTGTTTCAGTGCGTTTTTGACCGCCAGGACGACTTTCTCCAGAGAGAGCGGTTTTTCCAGGAAGTCGTAGGCGCCGAGTTTTATGGCCCTGACCGCGGTTTCAATCGTCCCGTGGCCGGATATCATCACCACCTGGGCATTCTCATCCATTTTCTTGATCTCTTTCAGGAGCTCGATTCCGTTCATCTCCGGAAGCCAGATGTCAAGAAGGATGAGGTCAAAGTTATTCGTCCTCAGAAGATGGAGCGCATCCTCCCCGGTCCCTGCGGTTTTGATCTGGTATCCTTCATCCTCCAGGATGCCCTTGAGCGAAGACCGGATTCCGGCCTCATCATCGATGACGAGCATTTTATCTTTCATCCTGCTGGAATCCGGACGATGAATTTGGCCCCATGGGGGTGATTGTTTTCGACTTTGATTCTGCCGTTGTGGTCGCTGATGATTTTGTGGACGATGGCCAGGCCAAGACCCGATTCTTTCTTCTTTGTGGAGAAATGAGGCAGAAAGAGCCTGTCTTTCGCCTTGAGAGAAATGCCGGGGCCCGAATCGGCGACCTCAATCCCGAGGGTTCGTTTTTCATGGTTGAAGGAAGTCTGGATTCTGATCATCCCTTTCTTGTTCATGGCACATGCGGCGTTGTCCAGAATATTGATAAAAACCCTTTTCATCTGTTCCGGGTCAATCTGGATGAAGGACGGCACGGCAGGAGAGAGGCGGAGGTCAAATTCAATATCGGGGAATATTCCCTTGAAGAGGGAAGCGGTTTGCTGGATGATGGTGTGAATGTTGGACGGCTGGAGCTGGATTTTGGGCATGCGGGCAAGGTTGGAAAACTCGTCGATGAGGGCCTTGATCGCCCTCGCCTCCTGAACGATCGTGGCAGCGCCCTCACTGATGACCGGGTCGTAAAGTTTCTTGTTTTTCCTGATGTTTTTCAGGATTCGTTCAGCCGAGAGTTGAATGGGCGTCAGAGGATTCTTGATTTCGTGGGCCACCCGCTGGGCCACTTCTTTCCAGGCGGCAATCTTTTGCGCCCTGATGAGCTGGGTCAGGTTGTCGAGGACGACGATCAAACCCGAAAACCGGTCAGAGGAAGGAGTCAAGGGCAGCAGGGTTAAGGCGAGTGTCCTGGTCTGGTTTTCGAATTCGATGGTGATTTCTTTGCTGTAGAGCTGGAACTGGTTCTGGATTCCCAGCTCGATATTCCGGCAAATCTCTCCGTATCTGGGAAAGCGGAGGACTTCCGTGTAGCTTTTTCCGATGAGGTTTTTGCCGGGAAGGGACAGCATTTCCCGGGCCGAAGGGTTGATGGTGGTGATCAGGTGCCGGGCATCGATGGTGATCACGCCGGCCGTGATGTTGTTGAGGATGGTCTCGATGTGCTGCTTACGGGCTTCCAGCTCTGAAGTTTTCTGGGCAATGTGGAGATGGCTCTCTTTGAGGTCGGAAACCATCTGGTTGAACGACTCGATGAGGATTCCCAGTTCGTCGGAGGCGGGATCTTCCACCCTGACGTCATAGCTTCCTCTGGAGACCTCCTTGGTCGCATGGGCGAGTTTCTCGATGGGCACCGTGATGGCCCTGGCCAGATGAAAGCCAATCCAGCTGGCGGCAAAGATGATGAGAAGGGTGATGAAGATGAGCGTGATGAGATAAAAGGTTTTAACCGGATTCTTCTGTTCTTTGAGCTGATTGTAGCGCTCCGCGTAGGAGTTGATGTTCCAGATTCTCTGGGCGTAATTCTGGGGAATGAATTTTCCGGCCACGATCAGCGCCAGGCCGACATCAGGAACAGCGAAGCAGATGCCGCTGCGGATCATCTCGCCGCTTCCCATCGGGTCCAGGCTGCTGACCGTTTCGCCGGCCTGAAGGCGAATGACCTTGTTGCGGTCGAGCTCTTTATAATTGTCGAGAGGCAGAAAGGCATTGAGGTAGGAGAACTGCTCTTCGTGGTTCAGATAAACGCTGATCTCATCCAGCTTGTATTCGTTCAGCTTTTCCCTCATGAATTCCAGTAAAAGCGTTCGGTTTTCAGGGCCGATCAGCTTCTGTTTTTCGACGGCCCTGCTGAGCTGCCGGGCATGGTGACGGGTGATTTCTTCGGTGCTGGCCCGGAAGCCCTCGGCCAGGCTTTTGGTGTCGAACATGATTTTATCCAGGGGGGTTTTGAACCATTGCTCGATGTTGCGGCTGATCAGGTCGCTGGCAAAAAGAAAGAGAAGAAGGGTGGGAATGAGAGAAAGGGCGATGAAGAAAAGGACGAGCTTTGTCTTGAAGTGCGAACCCAGAACTTTCCTTTTCCTCTCCATGTGCAGCTTGATCAGATTGCGACCGAAGACGAAGAGAAGAATCAGGAAAAGAAGGAGAACAATAATCTGGAGCAAAGAGAGAAGAAGGCTGGTCACAGAGGCGGGAGGCAATTCCTGCCCCTCGCGGATGAAGAGCTCGATGGCGAAAAAGAGAACGATGAGGAAAGCGATGATGATGGCCAGGAGTCTTGACCCTTTTCGGGGGTCCGCCCTTTTTTCTGTCCTTCTGTCCTTTTCCATGTTCGCCTTCCGCTTCAAGGCTGATGGATGGCTTCCTCTTCGAGGAATTTTCTGTAGTTGTCCGCGGATATCCTGAGATTTCTGATGGTGACTCCTGAAGACCCGAGGGGCCTTCCTTTTTTCTGGTTGATGCGGTAAGTGAGGCCGCCGGCATTCCCGACATGGATGAGAAATTCCTCCCGGGCTTTCAGGGTGAGCGTCTCTCCGGGCTCTTTGAGGCCGTCCACTTTGATTTCCCCGTCAGAGAAGATCTGAATCCATGTCTCTTCGGTGAAAAAGACTTCCAGACTCATCCCGCTCTGTTCGGAAAACGGCTCAGAGAAATGGTCCGTGACCGGAAGCGAAGCGGGCGTTTTCTTTTCAAGGAGGGCGGAGACCTGGAGCTCTTCGAAAGCCGGAGCCTCCTCCTTTTTGAGGGGATTGAAAATGACAAAAAGGAGAACGCAAAAAACGGCCAGAAAAGCAGTGCCGCCTATTATCCTGACTCTCTTGGAATGTCCTTTTTCCTCGTTTTCCGGTCCCCTCCGTGCCAGGCGGGACTGCTCTTCCAGGAGAGACTCTTCATAGTACTTGTTCAGGAACGTATCCTCCTCGAGGCCGAGAAAGCTGGCGTAGGTTCTGAGGATGGCCTTTATGAAGAATTTTCCGGGAAGGATGTCCTGGCGATCCTCTTCTAAGGCCTCAAGAAACCGCAGAGAGATTTTGGTGCTGCTGGCGATTTCTTGAAGCGAGATCCCCCTCAACTCTCTTTCTCTTCTGAGGTTCTGCCCGAGGGATGACATTCTTCTGGAATTTTAGGACAAGAGTATGGCCGTGTCAACAAGAGGGAGAGGGCTCGGGATGGTTCGCTCAAAGTCACGCAGGCTTTGCCCCGGCGAGGCAAAGCCGCTCGGTTCAGTCCTCGCTCTCCTTTCGGCTTCGCCTCGAGGAACCGTGCCCGCTCGTCCTTCACACGGACTTTTCCGCGAACCATCCCTCGCCAGGAAAAAAAATTATTAAAAAATGTGAAAAGAAAATTCGGCATGGGGTGTTGAGCTGGGAATAAGGTCGGGAATTTTTCGCCGAAGCGGGCTTCCTCAGGAAAGACGGATGATGTATGATGGGAGGGAGAAAATCCATTTGAAAAAATGAGAAGGGTCGATCTGGAAAAAGCGGCTCGGGTCCAGCAACTCCTCGCCGCAAAATTGATTCTCGATTGGGGTGGCCGGGAGGTCAAGCGTGTGGCCGGGGCTGATTTCGCTTATGATTCTCAACAAAAAATGATTCGGGCGGCTGTGGTTGTGCTCGAGCTGCCAGAGTTTGAAATCCTGGAAGCTTCCCTGGAGACGCAGGAAATTCAGTTTCCCTATGTTCCCGGCTTCCTTGCGTTCAGAGAAGGGCCTGTTTTTCTGAAGGCTTTCCGCAGGCTCAAAAACCGGCCTGACGTGACCCTGATCGACGGAAACGGAATCGCTCATCCCCGGAAAATGGGGCTGGCTTCGTTTGTGGGAGTGGTTCTGGACATCTGCACTGTCGGCTGCGCGAAAACGGCCTTCTATCCCTTTGACACACCTCCGCACCAGAGAGGAGAATTCACCTATTTCGTCAATGATAATCAGGAGAGGGTGGGGCTCAGCCTGAGAACCCGATCAAACGTCCGGCCAATCTTCGTCTCTCCCGGGCACCGCGTTGGCTTCGCCCAGGCCAGGGAGATCGTTCTTCGTTCGTCAAGGTTCAGGATTCCCGAGCCGCTGCGGCAGGCTCATCGCCTGGCGACTCATCCGGAATGGAAGTCTGCCTGAAAGCAAATGTTCGACCCGTCTATCTATGCAGCACCTGGAAGAAAAAGGAGGAGAGAACTGTCTCAGATGTTCAGAAATCGCGCCAGAGAGCTGAAGCTGCCGAACAGGCCGATCATCGCCCCTCCGGCGATGATCATCAACATCTGGAGCGGGGTGAGATAGCCAAAGGTAATCAGCTCATTCAGCACACCCAGTGAGGTTCCGAGGTAAAGAGGGAAGAACTCGATCAGCACAAAGAGCAGAACAAGGGAGGCCAGCGCTCCCAGCATTCCCAGGATCATTCCTTCCAGGAGGAAGGGAATGCGGATAAAGGCATTGGAGGCGCCCACCAGGCGGAGGATCCCGATTTCCTCCTGCCGGGTAAAGACATTGAGCTTGATGACGTTGGAGATGATAAAAAAGGAGGCCAGGATCAGAATGCCCCCCAGGAAGAATCCGATGGCTTTGACCAGGCGGCTCAGGGACTGAAGCTTTTCGATCCAGTCCTTGTTGTACTGGACATCCTCCACTCCGCCGAGGTCTCTCATGTCCTCGATGAAAGCGGCCACTCTCTCGGAAGTAAGGGAGCTTTCGTCCAGGTTGACTTCAAAGGAAGGCGGGAAGGGGTTGGCATCGATATTTTTCACGATTCCCTGCAGTTCGGGGAAATTCTGCTCGAACCTTTTCAGCGCTTCCTCGGAGCTGACGAAACGGACGCTCTTCGCCAGCTGCGATTCCCGGAGTTTTCCCTCGATGTGAGTCACCTGTTTCTGAGAAAGATTCTTCGCCAGGAAGAACACTGCATACATGTTCTTGGAGAGCTCCCTGGCTGTCAAATAGATGTTGTTGGAGAGGGAAAGAAAGGTTCCGAAGACGAGAAAGGAAAGGCAGATGATGGTGACGGAGAAGATGTTGCGGACCCTGTACTGCCAGAGGTTGTTGAAGGTCTCTCTCAGAAAATAGTTGATTTTTTGCACAATCAGAGTGTTTCCTTTCTTATCAGTTTTCCCTTGTAGAGGAAGAGAATTTTCTCGCCGAAGTGGCGGATCAGCTCCCTGTCATGGGTGCAGATGATGACCGTCGCGCCCTGGCGGTTGATTTCCTTGAAGAGGGTCATGATCTCGTTGGCCAGATCAGGGTCGAGGTTGCCGGTCGGTTCATCCGCCAGAAGAATCTTCGGGTTGTTAACCACGGCGCGGGCAATGGCCACCCGCTGCTGCTCACCGTAGGAGAGCTGGGATGGGAACTCCCACATTTTGTGGTGGAGGTTGACCATGCGCAGGGCGTTAAAGACTCTCCTCCGGATTTCTTTGCGGGGAACTCCCAGCACCTGGAGCACGGTGGCCACGTTGTCGAAGACCTTCCTGTGAAAGAGAAGACGAAAGTCCTGGAAGACAATCCCCATGGTCCGGCGGAGCTTGTAGATTCGATGATTGGGAATACGGAGGATGTTTCTGTTGTCAACGACGATCTGGCCCTGGGTGGGAAGAGTCTCTCGAAAGATGACCTTGAGCAGGGTTGTCTTGCCCGAACCACTGGGGCCGGTGACGAACAGAAAATCCCCTCTGTTGACGGCAAGGGTGATATCCGAGATCGCCCATCGGGGCGGTTGATACTGTTTCCAGACATGATAGAGTTCAATCATCCCGGTCTTTCAGTCAGCTCTTCGTTTCCGGCAGCGCTCGAGCACCTCTTTTAAAAGTGTATTCACCAGCTCCGGGTTTGCCGAGCCTTTTGTTTCTTTCATCACCTGGCCGACGAAAAAGCCCGCCACCTTCGTTTTTCCCTCCAGGAATTGCTTCAGGGGCTTCGGGTTTTTCCCGACCGCCTCTTCGATGATTTTCCTGATTTGTCCTTCGTCAGATATCTGGCTGATTCCTTCTTTTCTGGCGACGTCCCCAGCCTTTCGACCGCTCCGGATCATCTCCGGAAAGATGTTTTCCCTGGCGCTGCGCAGAGTGACCTCCTTTTTTTCCACAAGGTCGATCAATCCGGCCAGGTCTCCGGCTGAGAGGGGAAACTGGTCCGCCTCGATGTTTTTTTCCTTCAGATGCTGAAGGACTTCTCTCATGATCCAGCGGCTGGCCTGCTTCGGATTCCGGGAAGCGCGGGCCGTTTTTTCGAAATAATCAGCCAGTTTCCTGGACGAGGTCAGGATACCGGCCTCGTAACGGGAGAGCTTGTACTGGCTGATGAACCGCTTCATTTTCTGCCAGGGAAGCTCTGGCAGGGAGTCCTTGATGGCGTTGACGAAATTCTCCGAGAGGATGAGAGGCGGGAGGTCAGGTTCGGAAAAATAGCGGTAGTCATGGGCCTCTTCTTTGCTCCTCAGGGTCAGGGTCCTGTTCTTTCTGGAATCCCAGAACCGCGTCTCCTGGATGACCGGTTTTCCCGCCTGGAGGAGTTCCATCTGGCGCCGCGTCTCATACTCGAGAGCTTTCTGGAGGAAGCGGAAGGAGTTGAGGTTTTTGATTTCGGTCTTCACCCCCGGTTTTTCTGAGCCTTTGCGTCCGACCGATATGTTGGCATCGCAGCGAAGGCTTCCTTCCTCCATGTTGCCGTCGCAGATTTCCAGGTACTGAAGGGTTGTCCGCAGGAGCTTGAGAAACCCGACGGCGTCTTCCGGAGAGCGAATTTCCGGCTTTCCTACGATTTCGAGCAGGGGAATGCCGCTGCGGTTGAAATCGAGGCGGGTCTTTTTTGAAGAATCCGCCGCTCCCAAGTGGATGGATTTGCCCGCATCTTCTTCGAGGTGGAGGCGTTCGATGCCGCATGTCCTGGAGGTGCCGTTTGTTTCAATTTTCAGATATCCGCCGCTGGCCAGAGGAGAGCCGAACTGGGTGATCTGGTATCCTTTGGGAAGGTCAGGATAAAAATAGTTTTTGCGGCTGAATTCGGAGCGGAGATGGACGGTCGCCTGGACTGACAGAGCCATCTTGACGGCCATGGCTACTGCCGCTTCATTGAGCACGGGCAGAGCGCCGGGAAGGCCCAGGCAGACAGGACAGACGAGGGAGTTGGGAGGATTTCCGTATCCCGTGCTGCATCCACAGAAAAGTTTTGTTCTGCTCAGAAGCTGGGCGTGGATTTCGAGTCCGATGACCGGCTCATATTGGGGAGAATCCATCGGTTCCGGCCAGATTATAGCATATTCGCCCCCGGATTCAAAGAATGAGGGAGGAGGAATGGAAGATGGAATCAGATGGTGAAGAGGTACATGAACCAGCCAAAGACCAGCGCTCCGACGACCATGATCAGAAAAAGGGAGACAGCGTATTTGATCTGGCCTTTCCTGTCGTTTCTCCGGATGAGGGCCAGGACGATGCAGACGAACAGAGCATAGATAATCATTGACAGGATATGGCTTTTCAAGATCATTTCTTTTTTCCCGAGGCGATATCGTAAGCGTCCAGGGCAACGAGATAGTTCAGAAGGCCGGCTCCGGCGATATAAGCCGTGCCGAATTCGAAGGTCTGTGCCTGCACGCTTCCCAGGCCGAAGGAGAAGATTTTGGCCAGGAGATAGAGAAGGCCGTTTCCCAGATCAGAGAAAAAGGCCAGGATGGTCAGGGGGTTTTCCATCTGGAAAGAGTAGATCCTGCCGCCCATAACCAGGCCGAGGACGGCCATGCAGGCAATGCAGGCGAAAAATATGCCGCCTTTCCAGTATCTCCTGAGGAGCACATGGCCCAGGCCGGGAACAAACCAGCCAGCGATGAAGTGGGCTGCATGCCTCGCGAATTGCGCCGATTTCATTTTTTTGATTCTCCATGATAATGGAAATGAATGACCAAATCAAGAAGAAATGGGAATCGGCGAGGGGTGAGGGTTCGGCGGACCGAGCAGATTTTTCTGTCCTCGATGCCCGGGAGAGAAATATTCCGGTTTCCATGCGGGATCACGGAAATAGACCCCGGTAGCGGTAAACCTCGGCGATTCGTTCGATGGCCACGGTGTAGCCGGCGCAGCGTAAAGAGATTTTTTTCCTGCTGGCCGTTGTCCAGACCTCCTGAAATGCCTTGACCATCTTTCGCTCCAGCTCCTGGTTGACCTGCTCTTCTTCCCAGAAGAGCCC
This sequence comes from uncultured Eubacteriales bacterium, assembly GCA_964477275.1. Classification (GTDB taxonomy): domain Bacteria; phylum Acidobacteriota; class Aminicenantia; order Aminicenantales; family Aminicenantaceae; genus CAYZDV01. The sequence goes on from CAYZDV010000033.1 coordinate 17,207, forward strand.
GCTCAGGGCCTGGGCCCATTCGAGATGGCTGACCACCACACCTCCGGCATTGGCCAGGATGTCAGGGATAACAGGAATGTTCATTTTATCCAGGATCTCATCGGCCTCCGGCGTGGTCGGTCCGTTGGCGCCCTCCACGATGACCTTGGCCTTGATGTGATGGGCGTTTTTGCTGTGGATCTGATTTTCCAGAGCTGCGGGGATGAGGATGTCCACATCCTGGAAGAGAAGCTCCTCCTGTTCGATCTGTTTCCCCGGATGCTTGATGATGCAGCCATGCTCCTCCACGCAGTCCAGAAGGCCATGGACATTCAGGCCGTCCGGGTCGACGAGACATCCCGAATAATCGGAGACAGCCACGATTTTGGCTCCCATCTGTGAGAGGAACAGAGCGGCGTGCCCTCCCACGTTGCCGTAACCCTGGAGAGCCACTGTTGCTCCTTTGAGTGTTTTCTTGTTGGCCTTGAAGAATTCTCTGGTGATGATGGCCACCCCCCGACCCGTTGCCTCTTTCCTGCCCTTGGAACCACCCAGGATTTCGGGCTTGCCGGTGACGATGCTCGGCTCGGTGTAGCCCTTCATCATGGAAAAGGTGTCCATGATCCAGGCCATGGTTTTGGAGGTGGTGTAGACATCGGGCGCAGGGATATCCATATGAGGGCCGAGGAGGGGCATGATTTCGGACGTGTAACGACGGGTCATCCTCTCCAGCTCGCTTTGAGACAGCTTGGTCGGGTCACAGATGATCCCGCCCTTGGCTCCTCCGTAGGGCAAATCGAGAAGGGCGCATTTCCAGGTCATCCAGGCCGCGAGCGCAACCACTTCGTCCTCGCTGACCTCAGGGTGGTAGCGCACACCTCCTTTGGTCGGCCCCTTGGCGTTGTTATACTGACAGCGGAAGCCGGTAAAGACCTTGGTCCGGCCGTTGTCGAGCCTGATCGGGACAGAGACCTTCAGAACCCGCATCGGCCGTTCCAGGATTTTCAGCAGGTTGGGGTCCAGGTCAATTTCGCGGGCAGCCTTGTAGAGCTGTTTTTGAGCTTTCCGGGCCAATGAGTCTTGGATCATTTGGACTTCCTCCTGTGAATATCGAGAATTTCGATGAGTTCTGTTGACATCGATGAGCGATTCATTATAATGGGAATTCATTTCCGAACGCAACACATCAGATTGTGGGCATGAAAAAACCGCCAAAGAAAAGTGAGGGAGAAGAAAAAATGGATTTCGAGACTTTTCCGGACATCATCGGGTTCGCCATCCAGAGGGAAGAAGAGGCCATCAAAGCCTATGGAGAGCTGATGGAAATGAGCCAGGCGCCGGGTCTCAAGAAGCTGCTCTCCGAGCTTCAGGAAGAAGAACGGAAACACAGGGAGCTTCTCCAGGAGCTGACCGAAAAGAAGCTCGAATCCTTGAAGGCGGAGAAAATAATCGACCTAAAAATCAGCGACTACACCCTGGAAGAGCCGGCCGGCAAGGATATGAATTTCCAGGACCTTTTAATTTTCGCCGCCCAAAAAGAGCAGAAAGCCGTCGAACTCTATTCCAGCCTCAGGGACAAGACCAGGGACAAAGACATCAGAAAGCTTTTTGATTTTCTCGTCATGCAGGAAAAATCGCACAAGCTAAGGCTGGAAAAAGAATACGAGACGCATGTCCTCGAGGGATACTGAAAAGCAAAGAGCCGGGCTTCTCGGAATCCTTCTTTTCAGTCATTTTGGCATTCGAGAGGAGAGTGATGATGGACA
>CAYZDV010000034.1:0-17658 GCA_964477275.1 uncultured Eubacteriales bacterium
ACCAGTAAAACTGGTGCGAGCGGTAGGAATGAAGAGGGTTGAGTTCAGAGAGGTCGTCCAGCGTGAGATGGTCTCTGGACCGGGAAAATGACGCCTTGAGGAGAGATTTCCCGGTGCCGAAAATGTCCAGGCTCAAACCGAGACGCGGAGAAAGGGAATTCCAGACGATGACCTTCTTCCATTCCGATATTGCGGCGGCGGCAAAAGGGTTCACCTCGTAGGCTGGCTCGATGAGCTCCTCGCCGATTTTGAGGGAGACCGGATGCCCGCTGTCGGTCTTGATATTGCCGGGGATTGTCGTGTCGCTGTGGTCGAAACGCAGGGCCAGATGGAAAGTCAGTCTTCTGGCGAAGGTCACAGAATCCTGGCCAAAGAAGCCGAATCGCCGGAGTTCGTTATGGGCATTGAGAGCAGATTCCAGTATTCCGGCGGCGGCAAAAGAGACGAAGCCCTTGCCCACCGTGTTGGCCGTTTCCGGGGAGGTCGCCAGGCCAAAATAGTAAGGATTTCCGTAATAATAATTGACCATCAGGTTATTGGGCTTCCAGGTGCCCCGCTCAGCGTAGGCGTATTCGTATTCGGCTCCCACCCTGAGTTCGTGGTTCCCGCCCAGGAAGCGGTCCTGGAAGCGGGTCAGGGAGGCGGTCGCTTGAAATCTTTTCTGGAGCCGGGTTTCGTGGAAACTGCCGCTTCCCCAGAGGCGGCCTGTCCCTTCGTCGAAATAGCGGGCGCTTTCCAGGCCATTCTCGTTCAAACGGAGAGGCTGTAGATGATGAATGTAGCCGGCCTTGAGCGAAGCGTGCGTATTCTGGTCGATGATGTAATGGAGGTGCCCGCTGACCGTGGTGTTTTTCTCATGGTTCAGGACGCGGGTTGCTTCCAGGGGAAGATTCCAGTCCACAGGAGCCTCATCGACCGAGCGGTAGCGGTCGACGAAGCTGACCGCTGCTGACGCTGTGAGCTCGGGGATGAACCGGCCGCTCAGCTTAAAGAACCCGAGAAGCTCCTTGTTTGTCCGTTCGAAATCGTCGTGCTCTGTTCCCAGCGGGTCGGTCCAGGGAATGAAAGGCGGAATCTGCTTGTGAAAGAGAGCCCGGGCGTTGCCGAAGAACCAGAGGATATCCTCAAACACCAGCCCTTCCAGGGAAAGAGAAAAATCCCAGATGTTTTTATCAATGATCGGAGGAGCGGCGCCGGGGCTTTTAAGCTCCTCTTTGGACCTCAGCGGGCTGCTGATTTTGGCGCTGGTGTGGTAGAAATTGAACCCTCCTCCCATACTGTTGCCGCCCGACCTGGTGATCACGTTGACGTATCCGCCGGCCGAGAACTCGACATCCACAGGATGGCCTGCTGTCTCCACCTCCACCTCTTCCACGGTGTCGAAATTGATGTTGGTGAGGAGCTGCCGGTCAAAGGGGCTGTTGGCGGGCATGCCCTCCAAAGCGTAGGTGTTTCCGGCTCCCTGAGAACCATGGGTGAAGAAACTCTCAGGATAAACGGCCCTCTCAGGAACAACGCCCGCTGCGGCGCCGATAATGCTCTGGATGTCCCTCTGCAAGGGGACGTATTGCAAGACCGGCCTGTCGAGAATTTCGGACGTTTTTGCCGCCCGGACATCGAGGGTGGGGGAGGAAATCTCGCGGGTGACATCCTCTTCAGTGCGGGATGTCTCCAGGGGAATGCTCAGGGTCATGGATTTGCCGACCTCAATAATGATCTCGTCGATATGAATGGTGTTATAGCCGGGCATTTCGACGGTGATGCTGTATTTTCCGGCCGGAAGGCCGGGCAGCCTGAACAGCCCTGTCTCCGCGGTGATGTAAGTCCTCAATCCCAGCATGGAGGGTGATCGGAGATAAATGAAGGCGCCGGCCAGGGGCTTTCGTTCGCTGTCGACAATTCGGCCCCTGATGGAACTGGAGTGGGGTTGGACCAGGCCAAAGGAGAAGACTGCCGTTATGAGCCATTGAACGAGAAGAGCTCCCAGGTATTTTTTCACCACTTCGTTCCTCCTTCTATTGAAACCATCTGTGTTCTCCTTTTGTTTCAATCTTCGGGATGATCCTCGGTATTCCATCCGACGGGTTGATTCTTTAAAATAATCGACACCAGAAGAAGAGTCAAGGCAGACTGCCCTCAAATTAAGCATCTTATGACGCCATGTCTAAAAACGAGCGTGCGATTTCCCTTGAATTTATCCCTGGTTCATTTTAACTTAAAAGTAGAGGCCATCGATTTCAATAGAGGACTCGAAGAATGAAAAGAAGCGTCTTCGTCTTTTTGAGTTCGACCCGGACCAGCCGCAAAACAAGAAATATATCGAGGCATAAAGGAGAAAAAGAAATGATTCGCTCAAGAAAGTCTCGAGCCATGAGTTTCGGCAGGAGTGTCTGCGCCGTCGCCGTTCTTGCCTCCACCCTTCTTCTCATCCTTGCTTCCTGCCGGCTGTACAATCTGGAGCGGAAGCTCCCGCCGGATGATGCGGAATTTCTTTCGCTCATCCGGTATATCATGACCGGCAAGGAACGGAAAATTTTTCTCGAGCTTCCTCCCTCAGAGAGAGAAGCCTTTAAGGACGAATTCTGGAAGCGGCGCGATCCCGACCCCGCTACCGAAGAGAATGAGTTCAAGATGGAGTACATGGACCGGGTGGAGAAGGCCAACGAGCTGTTCGTCACCGAGGGAAAAAAAGGATACCTCACCGACAGGGGAAGGATCTTCATCCTTTTCGGGCCTCCCACCGATCGCATCACCTACCCCCAGGGATTTGGCGCTTCCACCTACTGCCAGGAATTCTGGTATTACGGAGTGTTCCCGGTCAAGTTCATCGACCGGACATGCACCGGGCAGTTCCAGCTCGTCACCTACGACCTGACTCCGCTGCGGGAAATCAACCTGATGTACATGCACGAGCTCACCCTGGCTCAAGCCAGGGCGCAGGAGACGTTCTTCCAGGAAAAGAGGCTTTTTGATTTCCGCTGGAAGCTGGAACGCGAGGTTTCCGAGGCGGAAAGGTTTGAAGGAACGGTGGTGCTGGAGATTCCCTACAGAGCGATCTGGTTCACGGCCGATGAGGGTCGGCTGAAGACGACCCTCGACCTTCGCATCGAGCTCAGGGATTTTGAGAGAAAGATTGTCTGGGAGCGGGAGGAAGCCGTGGAGATTGTCATGAGCGAGGATGAGCTGAAAATCAGGCGGGGCAAGATGCACAAAGTGGAAGTTCCAATCCTTCTGGAGGAGGGAGTGGACAGGCTGCGCCAGGGGAAGAGCCTCCTCCATGTCTTTCTCAAGAACCGGACAGGCGGTGAAGAACTGAAAAAGGTCATGGAGGTCATCCTTTCGCCTTGAGGGCTCTTTTCGTCAGGATCGGGGGATTATTCTGTGGTCTGCTCCTTGGCCCATATGGCTGCGCCGATAAAGCCGGCTCTGTTTCCCAGGGTGGCTTTCTCAATGCGGCAGCAGCGGAAAGAGGCCTTGTAGGACCTTTTTCTCGCCTGTTCAAGGGCCGGGGAGAGGAGAAGGTCGCCGGCTGATGTCACCGCGCCGCCGATGAGGATCATCTCCGGGTTAAGGAAGTTGATGGCGATGGAGAGGCCGATGCCGAGATAATAGCCGGCCCGGGCGAAGGCCTGGCTGGCATCCTGGTCCCCTTTTCGGGCTCGATGATAGACCTCTTCTGAGGTGATTTTTTCCTCTTTACTTCTCAGGACCAGGTAATTCTTGACGATTTTGGGAGCGGAAACTTCGGTCTCGAGGCAGCCCTGGGAGCCGCAGTTGCATCTCTCCCCATCGGGGTTGACGGTGACATGGCCCAGTTCGGCGGCGAAGCCGCACTTTCCGTGCCAGAGCCGGCCTTCGAGGATGATGCCCGAGCCCAGGCCTGTGCCGATGGTAAGAAAGACCATGCTCTGCACGCCCTGGCCCGCTCCGCATCTGTATTCTCCGAAGGCGGCCATGTTGGCGTCGTTGTCGACCCTGAAAGGGACGTCGATGATACGTGAGAGGGCAGAGATGAGGTCGAAATTATCGAGCTCCGCGTAGTTGGGAGACTGAAGGATTCTCTGCTCTTCAGGGCTGAAGATGCCCGGAAACCCGAAGCCGACGGTTCTGATCGCTTCTCTCTGCCTTTTCTTCAGCCTTTCCCATGTCTTGCGGATGATCTCCATGAGATCGGCAATGGTCTCAGGGGTTTTTTCCTGGCCGTCGAAGATCACACTTCCCGCTTCATCGACAATTCCGTACTTCAGGTGGGTTCCGCCCAGGTCGAAGCCGGCGTGCAGGGACATCTTCAGGGTTTTAGCTGAGAGGGAAGTGAGAGGGGTTTTCGAGGCAACGCATCATTCTTCCTTGGCCGGAGGCTGGGGTTTATCAGAAAGGGATTCGTTTTCTTTTTCTTTCGAACTGATGGATTTGCGAAAATTCTTTATTCCTTCGCCCAGGGATTTTCCTAACTCCGGGAGCTTTCGGGCTCCGAAAATGATGACGACAATCAACAGGATGAGGAGAAGCTCAGTGGGACCAACAGGGCCGAATAGAAACATCGCAACCTCCTTCGGTGACTTCCTGGAGATTTTTTCTCTCTCTTTATCTCAAAACAAAGGTACTCGAGTCAGGCCGAAATGTCAAGCTCCGGCCACGAGAACAGAGGCCTATGCATTTCCATGACAGGCGGATAAAAGAGTGTTTGGGAAATCGGTCAGCTATGGATTTCTCCATGGTTTCTTGGATATACTTATTCATTGGCATGGAAAAAATCAGAAATTTTTCGATCATCGCGCACATCGATCACGGCAAGTCCACCTTGGCCGACCGGCTCATAGAGATCACCGGCGCCCTGCCGGCCCGCGAGCTGCGCGACCAGGTCCTGGATACGATGGACCTCGAGCGGGAGAAAGGGATCACCATCAAGGCCCAGACCGCCCGGCTGAAGTACAAATCGAAGACCGGCCAGGAGTTCATTCTCAACCTCATCGACACTCCCGGTCATGTCGATTTCTCCTATGAGGTCTCGCGCAGCCTGGCCGCCTGCGAGGGGGCAGTGCTGGTCATCGACGCCTCCCAGGGGGTGGAAGCCCAGACCCTGGCGAACACCTATCTGGCTCTTCAGAATGACCTCGTCCTCATTCCCATCATCAACAAGATCGACCTTTCCCAGGCCAACCCGGAGCTCAGCCTCGAGCAGCTGGAGACGATCATCGGCATCGACCCGGAGGAGGCGATCCTGGTCAGCGCCAAGAAGGGAACGAACATCGACAAGGTCCTGGAGAGCATCGTTGCCCGCATTCCTCCTCCCAGGGGTAACCCGGATGCTCCGCTCAAAGCCCTGCTCTTCGATTCCTGGTTTGACACCTATCGCGGAGTGGTCATTCTGGTCAGGATCATCGATGGCCTCATCCGCACCGGAGCCCGGATCGAGATGATGGCCACCGGAGCCGGTTACGAAGTGGAAGAGGTCGGATACCTGACACCGAAGCCCCAGAAAGTGGACCGCCTGGAGCCCGGAGAGGTGGGCTACGTTATTGCCAATATCAGGGAATTGAGGAATGCCCGGATCGGGGATACCATCACCGAACAGAAGAGGCGGACGGCCCGGCCTCTGCCAGGGTTCAAGGAAGCCAAGTCCATGGTCTTCTGCGGGATGTTTCCGGCCGGCCAAAGCAGCGTGGAGGACCTGAGGAATGCGCTGGAGAAACTCAGGCTCAACGATTCCTCCTTTCTTTTCGAACCGGAAAATTCCCCGGCCCTGGGAATGGGATTCCGCTGCGGCTTTCTCGGGCTTCTCCACAGGGAAGTCGTCCAGGAGAGACTCGAGAGGGAATTCGACCTCAACCTGGTCTCCACCGCTCCCAGCGTCAACTTCCGGGTCACCGGAAAAGACGGCCAGGCCAGAGAATACCATAATCCCTCCCAGATTCCCCCGGCCCAAGAAATCCAGAAGATCGAAGAGCCGATGATCGAAGCCCTGATCATCACTCCGGATCAATACCTGGGCGCCGTCCTGAAGCTACTGGAGAGCCGCCGGGGAGAGCAAAAAAAGATGGAATACATCAGCCCACAGCGCATCTTTTTGACCTACCTCCTCCCGTTGAGCGAAGTGGTGGTCGATTTCTACAGCCAGCTCAAATCGGTTTCTCAGGGCTATGCCTCCATGGACTATGAGTTCGCCGGGTTCAGGGAGGCGCCGCTCGTCCGGCTGGATATCCTGATCAACCGGGAGGTTGTCGATGCCTTCTCCCTGGTTGTCCATCAGGAGAAAGCCTGCTCGCAAGGACGGATGCTGGTCAAAAGAATGAGAGACCTCATCCCCCGCCAGCAGTTCGAGGTCTCCCTCCAGGCGGCCATCGGCAAGAGGGTGATCGCCCGGGAGACGATAAAGCCCTACCGGAAGGATGTTCTGGCCAAACTCTACGGCGGAGATTACACACGGAAGATGAAGCTCCTGGAGAAGCAGAAGGCCGGAAAGAAGAGGATGAAAAAAATCGGCCGGATTGAAGTGCCCCAGGAAGCATTCATGGCCCTGCTCGAGATCAAGTGAGACGCCTTGATGGAAATTTTCTTTACTCGTCGGCACGGAATCCTTATCATATTCACAGGCCATGGAAAAATCTCCGGTTGAGAGAGCCATCGAGGGCGGGCTGAGCCTCGTGTCCAGGATTTTCCCCCTCCAGACCTATCTTTACATTCCCCTGCTCCAGGCTGCTTTTCTCTGGGCTGCGAGAAGGAGAAAGGAATGGAAGGAGAAGATTTTCTCCTGGAAAGTCTGGCTTGATCCCCAGCGTCTCCAGGACAAGCCCGATGAGTTCGTGCTCGATTTTTTCACCGCCGCTCCTGCCCTGAACATGGCTTACCGGGCGGAAATCGAAAGCAGAAACCTCAGCGCGCTCAGGGAAGCTTTTGTCAGGCTCTATCCTCTTTTAGGCCTTGAGGAGCCGTTCCTCGTGGCTCTGTTCGCCGAAGAGCTCAAAGCGACGAAATACCGGATGATCGTCAGAGAGTTTGAGGAGCGAGTCGGCCGCGCCAGCCGGGATATCGAGGCCATCAGAGACAAATCCAGGCTGACCGCCGGGCTTGAAGCCTTCGGGAAAGAAATGGCCTCCCTTCACCTTGACCTTCTCTCCCGGAGCAAGGTCCAGAAAGCCATTGCCGACTTTGTCCGGAAACGACTGGAAGAGAAAGAAGAAAAAAATGAATAGAGGCGCACTTCTCGAGATTCCTCTTGCGTCCAGGAAATGTCAGCGGGCCTGCCTTGCCGCGTTGTTGATTTTTTCTCTCCTTTCATTTTCCGGCTGTATCTCCCATCTCCAGCAGGCCAAGCTCCATTACACCCAGGCCCAGAAGCACACCCGCCTGTATGACAGTGAAACGGCGATGGCCTCTTTCGAGCGGGCGCTGGATGAGGCCGGCCGCGCTGTGAACAGGCATCCGACAGCCCAGGCATACATGCTGAAGGGAATGGCAGAGTTGAACCTGAAGATGTGGAAGGAGGCCGGGGAGAGCTTCCGCAATGCCTTCTCCCTGGGGTTTGAAAAAGGAGAAGAATGGGCCCAGGACCTCTCTCTCTTCGGTCTCGCCTCTTCGCTGGAGGAGCTCGGAGTTGAGAGCCAGGCCTTCAGAGTCTATGGCTATCTTCTCCAGAATTCCCGGTTCCGTCCGGTGTTGATCCTGGCTTCCCAGAAGCACACCCAGGCGCTGCTCCAGAAAGCCCTCGAGGAGACCGGAAAAGAAAGGGAAAAGCTTCTCTCCGACGCTCTCAAGAGCGCAGAAAAGCTGACCATGAAGGATTTCAGCTGCGGCTTCTATCATTATCTTCTCTCCCAGGTCTTCGGCCACCTCGGTGATTATCAAAAAAGCTTTGATGAGGCGCTGATGGCCAGGGAGCTGGGACTCCCTGCCGGAGAGGTTTTCAGGGACAACGACCTTCAGATTGTGTTCTGTTACCGGAGGCTCAAGGAGATGCTTTCTCACATCGAATGGAAGGAGTTCGAGTCCCATTACCTGAAATGGGTGAAGCGGTGGAAATGGAGGGGGCCCGAAACCCCGGACTGGAAGGAGAAAGAAGAGCATGAAGCCTTCCATTGAGTGGAAGAAGGACCGGGTGGTGATGATCGACCAGCGAGAGCTGCCGGAGAGAGAAGTCTATCTCGAATGCCGGGACGAGAACGAGGTGGCCGAAGCCATCGAGAAGATGGCCATCCGCGGCGCGCCGGCCATCGGAGTGGCTGCCGCATACGGTGTCGCCCTGGGGCTTGCGAGAATTCAACAACCCGAAAATCTGGATGACGAGGTCGAGCGGATTCTGGGCCGGCTGGAGAAGACCAGGCCCACGGCCCGCAATCTCTTCTGGGCGATGGAGAGAATGAACGCTGCTTTCCGGAAATACCGGACGCTCGGGCTTGCCGAGCTTAAAAAACGAATGATCAGCGAGGCTCTCCGTATTGAGGAAGAGGATATCGCCACTAACAGGAGAATCGGATTCTGGGGGAAAAGCCTGATCGAAGACGGCCAGTCCGTCCTGACTTACTGCAACACTGGCAGCCTGGCCACAGCCGGCTATGGGACAGCGCTGGGGATAATCCGGGCTGCGATTGAGGAGGGAAAAAAGATCGAGACCTATGCCTGCGAGACAAGGCCTCTTCTTCAGGGCGCCCGCCTGACCTGCTGGGAGCTTGTCCGGGAAAAAATACCGGTGACCCTGGTCACCGACAACGCGGCCGGCCACCTGATGAGAAAGGGCCGGATTTCTCTGGTTATCGTCGGTGCGGACAGAATCGCCCGAAACGGCGACACGGCCAACAAGATCGGCACCTATTCCCTGGCCGTTCTGGCCAGGGAAAACAGGCTTCCTTTTTATGTGGCGGCTCCCTTGAGCACCGTTGATTTCAGCCTGGCCGATGGAAGCGCTGTTTGTATCGAGGAGAGAAGCCCGCAGGAAGTGAGGGAACTTGCGGGACGGCCTCTGAGTCCTGCAGGGGTGAAGGTTCAGAACCCGGCTTTTGACCTGACTCCGGCAAGGTCCATTTCCGCGTTCATCACCGAAGAGGGAATCATAGGGCCTCCTTTCGGAAAAAACTTGAAGAGGCTCCAGAAGAGAAAAAAAGGCAACCCGGAGAATCGGGATGAATGTCCTGGGTATTGAGACATCCTGTGATGAGACTTCGGCCTCTGTGGTCAGCGCCAATTTCAAGATCCTGAGCAACGTTGTTCTCAGCCAGGATGAGCTTCACGCTCCGTTCGGCGGGGTGGTCCCGGAACTGGCTTCCCGCCAGCATATCACTTCCATTGTCTATGTGGTCGAGGAATGCCTGAGGAGGGCCGGACGCCGGCTGGACGAGATGGAGGCTTTTGCTGTCACACAGGGCCCGGGACTCGTCGGCTCGCTGCTTGTCGGACTTTCGTTTGCCAAGGCCCTGGCTTACTATTTCCGGAAGCCCCTGGTTGCCGTTGATCATCTGGAAGCCCACATCGAGTCGGCATTTCTTGAAAACCGGGACATCCCTTTTCCCGGCCTGGCTCTCGTTGTTTCCGGCGGCCACACCTCCTCTTTTTTCCTCAGGAAAGCCATCGACTTCCGGCTCGTGGGAAGAACAAGAGATGATGCGGCCGGCGAAGCCCTGGACAAGGTGGCCAAGTTTCTCGGTCTGGGCTACCCGGGGGGTCCGGTCATCGACAGGCTGGCAGCGGAAGGGAATCCCGCAAAATTCCGTTTCGCCATTCCCCGGATGACCGACAGCAGCCTGGATTTCAGCTTCAGCGGCCTGAAAACAGCGGCCCTGAAGCTGATCAGAGAGCGAAAAATTTCCCGCAGAAGCCCGGATTTGAACGACTTTTTAGCCAGCTTCGAGATGGCGGTGATCCGGGCTCTGGTCACCAATCTCTCTCAGGCCGTCAGGGCGTTCAAACCCCGCTCTCTGATCCTCTGCGGCGGAGTGGCCCGGAACAGGAAGCTCAGGAATCATTTCACCGAGTTCGGCCAGGAGAGGAAGATTCCGGCCTTCATTCCTTCTCCCGAATACTGCACCGATAACGGAGCCATGGTGGCCGCTCTCGGTCTGAAAAAACTCGAGGCCGGGAAAGTCGCTTCCTTTTCTCTGGACCTGAACGCCTACCCGCGCTACAGTTCCGAACCCCCGGCAACCGAGAGGAATTGAGCCTGTTTCACTTCCCGTTTGCATCCTCCTCAGCGCCGCGCATACGCTGTCACTTTATTTATTGCGTTCATACTAAGCGGGCGTGCTTGAACTTGAACGTGATAAATTCGTATGATTTGATGGAATCAATAGAAAAAAGAGTTATCGCAACTTGATAATAAAGGTGTCATCGCGGGGAGCGAAGCGACGTGGCGATCTCGCATGGGAACCCGTATTGCGGGGAAGATGGATTCCATGAATTCTGCGAACATCAATAAATCGAATAAATGGGCAGGCACTGTCTTGCGGTCATTGTCTGCAGAACTACATCCGGGAGGAGAAAAGTGAGGACGAAAAAAAGCCTTGTTCTGGTTTTGATTCCGGCCCTGATTTTTGGGGCGTCTTTCGCCGGGGAGGAGAGAATTCAATCTCTCTCGCTCGAAGAGTGCATTGTCCGGGCCTTGAAAGACAACCTTCGCGTCGCCATCGAGGTCTACAATCCTGAGATGGCCGGTGTTTCCCTGGCCAGAGCCCGGGAGCATTTCTTGCCTCGATTTGAGCTGGGTTATGAGAACATGCGCAGGGAAAATCCTTCTTACTGGTGGCTTGAGCAGGCGGAGAGGGTGATCGACAACGGGGCCAACTATTCTGTTTCCCTTGTTCAGCAGATTCCGACCGGAGGCAGCTTTTCCCTCTCCCTGGCCGGCAATCACTCCGATACCACCGCGGGCTTCCAGCTCCTCAATCCTCGCTACGGAAGCATGCTGCGCTTTGATTTCACCCAGCCCCTCCTGAAGAACTTCGGCTTCAGGGCCAGCCGGCGGGAGATCATCGTCGCCCAGAACAACCTGGATATTTCCATCCAGCAGTTCCAGAAAATCCTCTCCGAGACGATCTTCTCGGTTCAGGAAGCCTACTGGAATCTTTTTTATGCCATTGAAGATTACAGGGTCAAGCAGCAGTCACTTCAGCTCGGCCGGGACCTCCTGGAGAAGAACAGGAAGGAAGTGGAAGTGGGCAAGCTGGCTCCGATCGAAATCCTCAGCGCCGAAGCGGTGGTCGCTTCGCGGGAGGCGGACATCCTTCAGGCCGAGACAATGATCAGGAGGAGTGAGGATGTGCTGAAAAATTTGCTCAACCTGCCCGAGGAAGCGTTGAACTCGCAGACCATTGTTCCCTCCGATAAGCCCGTTTTCATTCAGAGGGACGTTTCGGTGGAGGACGCTTTGAAGGAGGCCATGGAGAAAAGACCCGATTTGAAGATGCAGAGAAAGAGCATCGCCAGCAGCGAATCGAACCTGATGGTGGCCAGAAACCAGATGCTCCCCGGCCTGGATTTGAGGCTCTCTTACTGGAGTCCAGGGCAATCGGGAGACAGAATTATCTACCAGGACGACAATCCCTTCCTGGGCATCATCGTCGGAAAAGAGAAAGGCGACCCTTCGGATGCTTTTCGGGACACGTTCAGGCTTCTCTACAATAACTGGACAGTGGGACTGACCCTTTCCATCCCCCTGAGCAGCTTCACCACAAGAGCCGACCTGGCCAGGGCGCGGATGGAGATGGAAAAAAGCCAGCTTGAGCTGAAGAACCTGGAGAGGCAGGTCTTCCTCGAGGTCAAGGACGCAGTGAGGGAAATCGAGGCCAGCGGCAAGAGGGTTCAGGCCTACAGGCTCGCCCGGGAGCTGGCGGAAAAGAGGCTGGCGGCCGAGGTGAAAAAGCTGGAGGTGGGGCTGACCACCAACTATTTCGTCCTCCAGTACCAGGAAGAGATGGCCAGGGAACGCTCCCTGGAGCTCAGGGCGCTCGTCGATTACAACCTGGCCTGGGCCAGGCTGGAGAAGGCTCTCGGGCGGAGTCTCGAGGAGAGGAATATCAGCGTCTCCGGGTTCCTCGACCCCTGAGCGAACCCGGAGAAAAATTTTTGACTATTTTTGCCCGTTGCTCTAATCTATTCACAAAAAAGTGTTCGCTTCGATTTTCATCCGATAAAATGGTCAGACGGGGTGTTATCTCTTTGAGTGAGAGGGGTTGGCATGGATAAAGAAAGACTGCTCAGCGACCTTGTCCGGAATTACAGAGAAAGGCACAAAAAGTCAGAGGATTTATTCAACCGGGCTTCGCGGTCTCTCATCGGCGGCGGAAGCCATAATCTCAGGCTTTTCAGCCCATTTCCTTTCTCTGATGTCCAGTGCAGCGGCTCCAGGGTCTGGGATGCGGATGGTCGCATCTATGTGGATTTCTGGCAGGGCCATTTCGCCAATGTTCTCGGTCACAACCCGCAGGTGGTCATCAGCGCCCTCAAGGATTCCTTCGAGAAAAGCCAGGGACTGACCACAGGCTTTTCCGGCCGCTATCAGGTCGAGCTGGCGGAGCTCGTTCTCCACCAGGTCGAAGCAGACAAAATCCGTTTCACCACCAGCGGGACACTGGCCACCATGTATGCGGCGATGCTGGCCAAGGCCTTTACCGGCAAGGAGCTGGTGATGAAGGTGGGGGGAGGCTGGCACGGTGCCCATCCCTACGCATTGAAGGGTATTACTCACTATGACAGGGGAATGGTTCATCTGGAATCCGCCGGCCTGCCTCCGGGCGTGGAAGCGATGATTGTCGTGACCGGGTTCAACAGCATTGAGGACCTGGAGGAGAAATTCAGAGAATACGGTGAGCGCACCGCTTGCTTTATCCTGGAGCCCTTTATCGGCGCCGGCGGGTTCATCTTCAGCCATAGGGATTATCTGCGGAGAGCGAGGGAGCTGACCCGGGAATACGGGGCCCTGCTCATCTTTGACGAGGTGGTCTCCGGGTTCCGCTTTCATCCTGGCGGCGCTCAGACGCTCTACGGGATCAAGCCGGATTTGACCGTGCTGGGAAAGGCCGTCGGCGGCGGAATGCCTGTCAGCGCCGTGGCCGGGATGGAGGAGGTCATGGCCCTCTGCGGTCCCGGGGCAAAGACAGAAAAGAGGGTGAAGTTTGAGGGGGGGACCTTTTGCGCCCATCCGGCAGCCATGCTCGCCGGCCTGACTTTTATCCGTTTTCTGGTCGAGCACGCCCCGGAAATCTATCCTCGAATCGGACGCCTGGGAGCGAAAGTCCGAAAAGGCATCGAAGAGATATTCTCGGCCCATGGGTTTAACGTCAGGTGCACCGGCTACGGAGACTCCATCGCCGAGAGCAGCTCGCTTGTCGGAGTGCAGTTTCTTCGCCAGACTCTCGAGCGGGTGGAGCTTCCCGAGCAGGTCTGGAACCCGGATGTCTGCGATGTGGAAATGCGGGAGAAAATCTTCAAGCTGGCCATGCTCGAGGAGGGGTTCAACGTCTTCCACGGCTACGGGGCCATATCGGCTGCCCACAGCGAGAAGGAAATCCAGGCCTCTCTGGATGCGGTGGAGCGGATTGCGAAGAAATGGAAGGCGTATCAATAATCCCGTTCATCTGACTTCAAAGCCGTGGCAGCTTCGCCGGGAGCGAAGATGATGATAGAGCTGCCGCCGCCTGGCGCCGCATTTCAAAAAAGGGGCCTTCCCCATTAATGTCCTCCCTAAATTGTGGTAACATGTCAATGATGGATATCTCGGCTGTCATCATCACTTCCAACGAAGAGAAAAGGCTTGAACCGGCCCTCAAGAGCCTGCAGGGGATTGCCTCGGAAATCGTGGTTGTCGACCGCTTCAGCACGGACGATACGCTCAAGCTGGCCAGGAAATACACCGATAGGGTCTTCCAGAGGAAGTGGACGGATTTTGCCGACCAGAAAAACTTTGCCAACAGCAAAGCCTCTTTTGGCTGGATTCTATCCCTGGACGCTGACGAGAGAATCTCTCCTGAGCTTCGCCAGGAACTTCTCCAGCTCAAGGAGACCGAGCCGGAGTGTTCGGGTTTCTCCATGCCCAGACAGGTGTATTATCTGGGGAAGTGGATCCGCCATTCCGGGTGGTATCCGGACCGGAAAATCCGTCTCTTTCGCAGAGACAAGGCGCGCTGGGAGGGGGCCTATGTCCACGAGGAGCTGGTGATTGAGGGCGTGGTGGAGAAGCTCGAGGGGGCCATCCATCACTTCACTTACCGGGATATCTCCGAGCATCTGAAGCGGATCAACGCATTCTCAGAGCTCGGGGCCAAAAAACTCTACGCCCGCCAGAAAAAATGCCGCTGGCATCACCTGGTTCTGCTTCCATTTTTTCGGTTTGTGAAAACCTTTCTATTCAGGGCCGGCTTTTTGGACGGGTTTGCCGGCTTTGTCATCTCTGTGCTTCACGGCTACGCCATCTTTCTCCGCTACGCCAAGCTGAGAGAGATTTGGAAAAAGGGAGAGAAAATTGAGCCTTTTCCATATTGATTCCGGAAAGGAGTGGCGGGGCGGACAGAGGCAGGCTCTTTTCCTGGCCAGAGCGTTGAGGCGACGAGGCCTGCCTTTTGTATTCGTTGTGCAGCCGGGGAGTCCCCTGCACGAGAAAGCCGAGGAAGAAGGGCTTCCGGTCTTTCCGCTCAGGATCCGGGGGGAGTTTGACCCCTTTGCCGTTTTGCGGCTGGCCCTGGCCATGAAGCGGAGAAAATGCATCCTGGCCCATTTCCACGATGCCCACGCCGTGGCCGTCGGCTCGGCGGCAGCCTCCCTGGCCAAGGTTCCCTACCGGGTCATCTCCCGGCGTGTCGATTTTCCCCTGAAGAAAAGTTATTTTTCCCGTTGCAAATACCGCAAGAATGTCTCCGCCATCATCGCCATTTCAGAGGGTGTGAGAGACGTCCTGGTCAAAGGAGGGGTCGAGCCGGGCCAGATCGAGGTCATCCCATCCGGAATTGATTTTTCGCCCTACGAGAAAGCAACTCCGAGCGATTATCTCCATCGGGAGCTCTCCTTTACCCGGGATGATTTCCTGGTGGGGATCGTGGCTCACCTCGCCGACCATAAAGGCCATAAGTATCTCATCGAGGCCATGAAAATCATCAGGGACCAGTCCCCTCGAATCAAGCTGGTCATCGTCGGCGAAGGACCCCTGCATATGGAACTGAACAGCCAGGCCAGGGAGTCCGGCCTCACCGATATCGTCTTTTTCCTGGGTTTTCGTGAGGATGTGCCCCAGATTCTTGCTTCACTTAACGTGTTCGTCCTCTCCTCCTATCTTGAAGGACTGGGGAGCAGCATCCTCGATGCCATGGCCTGCAGGCTTCCCGTAGTGGCCACCAAGGTCGGCGGTATCCCTGAGGTGGTCATTCACGGCGAGACCGGATTCATCGTTCCGCCCCGGAACCCTGCTTCCCTGGCCAAGGCCATCCTCAGGCTTTACGAGGACAGGGGCCTGGCTTCCCGGATGGGCCAGAGAGGATACGAGCTTGTCCATCAGAGGTTTTCGGCCGAAGCCATGGCCGAGAAAATTATCGAAGTCTACGAGAAGATTGGTCTGAAAAAGTGGATCAGGCTCCACGAACAGGCTTGAAAAGAGAACGCACGGTCCGAGAAAGAAAGCTTCCTTATTGAGACGCCGCATCGGCAGGATCCATGCGTTAAGAAAGAGCAAAAAAATAATGAAGCCGGAAAGAGTCGAACTCCTGCTCTTGAAGCTTCCCTATGTCCATTTTTTTGAGACAAGCTTCGGCCGGGAATACGAGCGCGAATTCATCCTGGTCAAAGTCTATACTAAGGGAATCTGCGGCTACGGAGAGATGGTGGCCGGCAAAAGGCCCCTCTACAGCTACGAGACGACCCTCACGGCCTGGCACATCCTCAAGGATTTCCTGATTCCCCTTATTTTCCAGAAATCCATCGTTGATCCCGAGCTTTTTTCCAGGGAGGCGAGGAAATTCCGCGGCCATCCGATGGCCAAAGCCGGTCTTGAGCTGGCCCTGTGGGACCTGCTGGGAAAAAGCGAGGGGCAGCCTCTGTGGAAGATTTACGGCGGGGTGAGACGAGAGATTCCTGCCGGGGTGAGCGTCGGAATCCAGGAGACCATTGCTGACCTTGTGGCCCGGGTCCATTCTTTTCTCCAGGAAGGCTATCGGAGGGTGAAAGTCAAGATCAAGCCAGGGTGGGACCATGAGATCTGTGCCGCTTTGCGCAGGGAGCTCCCTCAGCTGCCCCTTCAGGTGGACGCCAACGGCGCTTACAGCCTCGAGGACAGGGAATCCCTGAAAAAGCTTGATGCGCATGACCTCCTCATGGTCGAGCAGCCCTTCCCTCCCTATGACCTCTGGGACCACAGCCGCCTCCAGGCGGAGATGAGGACTCCTCTCTGTCTGGATGAGAGCATCCTTTCGCTCGACTCCGCGCGCCAGGCCTGGGAGATGGAAAGTTGCCGGATCGTCAACATCAAAGTCGGCCGCGTGGGAGGAATTGTCGAGGCCAGGAAGATCCATGATTTTTGTCAGGCCAGGCAGATGCCTGTCTGGTGCGGGGGGATGCTGGAGTCAGGCATCGGGAGGGCTCATAACCTCCATCTGGCAGCCCTTCCCCATTTTCAACTGCCCAATGACCTATCGGCGAGCAAGCGATACTATGCCGAGGATTTGATTGACCCGCCTGTTGAGCTCGGTTCTGGAGGGACGATCGCTGTCCCTCAGCTTCCGGGAATCGGTGTAGTTCCTCAGGAAAAAAGGATCAAAAAGGCGACCCTGAAGCGGGAAATTTTTAAGGCCCGCTCCTCGGTTTGAACCCCCCAGGAACATTCCCCGTTTCGACAGAATCCGGCACCATTTCCGTATGCTGCGCATCTTCTTCAAGTACAAATCTCTGGAGCGGCTGTCCTTATCATCCAGCACCTCAAGCTGACCTTTGTGGCAGAAAGACCTCCGCCCCCTCATATCGCCTCGCAGGAAATTCTGACGGCCGCCGGGGCCTCGGACGAATATTTATCGTAATCTTCTCTTGCCCGGGGAGGAGAAGTCTGTCAGATTTCTGACGCTTTTTGGCTTGTCTGCGGCTTCCCGGCCCCTTTCCTCTCCTTCAGCTCAATTTGACATCCCCGCGTATCATGTTTTATCATTCCCCACGATGGGATGGGGCAAAATCACTGCAATGAATGCTCATCAAGCCGGCACAGCAAAAAACGAATTATCCTTTCTGGGGACATGCCGGGGGACATGTAGTCTTTGTACGTGTCCCCAAACTAAATTTTATTCGAACGTAAAGGGCGGATGCCCCGCAAGGGCATCTACCCTTTATCATTTTCGGGGGGGATTTCCTCCCTTGAAGTCTTTCTGCGGCAGTCCAGTCCCTTACGTTCTATTATGAGGCCCTTGCGGGCGGAACGCTCGTCCCCGGGATCGTTGTCCCCGTCCAGACCTTCGGCGATCGCATCAACTTCCACCCGCTCCTGCATCTCCTCGTGACCGAAGGCGGCGTGGACGGGGCCGGGATCTTCCCCAGGATCGCTCATCTGGACGATTCGCGGCTGGCCTATAGTGTGATATTCTTAGTTTCTGACTCTTCTCCACCGCTAGCATCTGTAACAGTTAACGTGACACTATAAGTACCAAACCCCCGCCGGAAACTGAACTCGTGTTGACCAGAAGCACTGTCGCCGCTGACATTCCA